>JBGTIP010000021.1:0-71977 GCA_041745615.1 Pyrinomonadaceae bacterium | reverse complement strand
TGGGAGCGAGCAATGAAAAGAGAAGAGATCATATTGAGGGCGTATGCGAAGAAGATCAGTTGGATAGAGGCGGCGGAGATCTTAGGAATGAGTTGCCGTCATCTCCGACGGGTCAGGGAAAAGTATGAGGAGGTAGGATTTAACGGTTTACATGACGGCCGTGTGGGCAAGGAGAGTCCGAGGCGAATACCTGTAGCGGTTATCGAAGAGGTGATAAGGCTGTACCGGGACGAGTATTTCGACTTTAACGTGCGTCATTTTCACGAGAAGCTGGTAGAGAAGCATTCTTTGAAGGTTAGTTATACATGGGTCAAGGCCCTGCTTCAGGGGTCGGGACTGGTGGCAAAAGATAGGCCGAGGAAGAAGCACCGGAAGCGGCGAGAGAGAAAGCCTGTGAAAGGGATGATGCTGCATATCGACGGGTCACAGCACCAGTGGTTCGGCGACGATCGCTGGTACGATCTGATCGTGCTCATGGACGATGCCACCTCCGAGATCTATCACGCCCAGCTGGTGGGCCAGGAATCAACTATGACAGTAATGGCAGGTATTAGGGAGGTCATTGAAAAGAAAGGCGTGTTCTGTTCTTTATACTCGGACCGTGCGAGCCACTTCTGGCTCACCCCAAAGGCCGGAGAGCCGGTCGACAAGCAGGCACTCACCCAGGTAGGCCGTGCATTGAGAGACCTCGGCATCCGCATGATCCCGGCATACTCTCCGCAGGCAAGGGGCCGCGGAGAGCGGAGCTTCAAAACATGGCAGGGGCGACTGCCGCAGGAGATCCGATTAAGAGGCTTAACGACACCCGCTCAGGTGAATCAGTTTCTCAAGAGAAGCTATATTCGTGAGTTCAACCGGCGCTTTTCGGTTCCCGGCCACGAGCCCGGTTCCTCGGCCTTTGTCCCCTGCACTCGTCAGGACCTGGGACTTGTTTTTTCGATCCAAACCGAGAGAACGGTCAACCGAGACACCGTCAGATTTAATAATCTGGTCCTCCAGATCGACCGGCAAACATGGCGACGTTCCATGGAAGGCTGCCGAGTGACCGTCTATCAGCACGCCGACGAAACCATCACCATCGGCTACGGACCACAGCAGCTAGGTAAATATTCAGAGGATGGAACACCCATTAAACGGGTAGTTTCCAAACCTGGTGGCTCTGAGAAAAAGGTGCTCGCACCTTTTTCTCAAACTCACCAAACCGGACATTTGATGTGCTAACAAAACCGGACATCTTCATTTGCTATTAACATGCAAAAAATCCTGGTTTCGTTAAGGGGTACGGTTGGAATAAAACTACTCGGCGGTAGAATGCATGAATGGGGTGACGATCTCCCGCCCCCGAAAACAAACTTGTACTTTTTGTTCTCACAGTTTAACTTAAGCGGCCGGCCAGGCAGGCGTGTCGAACCAGCCGTAACTGACGCGAGAGCTAGTGATTCTGGTTTTTCAAAGATCTGCTAATACGAAAAGAACCCAGTCGCTATCGCTCCCGGTTCTGACCACTGACCACCGACAACTGACAACTGTGCTTTTGGATTGGGTCTCCAAAGATCTGTTAATACGAAAGAACCCAGTCGCTATCGCTCCCGGTTCTGACCACTGACCACTGACAACTGACAACTGACACCGACCACCGACCACCGACAACTGTTCTCATAACCTTCAAATGCCGGCGAGCCGCAGGCGTTTGTCGGTGCGGGCGAAGGCGGCGATAATGTCGAAGCCTGCTCGAAGTGAGCGGTTTCTGACGGCCGGAGAAACTAGTTAATCCATTCACTAATCAGTATGACTCTCTTTTATAAGCCCGGCGAATAATTTCAAATATAGTGACTTATTATCTGTTTACTTAGTTTTTCGTGCGATAATCGGATAAAATCTTCTGATTGGAGAAAATCTAAAACTATGATCGATTTGAACATCCCGTCTAACGTCACCAACGAGGGGCTGATCCGCTGGGTAACTGACGCGGTTGAATTGTGTAAACCCGATTCAGTTTACTGGTGCGATGGCTCGCAGGAAGAGTATGACCGTTTGTGCCAGGAAATGGTCGATGCCGGCACCTTTATCAAACTCAACGAAGAAAAGCGGCCGAATTCATTCCTTGCCCGCTCGCATCCGTCGGACGTGGCGCGTGTAGAGGACCGCACCTATATCTGCTCCATTGCGAAGGGCGATGCCGGGCCGACCAACAACTGGATGGCACCGACCGAGATGAAGGCCATCCTCAAAAAGAAATTTGACGGCTGTATGACGGGCCGCACGATGTACGTCGTGCCTTTCTGCATGGGACCGATCGGATCGCCGATCTCGCAGTTCGGTATCGAGATCACCGATTCGCCCTATGTGGCCGTGAACATGAAGATCATGACCCGCATGGGCACGAAGGCGCTTGATGCTCTCGGCAGCGGCGAATTCACACGCTGTTTGCACTCGGTTGGAATGCCTTTGAGCGAAGGGCAAGCCGATGTCGCGTGGCCGTGCTCACCTGACCCGAAGGACAAGTACATTGTCCATTTCCCCGAGGAAAATTCGATCGTTTCGTATGGATCAGGCTACGGCGGGAACGCGCTGCTCGGCAAAAAGTGCCTTGCGCTGCGAATTGCGTCCACGCTCGGACGTGCCCAGGGCTGGCTCGCCGAACATATGCTGATCGTCGGTGTTGAATCGCCAGACGGCCAGAAAGACTATGTTTGTGCCGCGTTTCCATCGGCATGCGGCAAGACAAATTTCGCGATGCTTATCCCGCCGAAGGAATTTCAGGACGAAGGCTGGAAGATCACGACCGTCGGCGACGATATTGCGTGGATCAAGCCCAATGAACACGGCAAACTGCACGCGATCAATCCGGAATTCGGATTTTTCGGTGTCGCACCGGGAACAAATTACAAGACCAACCCAAACGCGATGGACTCGATCAAGGAAAACACGATCTTCACGAACGTGGCTCTTACGGATGAAGGCGACATCTGGTGGGAAGGGATGGACGGCGAACCGCCCGCACATGCGATCGACTGGCAGGGGAACGATTGGGCGCCCTCGAGCGAAAAGGCAGCGGCCCACCCCAATTCGCGTTTTACCGCCCCGATCACCCAGTGCCCCGTGGCCGACGATCGTTTTGACGATCCCAGGGGCGTGCCTGTGTCGGCGTTTATATTCGGAGGTCGTCGAAATAGCGTTGTTCCGCTCATTCAGCAGTCATTCAATTGGGCATTCGGTGTCTATATGGCCGCTACGATGGGCTCTGAAATGACCGCTGCCGCATTCGGCAATATTGGCGAGGTCCGCCGTGATCCGTTCGCGATGCTGCCGTTTGCCGGTTATCATATGGGCGATTATTTTGCCCACTGGCTCGATTTCGGCCGTCAAATCCCCGCACCCCCACGAATTTTCTCGGTCAACTGGTTCCTCAAGGGCGAGGACGGAAAATTCCTCTGGCCCGGCTTCGGCGAGAATATGCGGGTCCTGAAATGGGTTGTCGAGCGTGCCCGCGGTAAATCGATCGGTGTGGAAACTCCTCTTGGATGGATGCCGCGATACGAGGACATGGATTGGCGCGGGCTCGATTTCTCAAAAGAGCAGTTTGAACAGGTGATGAACATCGACCGCGACATGTGGCTAAAGGAGATCGCCATGCACGACGATCTGTTCTTCAAGCTGTACGATCGGCTGCCCAAGGAAATGACCTTTATTCGTGAGCTGCTTGTTTCAAACCTGTGGCGTTCGCCCGAGTTGGGCCTCGCCGCGCCCAGGCCGGAACCTGAGCCGCTAAAGGCAGTCGGCAAGGCGGAATAAAACCATAACATCAACGAGGCGGTCATTTCGTGGCCGCCTTTTCCGACTAGACACGCCCTTGCGCTAAACAGCTTTACATACTAATTTACTATCCATGAACGCGGCCGTCACCAAATTGCGTTACTGCTACAAATGCGGATTTCAGGAGTCTACCGCCGAATCGGCTTGCCCGCGATGCCGCGGCCCGCTTCAGGCAAGCAGCGGCGTGCGAGTACGAGGCGTGATCATGATCGCTCTCGGCGGCTTTCTGATAGCATTTATGTCATGGCTGACCATGCTGGCGATCGATGCGGCCAAGCCGAGTGCGGACGGCGGTCCGAGTTTCACCGGAACGGATGACCAACTGCTGGCAATCTTGGCATTATTTGCCTTTATTATCGTTTTTGGTTTCGCGACGGCCCTGGCTGGATCTTGGCAGCTAATTTTCGGCAGGCGGAATAAATTCATCGTCTGGGGAGCTATCGGATTCGCTGTGCTGATGGCCGTGATGTCCTATTTCGTTTATCTGCGGCTCGATTAGTGCCTTTTTCCCTCATATTTTTTGCATCATAGTCTTAGATACAGGACTTATGAATAGATCGTTGGCACTACTTTTCTTTCTGCTGCTCACGCTGCTGGCCTGTCAGGACTATGCGAGGTCGGAGGACGTTGTCGGCGGAGATGAGCAGGAGATCGAGCTTGTCCAGGATGAGTTCAGCAAAGAACGTCGTGAGATGGTCGAGCAGCAGATACGCGCTCGAGGGATAAGGAACGATAAAGTGTTAAAGGCGATGCGGAAAGTTCCGCGTCACCTCTTCATGCCGGAACCGCAGCGGAAATATGCCTACGCCGACACGCCGCTTCCCATCGGGCTCGACCAGACGATCTCGCAGCCTTTTATAGTCGCCTACATGACCGACGCAGCCAAGGTCTCATCGAAGGACAAGGTGCTCGAGATAGGCACCGGGTCCGGTTATCAGGCCGCGATTCTAGGCGAGATCGCGAGGGAGGTCTATACGATAGAGATCGTTCCCGAGCTTGCCCGGCAGTCCGGCAGTCTGCTTAAGGAACTGGGTTATAAGAATGTCTTCGCAAAGGAGGGCAATGGCTATCTTGGCTGGCCTGAGCATGCACCGTTTGACGCCATCGTTGTGACAGCCGCTCCTCCTGAGGTGCCAAAAGCCCTCGTCGACCAACTCGCTATCGGCGGAATAATGGTCATTCCTGTCGGCACCTCTTATCAGGAAATGATGCTGATCACCAAAACCAAAAAGGGCGTTACGGAAAAACGAACGATCCCCGTCCGCTTCGTCCCGATGACTGGCAAACCGAGTTCATAGCTTTTTTAATGATGCTCTGATGGAACGAATATCACCCCACACCGTATCTAATGTATAATCCACCTAATTTATTGGAGGATGGTTAATGGAAAGTTTTCTTGGACGTTACGCGGAATATTTTTATGCACTGCTTAGGATCGTTTCAGGGTTCCTGTTCTTCTGGCACGGGACGCAGAAGCTGCTGGGTTACCCGCCCCGACAAGGCGGCGGAGGCGACGGCATCAGTGCGATGATGGCAATCGCCGGCACCATCGAGCTGCTGGGCGGGATCCTGATCATGATCGGCCTGTTCACCTCGATCGCTGCATTTCTCTCCAGCGGACTGATGGCGGCGGCTTATTTTATCGGACATTTTTCCTTTGCGGCATTTCTGCCTATAGTCAATCGCGGCGAGCTTGCCGTATTATATTGTTTCGTCTTCCTTTACATCGCCGCCCGCGGGTCTGGCATATGGAGCGTTGAGTCGATATTCAAAGGGCCGAAGGCGTCTGAGGTCACGTGATATCAGTAAACTAATTTCGAAAATCATCATCTAATAGCTCAGAGAAACACTATGGATAATTTCACTTCTACATTTGGAAATTCAGCGGCCGAGGCCTTACCGGTCGAACGTGCCGAATTTATTCGTAAAACTTACATGCTCCTTGCCGCCGCGATTTTGGCTTTTATCGCCGTCGAGGGGTTCCTGTTTATGTCCGGGGCCGCGGATCTGATCGCATCCGTCATCTTCAGCGGCGGGTCGATGGGCTGGCTGTTAGTGCTCGGTTTGTTTATGGGAGTTTCCTACCTGGCCAACCGGTGGGCAACATCTGACACGTCACAGGTAACGCAGTATCTCGGGCTCGGGATCTTCATAGTGGCTCAGGCGATCATCTTTGTCCCGCTGATCATGATCTCGACCTATTATGCGGGCGACGGCTCCGTGTTAATGAAGGCCGGTATCGTTACACTTGGATTGTTCGCGGGCCTCTCAATGACAGTCTTTTTGACACGTACCGATTTCAGCTTTCTCGGACCGGTTCTTGCCATCGGCGGATTTATGGCCCTCGGCTTTATCGTAGCGAGCGCGATATTCGGCTTCTCGCTCGGCAGCGTGTTTGCCTTCATTATGGTAGGTTTCGCCGCGACATCGATCCTCTATCAAACGTCGAATGTGCTGCATCAGTTCAATACGAGACAGCATGTAGCGGCATCGCTGACGCTGTTTGCAAGTGTGGCCCTGCTCTTCTGGTACATACTGACTATCTTCAGTTCCAGAGATTAGTAATTGAGCCAGCCTATGCTAAGCTTATGTCGCCGTCCGGTATCGTCGGGCGGCGGCATTTTCTTTGTTGGAGCAGTATTATGAAAAGATCTATTGCGATCACTCTCGTCGCCTTATTTGTGGCTGTAGGATCGTTCGCCCAGACGCCGCAGGCACCAGTTACAAAACTCAAAGTCGGCGATACCGCGCCGGATTTCGAGCTTCGCGATACCACAGGCAATCCCGTCAAGCTCAGCGATTACCGCGGCAAGAAGAATGTCGTTCTTGCCTTCTACGTGCTCGCCTTCACCGGCGGCTGAACGCAGCAGCTCAAAGCGTATCAGTCTGATATCGCAAAATTCGACGCAACGGAAACACAGGTACTTGGCATTAGCATGGACAGCTTCGCTTCTAATAAGAGGTTCGCCGAAGACATCGGCGTAAAGTACCCTCTTCTCAGCGACTGGAAACGGACAGCGACCAAAGATTACGGACTCTATAACGAAACGTCAGGCTACGGTGCCCGGGCGACTTTTGTCGTAGATAAGGAAGGAAAAATACAGCACGTGGAGGTCGGCCGCACCGCGATCGACCCGACTGGGGCCTATCAGGTCTGTGACCTGCTTCAGCAGCGAAAGGCCCAGCCTAAAAAGCCGTAGTTAGTAGGAGCGGAGATCCTCGGGGTCGATGGTTTTAGCGGTCAGGCTGCCGTCGGCATTTTTCATGAGAATCTCGATGCGCCGTTCGGCCTTAGATAGGCGGTCCCGGCACTCCCGCGAAAGCCGAATCCCCGTTTCAAAAAGCTCCAGGCTGGACTCCAGTGGAAGGTCACCAGCCTCGAGCTTATTTACAATGTCCTCAAGCTCGGCGAGAGAGGTTTCGAACGACTTTTCCTTATTCATTGTATTAGTTTTTCAGCCTGCTTTAAGAGATCCGCCAGATTTCCTATTCCGCCATATTTATCCGCCGTTTCGGCAGGGCCGTCCGTAGCGATCGAAATGATCTCTTGTCCGATCTTGCTGGCAATGTCGGTGGCGAGTTGTTCGTCTTCGACCCCGACTATCCGCCAAACTTCGCCTTCCCT
Organism: Pyrinomonadaceae bacterium; assembly: GCA_041745615.1. Lineage (GTDB taxonomy): Bacteria > Acidobacteriota > Blastocatellia > Pyrinomonadales > Pyrinomonadaceae > OLB17. The sequence continues at coordinate 64,536 of JBGTIP010000021.1, read as the reverse complement.
TCGCATTTTGATCTGAAGGGGATGGTCCTCAAGCTTACTTGCAATCATGGCGGTATCACCAGTGACTGTTATGTCCAGATAGCTGTCAGCTCCGAGCACCATCGCCGAGAACGGGACATAGCCAAAACGTTCTGTCCGATCGCGGATGACCCGCGGAAGTTCGGCTCGCGCCCGGTCCTTAACAGCCGGAAGCAGCGGCCTTGCAATTTTCTGGATCCGTGACAATACATCAGGCGGCTGCCCACGGCCATACAATTCCATCGCCTTTCCGGTGATCTTCGGAACAAAATCATCGACAACGCTGTCCACGTCGATAAGCGCCGCGACCTGGGCGTCATCGTTTCGTTTCGCGGCATCGATCAGCAGGGCAAGCGAATACTGAGGCGTGTCAATGAAGCTTCGGTAATAGATGACACTGCCGGCAATGGCAATGATGCCGATCACGCTCAAAATTAGCCCCGCGATCACGAAGGGCTTCTTCGACCGAGGTTTGTCGATCTCGAAGTTCTCGAAGACAGGAGGCCGCCGGGAATCATCGCCTGTGTGGCGGCCCGCCGCGGTATCGTTCAATTCAACCCTGAAATTAGTCATACGCGGTATTAAGACGCCAAAACCTCGGCATCCAGTTTCCCACGCTCTAGACGTATATTCAATTTATCGCCCGGCTTAACGTCGTCAGGGTCCCTAAGGATCGTACCGTCGGAGGTCTGGGTTATCGAATATCCGCGTGTCAGCACAGCGAGGGGCGACATCGCGTCGAGCTTCGCCATCTGCAGTTTGAGGCTTTCAGTTCGGGCCTTCACTAAGCTTTCCAGGCCGGCAACCCGCCGCTGGTCGAGCATTGCGAGCCGGCTGGCGATCGCCGCGGACTTTGCTGTCAAAGTGGCAGGCGTCAGTCTGGCATCGAGCCCGGCATACCTGGCTTTAGCCGCCAGCACCGTGTCGGTAAAACCCTGCTGAAGTGCCTTGAGTGACTGCTCCGTTCTCGCCGAGGCCTCAAGCAGCTGATAACGCATGATGCTTTCCAACTGGCTAGCACGAGCCTCAAAAGAACGCACGATCTCATCTTCCCGCTGGGCGACAAGTTCCGCAGCGGCCGAGGGTGTGGCGGCACGCAGGTCGGCAACCCAATCGCATATGGTCCAGTCGATCTCGTGCCCGACCGCGGATATCACCGGGATCTCACTCGCCCGTATCGCTCGTGCCAGGGCCTCGTCGTTGAATGCCCAAAGATCCTCGGCGGAACCCCCACCGCGTCCGACTATCAGCACATCGACGCGATCACGATCGGCGAGCGTATTATTGAACTTATTGACGTCGTTTACAGCCTTACGAATGCTGTCTGCCGCCCCTTCTCCCTGTACGGCCGTCGGGACCAGCAGGATGCTTACCGAGCGAGCGCGTCGCGTAAGCACATTATGAATATCGTGATACGCCGCTCCGCTCGGGCTCGTCAGGACGGCTATATTCCTCGGGAAAAACGGTATCGGCCGTTTCAGCTCTGGCAGAAACAATCCCTCGACTTCCAGTTTGGCCTTGATCTGCTCAAACGCAGCCAGCAGGGCTCCCTCGCCCGAAGGTTCCAGCGACTCGACGACAAGCTGTAGCTCGCCTCGGGGTTCGTAAACGGCCAGCCGTCCCCGGACCTTCACGCACAAACCGTTTTGCGGCCGAAATCGGATCCGGTAATTAGAGCCTCGAAAGCAAACGGCTTTTATCTGTGAAGTACCGTCATTGAGGTTAAAATACCAATGACCGGAACCGGCCGAGATGAAATTGACGATCTCACCCTCGACCCAGACATTCGCAAAGCTCCGCTCGAGCAGTGAGCGGACCTCGGCATTTAACTCCGACACCGTTAAGGGCCGCCGTTCGTTATCAGCGAAAAGATGTTCGAAAAGTGGATGCTCGGGCAAGAACTAATCCTTTACCTTTACGACTAGGTCGGTATTGAAATAGACCTTGGACGTTTCATTGGTTTTCTTATCGGTAACTGTTAGCACGTCATATTTACGGCCGTCTTCAGTGATCGCGGTGTGACTGGCACGCTTAAGGTCCAAGGCATCGAGCAATGCGAATTCTTCGGCGACCGAGATAACAACATACGCCGTTTTAGTCGAATGTCCGTCGCCGCCGTTCAGGATCGAGTTGATCAAACCGAGGTAGACGCCTTCGTGAAAATTGGCCTTCTTAGCATCACCTAATCCCTGATATGCCATCGACGCGACAACGTGCGAGTTCATATCAACAAAATCCGTCTTTTGGATCTCGGACGATATTCTTAGGGCTTCTTTAAAATTCTTATCGTTAAGGGCTTTTACCATTGCAACACGTGCTGTCGCGTCGGCAACTCGTGCACCCTGGCCAGGCCTGGCGGCTGAAGCGAGGCGAAGCGCCTTAAAGTCAATTGTTAGGTCGCCGCGAATCAATTTTGATATAAGTCCGTCGTACGTCCTTGATCCATCGATTAGGGACACTTCATCTGTTTTCTGGGCAAACGCACTGGCAATGCAGGAGCAAAGCACAAGCGAGAGGCATGACAAACGCAGGAAAAAACCTATGTTCTTCATCGTCGATATTTCTCCTATTCAGAAAGGGTATTCAGGAACTAAAGTTCTTTAGTTCCCCACCGCAGCGAACGACGATTCTACACCAAAACGGGTGTATGTTTGTAATTGACCGATCTCTGAAATAATTTGCGAAAATGAATCGGCCAATCCGGATCAGTTGCCCGGGTCCGCTGCCACAACTGCCGTGACCGTCGTAAAGGTATTTCCCGGCCGCGCCTTGATCCTTAACCTGGGAGAAACACCATCCGCCGGGATTGACTTATCAGAGCGATAGGTCACCATGTAGGCTGAGCGCATCTGGACAACAATGTCCTCATAAGCCTGTTGTATTTGCCGAACTTCAGTTATCGGGTAGTAAACGCCGCCGGAGAGTTTTGCGAGCTTTTCGCCCTCGCCTTCGCTCTTGGCCGTGAGAGACATGTATCTCTTTCTCATGGGATCTATGTCAGCATTGGGATTCTGCGCGGCTAGAGCAATAAGTCCTGACGGCACGTAGAGCGGATAAATCAGTGCTCCGCTTTCCTGAATCGACCCGGTCAGGGAATCGAACGATAGAAAAGAGCGGTTATCATCGCCGTCGGTGAGCACGACGATCGCAGTGCGTTCCCCTCTAAGAGGCCTCAGCGTTTCGCTTATCGTGTAGGCCAGGGCGTCATAATAGGCCGTGCCGCCGCCCGCGTCAAAAGTATCGAGACTTTCCGAGAGCATACCCTTGTCAGTTGAAAAACCGGAAAGTACATTGACGTCTTCATTGAAGATTACTATCGAAACACGGTCATCCGGGCCGACCGTATCAACAAAATTTCGAGCAGCTTTACGAATAAAATTAACGTAATTCTCAATACTGCCGGAAACGTCGAGTAAAAGCACTAAATTGAAAGGGGCCGTCGAGCGTTCGACTGAGATGATCTCGCGCTCAGAGCCGTTCTCAACCACCTCGAAATCCATCCGTCCGAGCCCAGGGATCGCACGATTTTTCAGATCGGTAACCCTTACGAAAGCCGTCTTAACCGGGGCGACCGGAACCACCGGCCCAGCCGAGCCGGTGGAAAATCTCGGCTCCGTTATAAGCGGCGGAAGCGTGCGTGAATAGTCGCCAAAATACTTCGGACTTGCCCGTCGGATCGCCTCGGTGAGCAGCGAATCGCCGCTTCGCACGATCGCCTTTGCCGCATTTGTCAGTGGTCGCTGGCGAAGATCATTGACGACCTCGTTTGGCGGTACGTTGAGCAGTATGATCCCGCGGGCCGTTGTCAGCTTGAGAGAAACCGATCTCGATCTTTTTTCTGCGTCTTCAGGGCGGGAATTCCCTTCCGCGAACGGTTCCTTTGTTGCAGATGGCTCCACGTTTCGGCCTTTGATCTCAAAGCGGCCGCCCGAACGTTCCTTCACCTCGCTAAGTGCAAAATCCGCGAGGTATCGCGGCCGTGATTCGGTCCACCATAATTGGTAAGCCAGATCATCGACCGGCGTATCAGTCACGATCGTGCCGGTCTCAGTTTTCGCTTCGATGGAATCAAAGTTTCCCGACGTTTCGATGGCCCCCGCCGTCGTATCGACCTTTAGCTTGATCCTTTCCGGCACCTTTAGGGTGATGTCGACGCGTGTATTTCGCTCCGCGGGCTCGACTTTAATAATAGTGCGGCCTTTTTCGGATGTGATCTTGATCTCTGACTCTCCGATGGCCCGATCGCCGCTCGCCGTCAGCTCCGCCGATCGAGAAGAGTTCTCTCCATTCGATACGGCCAGCACGGCCACTCGGCCGGAACGGTTTACGATCTCGATCGACCCGCTGCTGTCGATCGTGAAATGGCGCGTCAGATCCTGGCTGAAGCCCGACAGGGCCGCTAAAGAGATAAAACAAATTGCGGATATTAACTTTATGACTGGGTACTGCATTGTCTAGGATTTGCTGGTAAGCCGTCCAGACTGGATCAGTCGCTGCCGGACGCGTTCTTGCCACTTCTTTCTTGGACGCCCGTCATCCTCAAAACGTTCGATAAGATCGCGCATCGATTCCCCCCCTGCCAGGCGATTCTTTAGGTAGAGCAACGCGACAATGATAGCAGAAAACGATATAACCAGGATCTGCATGGGGAGCCAGAGGATCTGGATCAGTGACTCGAAAAACGTCTCGCGCAGCCGCGTGCCTACGTCCGACCCTTCGTTGGTCGCCTTTACCGCAGCACTCCGCCGGCCTAAGGTCCAATTCCAGTTGGGCCCGGCTTCAGGCGGTTTCTCTGTAATGGCCGCAGGCGGTGCGTCGTTCGACTGGGTCGTTGTTGTTTGCTCGGCTGCTGGTCGAGGAGTAAATGCCTTGGCTGAAATATTTACGACGAGGGAGATCGTCCCCGCGATCACCGCCGGTATCAGCAGCATAATGAGGACAGCCCCCGTCGCCGTCAAAAACGAGCGTTTGACTAAATGTGCCGAACGCCGAAGTGCAGCAAAAACCCCCACATTCTCCAGCATGATCACCGGCGGAACGAGGATAAACAGGACGTACGACGCAAAAAACCCAAGGAACCCCGCGATCATTGCGCCGGTCCCCCCGCCTATTAAGATCGAAACGCCCGAGTTAGTAATTGGGTAAAGTATCGCCAGCAGCGTACCGAAGACCAAGGCACCGGCGAGTCCGCCGATCCCGGCAAAAATAAATGGGGAGATCGCCGTCAGAAAACCAGCCCCGGCGAGGCGTTTCCATTTCCGTTTCGCCTCTCTTAATGCCGGCCGCAGTCGAACGGGCCGCAGCGGCACGGCAAGATATTGAACGACAATCCATACGCTTGTCCCGACGATCAGGTTGAAGCAAAATGTGCTGGCAAGCGTTAGAGCGAAGCCATCGAGACCCATGCCTATGTTAGCGATCGTAGACGATATTGCGTCACCTGCTTTCAGGAATTGCAGCGTCAGCATTATGAGGGTCAGGAGTATGATCGGGATCGAGAAGAATCCTGAGAGTGCCAAATACTTCGGCAAATGTTCGCTGTAAATGACCAGGGCCCGTTTCATCAGCGACCCGATCCCCTCAGACCTGGCGCGAAGATTACTGGCGAACGCCTCCGCCGTCTGGGGCCTTGCGTCAGGGTCTTTGCTAAGGGCCTGGTGGATGACCTGCTCCATTTTCCGGCGAACTTTCCGCGCTTTAAGCGGAGGAGGCGGAAGATTCTTATGGGCTTCCATCACTTCCTCGAAATCGCCCTGAAAAGGGGTGCGCCCAGAAAGCATCTGATAAGCGATAACCCCCAGGCTATAAATGTCCGACCGCGGGTCAAGCTGTTCGCCGAGGCACTGTTCGGGAGACATATATAAAGGAGTGCCGAGTACCGCACCGACTCGGGTAAGCTCGGCAGAGCCGTGCCTCCCCACGAGCGAGTGGCCCATTGAGCGATTCAGGTCCCCGGGAACGGAGATCAATTTTGTCCTGACCGTATCTTGCTCGTTCCGGGGCCCGCTGTCATAAATGGCGGTCTTTGCATCGGCTGCGGGGTCTGCAGGGGGCGATGGCACGACGTCGATCTCCCCGCCCTGCACCAGGGTGGCAGCTTCAACGACCTGCGTGCCCGCCCCTTTTTCCACGAGCGTCCCGACTACATCTATACCATCCAACGTCGTGCGGCCGTCACCTGCGATCGTGTGGGTCGAACGCAAATATGCTTCCGGGACCTCATTATTATCGGCCTCGATCTGTTCTTCGAGCTTCGCAATACCAAAATCCAGCACCTTGACTGTGTAGCCGCCCCTCTGGTTCGGCTCGAGCCAGATATTATCGGGCTTTAGATCGCGGTGAATGATCCCCTGTTCATGGGCCTCATGCACGGCAGAGCACACCTGCTCGATAATATCGAGCGTCCATCCGACGGGCAGGTTTTGTTCTTCGTCCAGGATCTCTCCGAGGGTGCACCCGTCGAGATATTCCATTACCAAATAGGCAAGCTGGCCTTTCCCCGAATCCGAAAATCCGAAGTCAGTGACGTTTACTACGTTCGGGTGCCGCAGCCGTCCGGCAGCTCTGGCCTCTCGTCGGAACCGCTCGACGAATTCAGGCCTCTCCATGTATTGAGGCGAGATTATCTTGACCGCGACGGGACGTTCGGTGCCGAGATGGGTGGCGAGATACACGGTACCCATACCGCCTCGTCCCAATTCGCGATCGATCCGGTACTTGCCGTCCAGCGTCTGCCCTGAAAAATCCATAAAACTACGTCAATCTATGTGCAAACTCTAACGGTTTTCACCTGGTGTATGCAAGTATTTACGAATGCCCGGGGCGGTATGTTCACCAATTCGGGCCAGGGTCCTTGTACTTCGGCCCAATACCGCACAGCTTGAGGCCGCACGACGCCACGCGGGTTTCGAAAAAAGATCTCCGACATCGCACATTTGACTTGAACGCTGATACGATCTGGTTTACACTTGCCCGAAATTGCACTGCCGGAACGTGCTCGTCTGACACGTTAGAAACATTAATTGTTGCATATCTGCAACGTCATTGCATTTACGCAGTGGCCTTGGTATGATACCTCTTGGTTGATCGAGGTATGCATAGCCAGCATGCCGACGATGTTTTGGAGGGAGAAAAATATATGAGCTTAGATAAGGGAAAAGCAATCGAATCTGCCCTGCTGCAGATCGAAAAAAAATTTGGCAAAGGTTCGATCATGCGGCTGGGCGAGCGGCCTCATGAGGACGCCGGGGCGATCTCTACAAACTGCCTCAGCCTGGATGCGGCGATCGGGGTGGGCGGCTTTCCCCGAGGCCGGATAGTGGAGGTCTATGGACCGGAAAGCTCGGGTAAAACCACTCTGGCACTTACGGTAGTGGCTTCTGCTCAACGAACGGGCGGAATTTGTGCATATATTGACGCCGAGCATGCGATGGACCCTGAGTACGCACAAAAGCTCGGTGTCAATATCGATGATATGCTCATTTCTCAGCCCGATTCCGGCGAACAGGCACTGGAGATCGCTGAGACCCTTGTACGCTCAAATAGCGTTGATGTTATTGTTATCGACTCGGTAGCGGCCCTCGTTCCTCGGGCCGAGTTGGACGGCGAAATGGGAGATTCGCTTCCGGGCCTTCAGGCGCGGCTTATGTCTCAGGCTCTTAGAAAGATCACGGCGATCGTGTCGAGTTCGCATACCTGTTTCATCTTTATCAACCAGCTTCGGGAAAAGATCGGCGTTTTCTTCGGTTCACCCGAGACTACGACGGGCGGCAAGGCATTGAAGTTCTATGCCAGTCTTCGCCTCGATATACGCCGCATCGGCGCGATCAAGGATGGCGATAGAGTTGTCGGCAACCGCACCAGGGTAAAGGTGGTTAAGAACAAATGTGCACCGCCGTTTCGAGAGTCCGAGTTCGACATCATGTACGGTGAGGGCATTTCAAAGGAAGGCGATCTGCTGGATCTCGCTGTAAATCACAACATCGTCGAGAAGAGCGGTGCGTGGTTCTCGTACAAGGGTGAGCGGCTGGGGCAGGGGCGAGACAACGTCAAGAACATGCTCAAGACGAATGGTGATCTGCTGGATCGCATCGAGATCGATGTTAAGGAAGTTCTCGGTTTCACGAAAACGGATACTGCAGCGGCTTAGACGCTATCATCAGTAACACAGGCGTGACTGGCACGGGCAGCTCGGCTCAATGGGTTGATGGATTGAGTTGAGGCGTTCCTGCCGGTGTCCGCCTCTCAAACTTTAGAATGTAAAAAGAGCTGTGCCGGTTTGAGCGTAGCGTCTCCGGGGGTCAGCGACGGCGAACAAACCGGCACGGGCAGGCATTTTACTCGGCACCGCTGCATAGGCGGCAGCCGACAACAGAATTATATCCTTCTTCCGATTTTTGTCAACCTTTTTACTCTTCGCGGCCGCGTTCCGGCCGAACTCCATCAAAGATTTGACAACCCCAAATCGCTTATTTACACTTACAAATTCGCATAGTTTTGAGAAAAGCTGCGAAATGGCCAGGTAGCTCAGTTGGTAGAGCAGCGGACTGAAAATCCGCGTGTCGGCGGTTCGATCCCGTCCCTGGCCACCACTTACGATCTGTGATCTGAGGCTGCAAGAGTTTGCGGCCTTTTATTGTTTTGCGGCTTCGGTACGGCAGCATGCAGAAATAAGACTTGCAGGGCCACAAATGATATACAATCAATAGTGACAATTGGCAGTCTATCATGGACACCACTCCCCAACCCGATCGGGACATCCCGCACATTTTGATCGTTGACGATGATCTGGCGATCAGAAATCTCCTCGACTCGATCCTGAGCGACACCTACTCCTGCACACTAGCCGAATCGGCTGAGGCTGCACTCAAGTGCATCGAGGATCAAGTATTTGACCTCGTGATAAGCGATATTAATCTTGGCGGAATGGACGGGCTCGAATTGACGTCTCGAGTTCGCGCAGCATCTCCCGAGACGGTGGTGATGATGATAAGCGGAAATCTCACCCTTGAAAGTCCGATCGAAGCGATTCGCTCGGGAGCGTTTGATTATATAAGTAAGCCGTTCGACATCGATCAGGTCGAAATGGCGGTGTCTCGTGCCGTAAGTCACGCAAAACTCCTAGTTTCCAAGCGCAAGCATGAGAATCGGCTGGAGGAACTCGTAGCCGAGCGGACATTGAAGCTTAATTACCTCGCCTATCATGACCCTCTCACAGGATTGCGCAACAGATTTTTCTTCGAGGATTCCCTGGCTCGAGCTATCGACGGACGAGCGGGTTCCATCAAGATCGGCGTGTTTTTTATCTCGCTCGACGGGTTTAAGTTTCTGAGAGATACTTTGGGCCATTCGACCGGTGACGGGCTGTTGGTGGAATCGGCACGCCGGCTCGAACATGCGGCAGGTGCTGCGGCGACAGTCGCACGATTCGAAGGTGATGAATTTGCTGCGTTATTGTCTGTTGAAAGCCCTGAGGAACTGGACGTATTCCTCAAAAACATATCGGCTGCATTCATACCTCCTCTTAAGGTCGGTGACGACGAGATCAAAGTTACCGTTAGTATCGGGATCAGTATTTCACCCGACGATGGTGAAACAGCAGCTACGCTTTTGAAAAATGCGGGAGCGGCACTTGCCCACGTACGTAAGAAAGGCGGAAACCACCACGACTTTTTTACTATGCAGCTCCAGGACTCGGCTCTGCGCCGGCACACGATGGAGAATGAACTTCGCCGGGCCCTTGATCGCCGTGAGTTTCAGCTGTACTACCAGCCAAAACTCAATATTGCCGCGAATAAGATCATCGGGATGGAAGCGCTTATAAGATGGCTCCACCCGGAATTGGGCCTCGTTGCTCCCTACGATTTCATCCCCCTTGCCGAAGAAACAGGCCTTATTGTGCCGATCGGCGAATGGGTGCTGCAAAACTCCTGTGAGCAGAGCAAGATCTGGAACGATAATGGATTTGACCTCGATCTCGCCGTAAATCTTTCGCCTCGTCAGTTTCAACAGAAAGACCTTGCGGGGAAGGTCAAAGAGATCCTCCGTGACACGGGCTTTGACCCGAAGCGTTTAAACCTGGAATTAACCGAAAGCTCGATAATGAACAACACAGAATCGGCCGTGGTTGTCCTCCGTGAATTAAGGGAAACCGGTATCCGGATCTCGATCGATGATTTTGGCACGGGATATTCGTCTCTGGGTATTCTGAAGGATCTGCCGATCGATGTGCTTAAGATCGACAAATCATTTGTCAACGATGTGACAAGCAACCCGGATGATGCGGCCCTGGTCATCGCGGTCATAACACTTGCTCACAACTTGCAGCTAAAAGTAGTGGCCGAAGGCGTAGAAACGGAGGAGCAACTAGGTTTCCTAAAAGATCTGAATTGTGACGAGTGGCAGGGGTACCTTTTCAGCAAACCTGTCCCGGCTATTGAGTTCGAGCGCTTACTGACACTTTGATCGATAATTATCCTCGCAGTGCGGCTGTCCTTTAACCGATGGGAAACACTCGGTTCTTCAGCCCTCCAGAACCTCACGAACCTTGCGCCCAAGACTGTCTCGCGTGAACGGCTTCTCGATGAATGCAATGGCCTCATCAAAAACACCCCGATTAGCGATGGAATCATCGGTGTATCCTGACATAAAGAGCACTTTGATGTCGGGCAGTATTTTGACCACCTCATCTTTAAGTGCGCTCCCGCTCATTTTGGGCATTATTACGTCGCTAAGCAGCAGATGGATCGGTTTGTCGTATGACGAACAGACCTCCAATGCCGCTTTGCCGCTATTCGCTTCGAGAACGTTATAGCCGCTTTCGGTCAAAATCGCGCGAACCAGATTGCGAACGATCTCTTCGTCCTCTACCAGCAGGATCGTCTCGCTTCCCACATATGTTTTTTCACGGTCGCCGATCCATTTTGGCTTGTCAACGTCTTCCTCGACACGAGGCAAATAGATCTTGAACGTGGTGCCGTGCCCAAGTTCGCTGTACACCATTATGTCGCCGCCCGATTGCTTTACGATGCCGTACACCATCGAAAGCCCAAGTCCCGTACCTTTTCCGACCTCTTTCGTCGTAAAGAATGGCTCGAAAATATGCCGCTTCGTGATTTCATCCATTCCCGAACCGGTGTCCGTGACTGTCAGTCTCACAAATGGGCCCGGTGCGATGGTCAGATTTTGACTTACATAATCTTCATCGAGATAAACGTTTTGAGTCTCGATCGCGAGTGTGCCGCCTTCTTCCATTGCGTCGCGGGCATTGACTGCGAGATTCATAATGACCTGCTCCACCTGACCCGGATCGGCTTTTACGTTGCCAAGTATCGGATCCAGAACGGTCCGTAATTCTATATTCTCCCGGATGATCCGACGAAGCATTTTTTCGATATTTTCGATAACCGAGTTGAGGCTGTGAACCCTCGGCTTTAGGACCTGTTTGCGGCTGAATGCGAGCAGTTGGCTGGTCAACTCTGCCGCCCGGTCGCCGGCCTTCTTCACCTCTTCGACATTGTGCCGCAGAGGGTCGTCGGCCTTCATTTTCCTTAAGGTCAGGTCGCTATAGCCATTGATCGCCGTGAGCAAGTTATTAAAATCGTGTGCGATGCCGCCGGCCAATACTCCTACAGCTTCCATTTTCTGGGACTGGCGAAGCTGCTCTCCCTGTATTATTTCGATATCTAATAGCCGGACATTTTCGATCGCGTTTGCCGCCAGATTCGCGGCCATCTGCATTGCGGTCGCGTGGTGGTCATGGAAAGCCGCAAGATCGTTGCTCTGCACCTCTACGCCGCCGACGACTCTGCCCATAACCGACATCGGGACGACCAAGGAGGATCGGGGAACATCGCCACCGAGATGGAGGACTGGTTGGCCGTCCATCGCACTCTGAAAATCGTCGGTGAAGATGATCTCGCCTCTTGAAACCGATCGGCTGTGAGGACTATCGCTCATTGGCATTGAAGACAGGGTCGACACATCAACTTTCACTCCGTCGCTCCAGACGTATGCCGCGGTGCGAGTTTTCAGCTCCGCGTTGTACAGCGAGATGATCAATCCATCCATCTTGGTCGACACGAGAGCAAATTCACGGAGGTGTTCGTAGACCGTCTCGAGCTCACGTGCGTCACCGAGGGCCAAAGCGAGTTTTGCGACCCTGGTTAACAGCAGTCCATATTCGCGGATCGCCCGCTGGTCTGACTCCCGTAAGGTCTCTTCAGCTATCTTGCGCTCGGTAATGTCCCAGTTGACGCCGATAAAATGTACTGCCTTTGCGTTCTCGTCCCGAAGAATTTTTGCAGTCGATTCGAGATGACGAACTTCGCCATTCGGCCACAAGACACAGAATTCGGAGTGAAAATCCTCCGACCCCTCAATGGCGGTGGCGTACTCCGCGTAAACTCTTTCAATATCGTCAGGATGTAAGTTGAGGTTCCAGGTCTGACTTGGCCCGGTGAAATCCTCGTCATGGTTGCCGTAAAGCTCATACATCCTGGCGTCCCACTTCATCGTATCTTCGACGAGGTCCCAGTCCCATATACCGATACTCGCCGATTCGGTAGCCAATGCCAGGCTCCTTTCGCTCTCGATAAGTAATGTCTCGGCCTTCTTACGATCGGTGATATCCCAATTAACACCGATCATTCGGATCGGTTCGCCATTGTCATCACGTTCGACCAGGGCACGGGCTTCTATATTACGCACCTCACCATTTGGCCACACAACGCGGAAATCATTGTTATAAGGTCGTTCTCCCTTTAATGCGGCTTGAATATTGGCTTCGCATTGTGCCCTATCGCCGGGGTGCAGCCCTCTCTGCCACGCCTCGTAAGCTCCGCCAAACTCGCCGATCCGCATGCCGTGGAGTTCGTACATGCGGTTGTCCCATTCGAGCTTATCGTCGACTACATCCCAGTCCCAAATTCCCAGCTTCACCGACTCGGCCGCTAGAGCTAATTGTTCCTCACTCTCGATCAATAAGGTCTGGGCCCGCCTTCGTTCGGTAATGTTGTCGAACACGACGACAAAAGTCTCACGGTTTGAGCTATATACAGTAATTGAGAGCCAGATATCTAATGGCTGCACATAGGTCTCAAATTTCTCAGGTTTACCCGTCAAAGCCACCCGGCCGTAGGTTTCAAAAAGTTCCGGGCTGGCCTTATCAAGCCCTGGGATGAGTTCGCTGACCTTCTTTCCGACAACATCCTTTAACCCGGTCAAGTTTTCAAACGAGCCGTTGACCTCGGTGTATACAAAGTCCCGAAGCTGATCTCCTTCGAAAATAGTCTCGCAGTAGGCATAGCCCTCGATCATATTCTCGAACAGCGAATGATATCTGATCTCACTGTCCGTAAGGGCCAATTCTGCTCGCTTACGGGCCGAGATGTCCTGAATTGTACCGGCCAGCGCAAAGATATTGCCGTTCGCGTCTTTCCTCGGCTCGCTCATCGCCTGAACGTACATACGCTCCCCGTCTGGTCGCACTGCGACGAGTTCATACTCCTGCGTCTCCCCCGTCTGAATGGCAAGAGCTGTCTTCGCGTCCATCACCTCTCGGCTATGCATGTCAAAACATTCCTGCATCTCCTCATAATCTTTAGGTGGACCAAGTTCGGGATCGCGGCCGACGATCTTAAAGATCTCTGGAGACCATGTGATCGCATCGGTCGCTTTGTCCCATGTAAAGTCACCAATCTGGCCGATCCGCTGGGCATCCTTGAGTCGCTGCAGCGTCTGCTCGATCTCCGATTCCGCCTGCTTTCGCCGCGTGATGTCCGTAACGATCCCAGCGAGACGAATGACCTTACCAGTATTATCCTTAACTTGAAATCCCCGGGCTCGAACCCATCGCTGTTCACCGTCTGGCCGAAGGATCCTGTACTCGACCGCAATTTTGGATTTGTCATTTATAAGTCCGGCGTAGGCTTCCTTTACGCTTTGACGATCCTGCGGGAGAATAAACTCGTACCAATCCTGGGCTTCGGCATAATCGTCTTTCAAGCTGCGGCCCCATATCTGTTCATAGGCAGGACTTATGTAATAGATCTTGCTCATGTCAGGGGACCGGATCCAGAAGACGTCGGAAATGTGATCGGCAAGCTGATGAAATTTTTCGTCGCTCTCTCGCAAAGTCGCCTCCGCGAGCTTGCGGTCAGTGATGTCGCGGGCAATGCCCTGCACCCCAACTGCAACGCCGTTTTCGCTGACTATTCTCGTGTTAACTTCCAGCGCAACACGGTGGCCATCTTTTGCGATCAGCTCTACCTCATACGCTGCCGTCTCGTTACCGGCGAGCTTTTCAGCCAGCATCTGCATGGCTTTCCCGAGGTATTCCGGCGCTAACGTATCGGCCATGTTCATCGCCAGAATTTCAGCGTTTGTATAGCCGGTTATCTTTTCACCGGCACGGTTAACGGAGGTGTAATTGCCCTCAAGGTCGTGTGAATAGATTATGTCGATAGCATTCTCGACAAGCTCGCGGTAACGTTCCTCAGTCTCTCTAAGGGCTTCTTCAGCCTTTTTGCGTGCCGATATATCGCGGGCAATTCCTTGAACGCCGACGACAACGCCATTTTCCTTTATAGATCTAGTGTTGATCTCGAGAGCGACCCGCCGGCCATCCTGGGCGATCACATAAAGTTCGAATGCGGCGACTTCGCGGCCGGCGATTTGTTCTGCGTGAAAGTGTGCGGCGCGTTCCTGATATTCAGGAGCCACAGTCTGATTAAAGTTCTGTCCTAACGATTGCTGTCTTGAATAGCCAGTTATCCGCTCGCCCGCTTCGCTTACAGACGTATAGTTACCTTCGAGATCGAGAGTATAGATACTGTCGATAGCATTTTCGACAAGGTCGCGGTAACGTTCCTCGGTCTCTCTGAGGGCTTCCTCAGCCTTTTTTCGTGCCGTTATGTCGCGGGCAATTCCCTGTACTCCAATTGGGATACCATTTTCGTAAACTATTCGTGAATTGACCTCGACCATTACCCCGTGACCGTTTTTTGCCAGAAGCTCGACTTCATGAGTTGGGGCATCTTCGCCGACAAGTTTTGCTGCGATGATCTTCTTGGCTGTCTCTAGTTCCGCGACGGGGATCGCATCGGCAATGTTCATCCCCAGGATCTCATCTTTTGTGTAACCGGTAATCCTCTCCGTGGCTCGATTAACGGATGTGTAGTTGCCCTCCAGGTCGTGGGTGTAGATCATATCGATCGCGTTCTCGACAAGCTCACGATAGCGTTCCTCTGATTCAGCCAGGGCCTCCGCTGCTTTCCTGCGATCGGTAACGTCCTGTGCCATTACGACTATGCCGATCGGTTTACCTTCATTGTCAAAATACGGCACCTTGTCAGTCTGCACCCATAGTTTCCCGCCGTCCGGGCCAGGCAGTCTTTCTTCATATCCCAGTTTTGGCTTTCCGGAACGGACAACCTTCAGATCGTCCGCATAAAATCTTGCCGATTCATCGGGGTAGATCTCGTGAGCCGGTTTTCCTTCGATCTCCTCGACTGTCAGTCCTGCCGCGTCTGCAGCTTGTTTGTTGACACGCAGAATATTATTTTCGGTGTCCTTAAACCAGATCATCGCCGGCATGAGATCAAACAGGACCCGAAGTTCGGTTTGACGGCGCTGAATATCCTCTTCGGCACGTTTGCGTTCGGTTATGTCCTGCACGGAACCGAGAAGCTTTTGAACTTTGCCTGTTTTTGCATCATGAACGACCTCGGCCATGGCATGTACTATTCGTTCGGTACCGTCAGGCAATATGATCCGATGCTCGAGGTCATAGGGCTCTTGGTGTTCGATCGTCTCGCGGAGCATTTTGGCGACAGATTCTCGGTCATCCGGGTGAACGGATCTATAGAAAACCTCGTCTGTAACCTTGATCTCGCCCGGCTCGAAACCAAAGATCCTATAGTGTTCGTCGGACCAACGCTCTGTATTTTCTATAATCTCGCCTTCGTCTGAAACGTCCATCACCCAACTGCCCAGATGGGTGATCCGCTGTGATGCGGCGAGCAGCGATTCACTCTCACGCAGCCTTTCTTCGGCCCGTATGCGTTCGATTGCCATCGCTAACTGATCGCCGACTGACGCGAGGAAATCGAGATCACGTTGCCTGTATGCATTGGCAACTTCATAGTGCTGCAGAACCAACACACCGATAGTTGCCGAGGGCGTCCGAAGCGGAACGCCGAGCCAGGAAGGTGAAAAGCTGCCAATCTGTTCGGCTTCGCCGGACTGGATGATCTCCTTCTTAACCTCTTCGTTGATCATCAACGGCTTGCCCGTACGCAGAACGTAGCTGCCGAAACCCTTACTGGATGTCTGCTGTGCGGGGACCGGGTCGTATTTGTCAGCCCAGAACGCAAACCGGTGCAGGTTCGTTACGGGATCGCGGAGCATCACAAAACAATTCTCTGCGTACATAGCCTCACTCAGAGACGCGTGCACGCTGTTGAGAAACTGGTCGAGATCGGAAATTCTGATGCCCTTCTCGATAATTTCAGCAATTATTCGCCGCTCATTTTCAGCCCGTTTCCGGTCCGTTATGTCGATCGTGACGCCGCGAATGCCGATCTGATTTCCGTCTGCATCGCAAATTATTGATGAGCGGGCCTCAACCCAGATCATCTGACCGTCTTTCTTCACCCATCGAAATTCATCAATGTTGGCTTCGCTTCTGACCAAAGCTTCCTTGGCTTTAGCCCTCACTCGTTCACGGTCATCCTCGTGAACGATGTTTAGCCAAAAATCAGGGGTCGCCAGCCATTCATCAACAGAATAGCCGAGCATAGTCATCGCGTATGAGCTGACGAAGTCTTCTTCTTCGACAGTGCGGTGAACGTCCCAGGTCGTTTCCCAGACAATGCCGGGGACACTTTCAATGATAGTGTCGAGACGGGTCCGCTGGGCCTCGATCCTGGCCGCGAGCTTATCCCTTATTTGGCGGGTCCTTGTCCTCTCCGAGGTATCGCGGATCATCGCTAACAGATTGCCGTCGGGCATGATCGTTGCGATCACTTCGGCGGGAAACACCGAGTCGTCTTTTCGTCTGAAATGCCACTCGCGGTTGTAATTGGGGGTGCTTTGTACGAGGGCAAATTCTGAATCGAGCTCACGGGCCTCCGATCTAATTACGATGTCCGAAGCGTGCAGGCCCACCAGTTCCAAATGCGTATAACCGAGCATTTTACACATGCTTGTGTTGGCATCGAGATAATAGTCATCAGGGCCGGAGATGATAATGCCGTCAGGGGCGTATTCAAATAGTGTACGGTAGCGTTTCTCGCTGACTCGACGCTCTTCGCCCTCCCATTTGAGCTGGTGACGGATATTCGCATCTTTTATTTCACGTTCAACCGCCGGAACGAGGCGTGAAAGATTGTCCTTGCTCAAATAATCGTGGGCGCCGGACAGCATCGCCTGAACGGCTATTTCCTCGCCCACGGTACCCGAAATAATAATGAACGGAATATCGATGCCCGACGCACGCAATGCGGCAAGAGCTCCCAGGGCGTCGAAATGCGGCATCGAGTAGTCGCACAGGACGACGTCCCACTGCCGATCTTCGAGGGCCGCCTTCATGGATTCCGCGGTCTGAACCCGATGAGATTCGATCTTGTAACCGGCCTTAGTGAGATGACGCGTCAAAAGGGCCGCGTCACGTTCGGAATCTTCTACATTAAGTACACGCAGTTCCTTAGCTATGGCGGATCTCTTGTCCATATCTATTTAGGAAGCAGGGGCGGATTCATTTAAGCTGAACCAATAGATCCCGAGTTTCGCGGTAACTTCGGCAAACTGTTCAAAATCTACAGGTTTACGAACATAACTATTTGCTCCGAGGTCGTAGCTTTTGATCATGTCCTCTTCCTCACTCGAGGACGTAAATATGACTATTGTCAGGCGTTTTGTATGCTCTTCAGCACGTAAGCGCTGCAAGACCTGAAGACCGTCCATCTTAGGCAATTTCAGATCCAGCATGACAAGCTGCGGTAGAATCGAAGTATCACGGCCTTCATACTTCCCGGTGCCAAACAGATAATCCAATGCCTCGACTCCATCGCGGACTACTATTATGTCGCTCGCAATTCCGCTCTTTTTGAGCGCCCGCATTGTCAGTGCTTCATCCCGCGGATTGTCCTCGACAAGTAATATCGATTTATTTTTCATTTTCTGATCCTTTTATCCTTTTATCCCTGGCAATGTGAAGTAAAAAGTCGCACCAATATCAACGGCACCTTCTGCCCAGACGCGACCGGAATGCCGGTTGATTATGCGCTGAACCGTGGCTAAGCCAATACCCGTCCCTTCGAATTCGTCAGTTCCGTGAAGACGCTGGAACGCTCCGAAAAGTTTGTCAGAAAAGGCCATATCAAACCCCGAACCGTTATCACCGACAAAAAATACAGTGTCTCCCTCTATCTTTTCCTGACCAAAGGTGATCTCTGGCTTGTCTTGTTTCGTCGTAAACTTCCAGGAATTCCCAAGAATATTTGTAAGCAGGATCCGAAGTAACCTTCTATCCCCTCGCGCTGAGAGGCCATCTTTAATATTGATCGTTGGCTTATGATCGGGGTCTTCATCCTGTAGAGCCTTCACCACAGAATCGGCCATATCGCTCAGATTTATTGTCTCCGGAACCATTTCCGTTCGCGTCACGCGGGCGAGTTGGAGGACGTCATCGATAAGTTGGGCCATTTCTTTACTGGCCTCGCGAACCTGTGCGAGATAGCCTTTTCCGACATCGTCGAGCTTGTCGGCATAGTCTTCGAGAAGTGCGCCGCTGAATCCATTAATGTGACGTAGCGGAGCACGCAGGTCATGAGAGACCGAATAGGAGAAAGATTCGAGCTCGTCATTGACGGCCTGAAGCTGAGCGGTCCGGTCGGTAACACGTTGTTCCAGTTGAGTATTTAGCTTGCGGATCTCTTTTACGGCACGCTTGAGTTCGCTGATATCACGAGCGATCTTGGATGCCCCGATGATCTTGCCTTCATCGTTCTTAATTGGAGAAATAGTTACAGAGACATCGATCTGCTTGCGATTCTTGCCGATGCGCACGGTTTCGAAATGGCTCAGCGTGTCGCCGCGAAGGATAACGTCAAGAATCTTTCGCTCTTCGTCCTTTCGATCTTTTGGAATGAGGAGTGAAAGCGAATGACCCAGAATTTCGGCAGCCGAGTAGCCGAACATCTTTTCGGCCGCTGAATTCCAGGTGGTAACGATACCACCTAGTTCGGTGCTGATGATCGCATCGTCCGAAGATTTTACAATAGCTGCCAGCCGCTCTCGAACCACCTCGGCCTGTCGGCGTTCCGTGATATCGCGAATGTTGCACTGGATGACCTGCAGCTCATCTTCGTCATAGACATTACTTATAAATTCCACTTCGCGTTTCTCACCGCTCCTTGTTTCGAGCGGCAGATCTTCGTAACGTAGATATCCGGTGTCCTGCAGTCCTTTGAACGCCGTTTGGCTTGCTCCTTTATCACCGAACAGCCCTATCTCCCAAAGTTCCTTGCCGAGGAACTCTTCGCGAGAGTAACCAAGCAATTTCAACATGAATGGGTTTACGTCGATGATCTCGAGAGTAACGGCATCGAGGATCAGGATCCCGTCCTGCGAGGCTTCAAAAAGCCGTCGGTAACGCACTTCTGAACTTCGGAGTTCATCCTGCGTCTGCTGAAGTTTGGTCATTGCTCCCTTTTAATAAGCTCCGCTTCCGGTATGAAAGTTCTATTTATATCTTCTGTTACAGGTGCCTGGAAAAGTATGCATAACACGCATCTGCGTGGAATACCGAAGTTGGCAATTCGAGATCCTACGGATCCGAAGTCAGATCAACCTATTAAAAATGCAAGAACTGATTTGAATCAATTAAAGAAAGTGGAGGTTAAGAGATTCACTAATGCATTCGACATAAGCCAAATTCCACCAGAACGAGCCGTTGAAATGGTCAGATAATTGTGTAAGATGGGGCAGGAGATCCACCGCACAATGGGTTATTACTGACGGACTCAAATAGAGTGTACCAGACTGAGAACCGTTTGTATGTACTATTTCGCACATTCGAGTATTCCGTCCCGGACCTGGAATGCAATGTGAGGCAAGGTTCCCGCCTTTTGCGCCCCACGACGGGCCATATTCCCCGGACAGAGACTGACTTTTTCTTTTCCTAAGTTTCCGAGGAAAAATACATTTCGAGCGTAAATATATGTTCCTGTTAAGGTTAGGGCTTCCCGATGGTTCTTTGAAAGGCATGGCACCGAAGTTGCACTATACCTAAACGACTGGATGATTTTTATACCGGTTGAAGTGCTCCCACAAAACTTGAGTAGGACCATTCTATGGTCTCCCATCCTAGGATGGTCCTATTCACTCCCATCTCGCCCGCCTGTTCCGGATTAAACTAACTTCGCAGTGATCTCGCCATAACAGATCTCGCACATTCCGTGGGAGATCTGCGGGGCGGGACTGAGGTCGAAGAGCTTCAACATCTGGACGGCCTGTTCGACCTCGTGCCAGACATTCTCAGAGGTCTTTACCTTCTTGCACCACGAACAAGTGACGACCATCCCGCCAGTGAACCGGGGCGAACGTCGATAGAGATCTTGAGAAGAGCGCTCTTCGACAAGTTTTGTAACAGTTTCGAATTGCACACCACGATCCGCAAACGGGGTTATTTTCATCTCGAGAAACCGTCGCCGGTTAGGCGAATCGCAACGAAAATCAAAACTTATAGATCTGCCATTGCGAACTTCCGCCAGCATTTGCTGATATACGTGCCGTGTAACCTCGTCATCCACCAAATCCCAGAGCTTCCTTCCGATAACTTTTTTCGATTCCAATTCCGGCGCTTCGTTTCTGATCGCAAAGCGATCCCATGCAGAATCTACGAATACGATGAGATCATCGCGGTCAATGCGGTACACGCAGCGTTCGAGGAATTTCACCATATTCGTTACGGCTTGCCGTCTTTGCAGGAACGCCTCAGCGTAAGGCGGCTATCCGCCGGTCAGCTTGCGAGCAATTATACGGGAGAGAGTTTTGCGGTCGATATTGAGTATTCGTGACGCGCCCTGCTTGTTACCGCCCGTGTGGGCAAGCACCCGGGCGACGTATTCCTGTTCCATTTCCGCCAGCGGCACCCACGTCTCTGGATGGTATACAGAACCTTCATTCGGTGCTTCGCGAGGGACAGATCGACGATCCGCATCGCCGCTATACCGAATGCGGGCTGGCAGATGCTCCGGGTATATAATGTCGTCACTTAGCGAGACGGCATGAAGAACCGCATTTTCCAATTCCCTGATATTGCCCGGCCACTCATACTTTTGCATGATCTCGTGCGTCTCCGCCGAGAATTCAGGAGCGTTCGTGATCCCGACCACCTCGCGAACAAAGTAGTCAGCTAAAAGAGGAATGTCCTCCTTTCTCTCGCAAAGCGCAGGCAGATGAATGGTCACCGCATTTAAGCGGTACATCAGATCCTGACGAAAGCGGCCGCTTTCGACTTCTTTCTCAATATCTCGGTTCGAAGCGGCGATGACGCGGACATCAACCTTAACGGTACGGTTCGATCCAACGCGTCGGATCTCGCCCTCCTGCAGTGCCCTAAGAAGTTTGACCTGAAAAAGAGGATTCGTCTCGGTGATCTCGTCGAGGAAAAGCGTGCCGCCGGTAGCCTCTTCCCACAACCCCATCCGCTCGCGATCGGCGCCGGTGAATGATCCCTTTGCGTGCCCGAAAAGCTCGGATTCGATCAATTCGGTGGGGATCGCTCCGCAATTGACCGTCACAAATCTAAATGTGGCCCTTTTACTGCGCTTATGTATGGCGCGGGCGACAACCTCTTTGCCGGTACCCGAATCGCCTGTTATGAGAACAGGTAAATTGGTACCCGCGACCCTTCCAACTAATTTTAGGCACTCGACGAATTTCGGGGCGGTTCCGATCAACCGCAGATCAGACTCATAAGCCCCGGAAATTTCATCTTTTTGTTTGGGTCGTTTCTTTCTTTTTGAAAGCTGTTCTTTTATGACGTCCGATATCCGCAAAATATCGTCAACCCCGAACGGCTTTTGCAGATAGTCATAAGCTCCGATCGACGTCGCTTCTAATGCACCTGCCGCCGATCCGTGTCCGGTCATTAGAATGAAACGTGCATCCGGCTGCAGTTCGCTGAATTCCCGCAGAACCGAATATCCGTCAGGCCCGCCAAGAACGACATCACAAAAGACCAGCGACCATTCACGGTCCGCCCTCATGGCCAGAGCGTCCTCGGCAGTTGCCGCCTGACTGACCGACCAGCCGTCCGAACTCAGAACCTCGGCCACGAGCCCCCTTATCGTAGACTCGTCATCAATTATCAGCGCATGGAAGTTTCGTTTCACTACCTATCAATCAGAACAGAGTGAGGTGCAAATAGCGAACTTCCACGTTCAATTGACAGATCAGAAAACGTTTTAAATCCCAGTTTTCTGCCATCGTCATACCCTCTTTTGGTGGCTGCCCGAACAAGATCGCCGGGGCATCTCGCATAGCCATTTCGCCCCAGTAACATTTCCCAAGTACATAAAGCGAGCTCAAGTATGAACCGTTCAGCCCCCACAAGCCCAAGCGATGGAACATTTGGCAAAGACTCTTCCCTTATCGCGTCCACATGGCACCCCTCTTGCAATAAACAATAGAGAAAGTCGACCCGATTCGACAGATCCTCGTTGCCGCCATGCGGCCCTATCGATAAATTGGCACCCCTGCAGCGATGCAGGTCCGCAAAGCCTTGAGTCTCCGGTCGAGACAGTCAGGCTACCGAAATAAGGGAAAATGAAAACAACTCTATCTTCTCTCACAGGGAGCCTTCCTGTCTCCTATTCGAAATCTATTTCGAATATCGGCTTAACATTGTTTCTGGGGATTGCCCTGCTGGGCATTTCGGCCAGCGTGACCTCCGCTCAAACCACGAACGCACTCAATGCACCACTCAGCTTTAGCGTTCTAAACGGATCACCCGTATCTGTTCTATCTCTCGAGCGACGGGCTTTTGGATTGGTCAATCGCGAACGCGAAGCTAACGGGTTGAAACCTTTGGCCTGGATCGAAAAGGCAGCGGATGTCGCCCGATACCATTCGAACAGTATGGCCAGGTCAGAGTTCTTAGGCCATAGAGATATGGCTGGAAAAAAGGTCGCGTACAGAGCGGATAAACTCGGTTTCAGCAACTGGAGTCAGCTCGGCGAGAATGTCGTGTGGATAAGCGGTTATGACGATCCCGCGGCCCGGGCCGTATTTTGCTGGATGAGATCACCCGGTCATCGGCGGAACATAATGGATCGCACGTATTCCGAAACCGGACTAGGCATCTCGATCGGCAGCGATGGTAAGTATTACTTTACTCAGGTTTTCGTTTCACCAAGGTAACAACGCATGCACTACGCCGACCATACCACCCGCCCGCGATCGGACACTGCGCCCGTCATTCACTCAGACCCGCTTACGAGAGTAGAAATGATCGAAAGCCCGAATTTTCTTAAGTCGATACTTGATTCGGTTTGCGAGCACATCGTCGTGCTCGACGGCCGGGGTTCTATCATCTTTGTCAATCAGGCATGGGTAACATTCGGCGTGCAAAACTCCTGCAAAACCGGTCCCGATGAGTGGAAGACGGTTAACTATCTGGATGTCTGCGACTCATCCGGAATGCGGGGCGAGCGGTTCGGACGTAATGCAGCCACCGGTATTCGAAAAGTGATCAGCCAGGAGTTAGATCACTTCGATCTCGAGTATCCCTGTCATAGTTCCAGGGAAAAGCGTTGGTTCGTAATGTCGGTCACCCGGCTCGAAATGTCGGGAACTGCATATTTCGCGATCTCCCATCTGAATATTACCGCTCGAAAGCTCGCTGAAGACCGCGTCATGGACCTGTCCCGGACAGACGGCCTGACCGGCATCCCGAATCGGCGTCACTTTGATGAATTTCTTCGAGATGAGGCAAAGAGGTGCAGGCGATTGCAACTGCCGTTGTCTCTCGCCATTATGGATATCGACCATTTCAAACTGCTTAACGATCACTACGGACATCCGGCGGGCGACGCGTGCCTCGTCAAGATCGGAGAGATACTCAACTCAATGGAAAAGCGTCCCGGCGATCTGTTTGCCAGGTACGGGGGCGAAGAGTTTGCCTTCGTTTTCGGCAACACCACCGTCGAACAGGCACAGGTCCCGATAGACAAGATCATAGATCGCATTCGCGACCTTAAGATCCCCAACCAGAATTCCTCGACGCATCCATTTGTGACCGTAAGCGTCGGGGTCGCCACAATGCACGATGAAATAGATAATGAGTCTGCTCTAATCAAAGAGGCCGATGTCAATCTATACACCGCCAAACACAACGGCCGCGACCGCGTGGTTTCGAATTCTTCCGTACTTGTAACGTAAGCAATCGCGCTCGCGCCGGAGATATAGCACGCAACGTTGAACCTAGCATCCTCCCGGACTGAGGGTCACAACCATCTCGGCGGTTCGTTTTCCGTTCTCAAGCTTCTCGAGGGTTCCGCTTAAGGCGTCACCCACTTTCTCATCCTGATAAGGCTGATATTTGCCCATAAACCGGTACTGCACTCCTCTGATCGATTCAGTTTCAAACGTAACGAAATCCGGACTTATTGAAACGGAAGTGAATTTGTAATTTCGTTTCGTCTGAAGCGACCCTCTCGGGGGGACTGCAACTGGAATCCATTGATCAGTCTTGTCATTCTCAACGTATTCGTGGGTTGAGATTTCAATATAGTCGAAATCGTGAAATCCCCTGGGTAACGTTTCCTCGAAAATATAGTAATCGCCCGTTAGATTTAGTTCCTCATTTTCATCGACGCGGTCAGCCGCAAATTCCACTGTAGAGAACGCGTCGGCCGTGAGAACTGTCGATGCAGCGGCCGGTATTTCGACGGGAACCGGAAACAATAGCGATCCGACATACCGATAACCGGTGTATGCCGACCAGCCGATGAGAAATGTAACGGTCGCCGCCGTAAATAGAAGGACATATTTTTGTACACGCATTGTTTTACCCTCGCAATCAGATTTTCGAAACAACTACATTCTTCCTAAATTCGATAGCGAGGGCGAGGGCGATGGCATCGTCGACGGGGTGTGGGCTTCCACATCGCGGGAGGGCGGAAGCAACGGTTTTTCGCCGTCGGGTATTTTCGTAAGATATCTTCGGAGCCCAACATAATGGTAATATTCGCTCAAACAAAATGCCCATCCTGATCGCCGAAGACAACAACGCCCAGCGCCGGTACCTGATCGAGCTTCTGACTCGGGAATTTCCGGCTCACATGCCGATGATCGAGGCGGAGGACGGCGAAAATGCGGTAGCTCTCGCGATCGAGACAAGGCCGTCACTCTGCATCTTGGACATCCAGATGCCGAAGATCTCGGGCGTCAAAGCGGCGCGGGCGATCTGGCGTGAGGCGCCTGAGACGCGTGTGATCTTTTGGACCCAGTTCCCCCACGAGATCTATATAAACGAGATCCGCAAGATCGTCCGCTCGATCGAGCCTCAGCCGACCTACGGGTTTATTCATAAAAACAATCCGGAAGACCGGTTTCTCCGTTTTGTTGCCGCGGTTCTGGAAGACGGTGCCGATATGATCGACCCCGCGTTCAAGGATTCGTTTCACCGTCCGCTCCTGACCGAATTCGAATCCGAGGCCCTTCGGTACTTAGCCCTCGGCCTCTCAAACTGGGCGATCGCCCGTAAATGCAGCCTAAGCCTGCGTGGGGTTGAGAGCCGTCTGGCTACGCTCTACGAAAAGCTCTTTCCAGTCAGCTCCGACGGAACTGAAACAGAAGAGTACGAGAAGCTTGCCTACAATATGCGAACACGGGCTTTCTTTCAGGCTCTAAAGCGCGGGCTAATAAATAGCGACGAGCTCGAAAAAGCCGAATCGGAGCTTGCCGTGTGGATCGAACGCGATCAGGAGCGGTTCCGGAAAGACGAGTAACGGTCGATTCTACCTTTGGAAAGCCGGGCGTCTGCCTCCAAACCTCAAATTGATAATGCTGCCAATCACCCCTAAACGGATATTCGCGACAGTCGGCGTGGCAGCTTTTTTGTTCCTGTCGGTCCTGTTATCTCAGACCCCCACCCCGACCCCTCCACCTGTTCCCGACGCGTCGCCGTCGGTTTCGCCAACGCCCTCGCCAACGCCGGCACGAGCGCCGTCGCCGACGCCGCTTCCCGGGGCACAGAATTTTCACCAGTGGGGTTCCGTTACCGTTTTCAACGGATTGCCGTCTGACAGCGTTCGTGCTATCGCTCAGACGCCCGACGGCGTGATGTGGTTCGGGACCGACAACGGTCTCGCTCGTTTTGACGGACGGCGTGTTCAGAATTTCCTGCCCGGCGGAGCCGATACGAACCGGATCATGGCATTGAAGTTGGGGCCATCAGGCGATCTGTGGATCGGAACAAGCAATGGAGCATTCGCTTACTCGGACAGCCAGTTTCACCCGGTTCGCGGCACCGAAAATTTCGGCATAACCGCCATCTCAATTGGCAGCGTCATATCCCTCGGCACCGACGCGGGCCTTGTCCTCGGTGTGACTGGCGACGGGCCCGACCTGCTCTCGGCCGCTCCGATGTTTACCGAGCCGATCACACTTAACGACGGCATTCCCCTGAATGTCACCGCCCTGGCAGAACACGACGGCAAACTGCTGGCGAGCACCTCAGGCCGCGGCACGTTCATTATCGAAAGCGGAAGTGTTGCCGAATGCGCGTCTTCACCCCGGCCACTGTTCGTAAACGCCCTCGCGGCAGCTGAGACACGTGAGATCTGGATCGGCTCGGACGCCCCTCGGACGCTCAGCGGGTTATATCTAACTGGTACTTCGCCACGCGCCGTTCGCGTTCCCGCGCCGACGTCCAACGTGCTTTCGCTCGCAGCAAACGAAAGCGGTCTGTGGGCGGGTACCGAAAGATTCGGCTTGTTTCACATCGTCAAATCGAAGGTCAAAAAGAACTACACGTTCGAAAATACATCCGGCGGTCTGCGTTCGAATACCGTCTTCACCCTCTTCACCGATCGCGAAGGCGTCTTATGGATAGGCACGAATCGCGGCGTCAGCAGATTCGACCGACTGGGAGCGCAACAAGAGACCGTATCCGAGATACCAAACAGCAATTTCATCCGGACACTGTATCAGGCTCCCGGCGAGCAAGGCCTGCTATACGCCGGATCGAACCGGGGACTGTTTTCGTTTGATCGGGTTAAGGAAACGTGGAATCCAGTGCCAGCTTTCAGGAATCGGGTCATTTACGCTGTCAGAAAGAGATACGAGTCATCGATCGTGGTCGGCGGACCCGACGGTCTGTTCGATATCTCAGGACGCAAGCTCCTTGACGGTGACGTTCGCGGCCTCGCCGGTTTCAATCTGCGCGACTATGCCGCCGTTTTTGGCAGAGGGATCTTCGACGTTACCGACACAGTGCCAAAGCTTGTCGTCGCCGACCCCACGCTTACATCCATAGGTGAACGGGGGAACAAACTCTGGGTGGGAACATTGGATCGAGGTCTATTTAGCTTCGCAGGTAAAGAGATCAGCATCGAAGCCGATGCAAACAAACTAAAGAGTGGAACGATCTGGAGCGTATCGAGTATTTTTAACGACGGTTCGTCCGTTGGCAGTCCCGTCTATATTGCAGGGCAGCACGGCGTTTTCGTCGTCCAGGAAGACGGCACTACCGAGCAGATCATCGCGGCCGAAGACGTTCGGGACGTCATCGCACGCGACGGAGACGTTTGGGCGGCTTCAACGACCCGAGGGCTTCTGCATGCCCGCCGTGACGAACGTTTCGGCTGGCTGGTCTCAAGCATCGCTTTCGAACAAGGACTGCCGTCCGAAAAAGCGTTCTCGATACAGCCTGCTGGTAACTCACTCATCGTCGCAACAAATCGAGGCGTTGTTAAATACGAGGCAGGAAAGGTCGCACCGAAACTTATCGCGACACGTATCCTGAGCCAGCGAGTTCATGATCTCTCCGAGCTGCGTTCTACGATACCGCTCGAGTATCCGCAAAACTCTCTGCTTGTCGAGGTAGCGGGGCAAAGCAGCCGTACGTTTCCGGAAGAATTTCAATACGGTTTCCTATTGACTGATGCAAAGGGCAACGAAGTCAGTCGGCGACTTTCGAATGAATCGCAATACACTCCGGCCGAGCTGTCTCCGGGCGACTACACCATCGAAGCCATCGCTTTTAACCGCGACCTGCTTCCGTCGGAGCCGTTGTTCATCCGGTTTTCCGTAGCGAAAGCCCCGTTCCCATGGACCGCGACGGCGCTCGGCGTTCTGCTGCTGATGGCCCTGGTCGCTCTGGCATGGGCAATTTTCGAACATCGCCGCATAAGGCAGCGCAACCGCGAGCTCGCCGCCGCACGGCTCGATCTCGCTAACGAGGCCGAACGCGAACGCCGCCGCATTGCCCGCGATCTTCATGATCAGACCCTCGCCGACCTGCGAAACCTGATGATCTCAAGCGATAAGCCCGGGCTGGATCAACGCAAGCTCCGCAGCGAGATCGAGGCAGTTTCCACCGAAATCCGCCGCATCTGCGAAGACCTAAGCCCGTCGGTCCTCGAAAACGTCGGGCTGGTGGCCGCATTGGAATATCTGCTCACTGGGTCGGTCCAGAATCATCGTTTTACGACCAGTGAGAATGCCGACGAGTTCGTCAATTTCCCGATGACCGTTCAGCTCCATATTTATCGCATTGCGCAGGAAGTGCTCGCAAACATCGCCCAGCATTCCGCCGCGGACCTGGTCGAATTGAACGTAGACGTATCTGCCGAGGGACGATTTCTCATGACGATCCGTGATAATGGCGAACGTTTTCAGCCGGGTAAAGCGGCGGGAAACGGCCGGGGGATCGCGAATATCAGATCACGCGCCGGCTTGATCAATGCGAAGATCGGCTGGACAGCCCACCCCGAGGGCGGGAACCTCTTTTCGCTTCGCGTCGGCGAATGAAGCTAAGCAATTCGGCTCAACGAGCTGTCACCGCGGTTTACTACAGACCTTACGGCCAGAAGGATCGCTGCGAGTACGAGAGGAATAATAAAAACAAAGAACAAGTGCTCTCGAAAGTCCGCGGTCAAAGGTGTCCCGCGATACACGGCGGTCGTCACCGGGATCGCAAGCGTTGTCGAGTAATAGATAAGGAGTGGGAGTAACAGGCCGCGCAGCCGCCAGCCCGACACCCGAGAACGGGAGCGGTTTCTAAGGCTTTCAATAGCAACAAAGAGCAAAAGCAGGAAGCCGAAATAAATTACTATACCTTCGAACCGGTGAAGCTGGTCGGGGTTTAACCAAAGTAGATCGGCGTCGGCCTGACGCATTTGCAAAGCGATGCAGATACGCACTGTGTTTGCCACGATCGTCGTCACAAAGGCAGCCGCGGCGGCGTATACAATAAATCGCCATCGCACGTTCTGCGCTCGTTCTCTCAGCAGCGTGCTGAGTGTCAGCACGAGAAAGGCGGTGATAAGAAAGTTCACGCCGGAGCATGAACCGGCGATCACAAAGGACCGCTCGTCATTCATATAACCCGTATAGGCCTCGAATACGAATCCCTGGCCGGTCACAAGTTCGACAAGATAGGTAGTGGGAGCGAGGATCCATCGAAGTTCGTTCACGTTGGCCGACGAATAAAACGCCTTCATCGACCCGGCGATCAGCAATACGACAGAAATATGAATGACCTTAATAGTATTTGTCTTCATGTTATTTCTCGATCTTTTGTGTCCGGAAAGAGGATGTCTGAAAATATCAGACACCCTCTACCCGGTCCCCGTTGAAAAGCTTGGCTCAATTCCCCGCTACTCTGAGTAGCAAGCGGTCACGAAACCGCCTGGCCATCAGCAGCAGCCCAACAGCCCCCAGGCCAAAGAGCAACCATATAAGCTCAGGTTCGCTCCCGACTTCCATATCTGTCACGCCGAGTGGCAGCGGCAGCGGCTGGTCGACGTCCGCGGCCGACCCATCCGGATTTCTCACTTCCTCACGGACGGCGATAAATGACGTGTACCGGGTAAGCAGATTGTATTTGAGGCCGAGATCGGTGATCTGCCTTACTTTGTCGTCCGCTATATAACTCGATCCGTAATCCGACAGCTCAGCGATTCGCGATCGTGCCCATAAATAAAGGAGGGCAACGTTCCCTTCGTCAGGAACTACCGATGCGACATCAACGCTGGTGGAATATTCTCCCGAATTCGATCGTCCTGTCATCTCGATAGTGCCGGCAGCGGCCCCGCGCCACTTGCCAAAGACAACTATCGGCCGGTCCGCCAGCAGGTCCGGAAAGTGCGTTGGAAAAACATCGTAAACATCGAAGCCCGGCGTATTGACCCCGATATCGGTCAAAACCGGAAATTGAATATACTCCCTGAATTTGTCGGCTATCGCGCTTGCCTCGGATGGTTCGGTCACGATAAAGGGTTCGCCCATTCCGGCTTTGGCCACGCCCTCGATAAGGTAGCGATTTACCGACGATCCGATACCGAATGCGAAGATATTGCTTTTATCCAAATTCTGCCGAATATGGTCAAAGACGCCGTCCTCGCCCGATACGTATCCGTCCGTTACGAGCACGATGCTCCTCGAAACACCGTCTTCCCGCGGTATGCCCATCGCCTGCTGAAGTGCCGCCAGCAGCTCCGTACCGCCGCTGCCCCGCTGCTCGTCGAGCAATTGGAACGCCCTGGAGATATTTTCGCTGTTAGCCGGAAGCGATCTTTCCGAAAGCAGCGTCGAGTCACCCGCAAACAGCACGACATTGAAATGATCCGTCGGCCGCAATTGGCTGATCAGGTCCTCGAGGAGTTTCTTGGATGTATCCAGCGGAAATCCTTCCATCGAGCCGGATACATCGACCACAAAGATAAATTCCCGCGGCGGTATCTCCTCGGCAACCACTCTTTGCGGAGGCTGGGCCATGAATAGAAAAAAATTCTCATCCGCTCCCTCAAACAATATGAGGCCCGACGTGACGGCTTTGCCCTTTAGCTTATATCGCAAGATAAAGTCGCGATTGCCCTGAAACGCATTAGCTTCGCTGAGCGTCAAATTGGCGACCGTCTTGTCGCGCCATTCCGGCGAGATCTGATGCGAGGGGCTGTTCAGGTCCTCGATCGGCACTCCCGCCGACACGCGGGCTGAAATATGCAGCGTGCTCGTCGGAGCTTCGCCTTCACGCAAATATACTGCGTGCACACGCCGCTCGCCATCTGAGTTTTCTCTTGAAGCATAACGAGGGCCGACTACCGTCGGGTAAACGACCTCATAGACCCCCGCGGTCGGCACCAGCAGCTCGGTATATCTCAGTTCGATCTCGATCTGGTCCTGCGGCATTATGTTTGCGAGTTTCATCGAAAACACATTAGGCCGGTTCTCCTCGAGCAGCGAAGCGCTCTTGCCCTCTTCTTTTGCCTTTTCAAAATCCTTTTTCGCTGCCTCGCGCTCTTTGATCTTTGCGACGATTACCTGGTTGCCGATCCGCATTCTCATTGAGTAAACGGCCGCCCGCGTCGACGCAGGAAATAGATATGTGGCATTGATCGGCCGCGAACCCTCGTTCCGATACGTCTGCACCACCCGAACATCGGCAATTATGCCGGTAACGGCGATCTCGACCCGAGTGTCTTTCAGCGGCAGCTGGTCTACCTTAGGATCGCCCTCGACCAGGAAGTATGGCGAAAGGGTTTTGTCTTCACCTTTCGTTTGGGCTGCAACAATAAATGGCATCGATGCCGCCACGGTGAGCAGCACAAGGAAACGTAATGTAGTAGCTAAGTATGTTTTCATTTCATGACTCCGGATCATTCAATCTCAAAAAGCTGGTTTTGTTAACCACGACGATCGTAAGTCTTTACCAGCGTCAGGTTAACGTCCGGTGCCACAGCCCATTACCGTAACAGCCACAGTAGGTCACTGTAGTAATACCGAAGCATCGAGCAACGGTTGATTGCGATATACTTTGTTCAAGTCATATAAATATGGAGCCGCTTGCTAATCAGATACGACCGGCCAGCCTCGATGAATTCGTCGGGCAGCTTCACCTCGTCGGCGAAGGCAAGCCGCTCAGGCTCGCTATCGAGCAGGCTCACGTATTCTCGTTTGTATTGTGGGGAACGCCCGGCACGGGCAAGACCACGCTGGCGCGGATCTACGCAAATGCTGTCAATGCCCAGTTTTACGAGCTTTCAGCCGTTTCAGCGGGAAAGGATGATATTCGCAAGATAGTTAATACGCCGACGATCGACGGGCGGCCCCGCGTACTATTTCTCGACGAGATCCATCGTTTTAACAAGGCCCAGCAGGATTTCCTGCTGCCATTCGTCGAGAATGGCGAGCTGGTTCTTATAGGGGCTACGACTGAGAACCCCAGCTTTGAGGTCATCCCGGCACTGCTCTCCCGTATGCGGGTTTTTGTGCTCGAAGAATTGTCCGCGGATGATATGGCCGCGATCATTGACCGGACCGGCTTCGAACTCGACACAGAATCCAAGGATTGGCTGATCGAGATGGCGAACGGCGATGCCCGCCAGGCGATCACGATGATCGAGAATACAACTCGCTTGTACGACACGATCACGCTCGAAACGCTAAAGGAAACGCTCCAATCGAAGTTCCTCCGCTACGACAAAAAGGGCGAGGAGCATTACAACGTCATCAGTGCGTTTATCAAATCGATGCGTGCGAGCCGCCCCGATGCGGCCATGTATTACCTCGCCCGCATGATCGAATCAGGCGAAGACCCAAAGTTCATCGCCCGCCGCATGGTCATCTTCGCGTCCGAAGACATCGGCCTGGCCCAGCCGACCGCGATAGTGGTTGCCAATGCCGTATTCCGGGCCGTCGAAACGATCGGCTATCCCGAATGCACGCACAATCTCGCCCACGGCGTCGCATATCTCGCGAACGCCGCTAAAGACCGAAGTGCCACCGACGCGATAGCAGCCGCGATGGACGATGCCAAAAAGTTCGGCAATCTGCCTGTGCCGATGAAGATCCGCAACGCTCCGACAAAGCTGATGAAAAACCTCGGCTACGGCAAAGACGAAGGCGACGACCCCGACGGTGACCTCATGCCCAACAAACTGCGCGGCCGAAAGTATTTCGGCTCGAAATGAGTTCCCTCTGCGTCCTTTGCGTCCTCTGCGTGAAATCATTTCTTTTGACGCAGAGACCGCCGGGTACGCAAAGTAGAAAAAACAAAAAATTGTCCTAACCAACTAATTTTTGGAACTATACATCTCACACATCGTAAATTAGATTGACTAGAATTCACTTTTGGTCACCAGTCATAATATGAGAGACGGAATCCCTGCAGAAAATACCCGCGACGCGATCCTGGATGCAACCGACCGCCTGCTCGCCAAGTATGGCTATAAGAAGATGACGATCGAGGACCTCGCCCGCGAGGTCGGCATCGGCAAGGGGAGCATCTATCTTCACTTTACCAGTAAAGAGGAGATCGCCCTCTCGCACATCGACC
Source organism: Pyrinomonadaceae bacterium (assembly GCA_041745615.1). GTDB lineage: Bacteria > Acidobacteriota > Blastocatellia > Pyrinomonadales > Pyrinomonadaceae > OLB17. Next base: position 30,947 of record JBGTIP010000021.1, on the reverse strand, counting down.
GGATCGTTTCGCGGTTAAAAACGCGGCTCGCGGCCATCGCTCAGCAAAATACATCGGTCGAAAAACGCCTTGCCGACATGCTCTGCGAACGCGTTCTCTTTCGATTCGACAGCGTCCAGCATTATTCGCAGGGGCTTAACGACATGCTGGCCCATCTTCGGCCCAAGCTGCTCGAGCATCGACAGCGGCATTTCGAAGAGGAAGCCCACATCCTGGCCGAACTCATCACGGAAAGCCAAAAATTCGGAAACATCGCCAAAGGCGACCCCCTCGACCATGCCCGTTCGCTCGTGACGGCAACCAATTCCCTTTTGCCGTACAGCCTCAGTGCTCAGGAGCTGGGCGACCGCGGCGATCTCGCCGAACGCACGCAAAAGGTGGCGCGGCTGCTGATCCGCGGTTTGAGGGCCTGAGTCATAGATCATAAAGGAGTTATACCAATGAAAACCATCGTCTTATTAGTAAAGGTAGTAGCAGTATTTATCCTCGCCTTATTTATTCTCCGTTTTGTTGCTACCGCCCAACAGCCGGTCCAGCCGCCCGATATGTCGATCGATGCGGCGACCCGCACAGCGGTCATCGACAATCTCATCAAGGAACTCAACGCCGGCTACGTCTTCCCCGAGATCGCTAAAAAGCTCGAGACCGACCTCCGCAAACGCCAGGCCGCCAAAGAGTTCGATTCGGTCACATCGGCCCAGGCATTTATTAAGAAACTCACCGAGGATCTTCAGGCGATCAGCAAAGACAAACACCTGCGTGTTCAGTTTTCTGCAAAGCCGATCCCGGTGCGTGTTCAAAGCGGCGAGCCTACTGCGGCCGAACGCGAGCAAAACCGCATGTCCATGCGGCGGGTCAACTACGGCTTCGAGCGTGTCGAGCGGTTGACGGGCAACATCGGCTACGTCGATCTTCGCGGATTCAGCGACCACGAATTCGGTGCCGAAACCGTCGCGGCTGCCATGAAGTTTCTTGAAAATACCGAAGCGATCATCTTCGATCTTCGCCAGAACGGCGGCGGCAATCCCTTCATGGTAGCGCTCATCAGCTCGTACCTGTTTGGCGACAAGCCGGTCCATCTGAACAGCCTCTACTTTCGCCCCGCGGACCGTACCGACGATTTCTGGACCAAGCCGGAACACGCCAAAGTGAAATTCCCGAACAAAGACGTTTACATTCTCACAGCGAAACGAACGTTTTCGGCGGGGGAGGAATTCACCTATAACCTCAAGAATCTGAAACGCGCGACCATCATCGGCGAAACGACCGGCGGCGGCGCTCACCCCGGCGGCACGCGGCGTCTTCACGAACACTTCGGCGTTTTCATCCCGACAGGGCGGGCGATCAACCCGATCTCAAAGACCAACTGGGAAGGTACCGGCGTCGAACCCGACATCAAGGTCCCCCAGGAACAGGCCCTAAAGGTCGCCCACATCATGGCCATCACAAAACTCCATGACAACGAAAAAGACCCCCAAACCAAAGCCGCCATCAAACGCATCATCGATCAAATGCAAAAGGAACTCGATGATATGAAACAGGTCGCCAAAGCGAACTAACCAAGCCCCCACCTGATTCCCCCCTGGAAGGCTGCCCCCACCAAGGGCAGCCATTTTTCGTTGTTACTACCTGGAACCTTGTACTTGGAACTCCCCTCTTGGAACTTTGAACTTTGAACTTGGAACTTCCCTCCCCCACCAAGGGTAGCCATTTTTCTGGTTCTCGCCCTATAACCGAGGCAAAGTATTCCCTAATTCTTGACAGCATCTCGGAGCGTTTGAAAATCGCCGCTCTCGACCCAGACGAATCGGCATTTACCGTCACTGCGTCTCGCCCACAGATCGCCGATCTGTTTCTTCTCGCGGCTGTCCCGGCTTTCGGCGATGTGAGCGCCCTTGTATTCGACGGCCAAAATCCCGCCGCTATACAAACGGATGATGAAGTCGGGATAAAATTTATCCGACGCTGTTTGCAGCCAGAAAGCGCCAGGCTTTCGCTCGACGTTCCTAACCCACCACTCGACATTCTCAAGATGGTTAGCGATCTCCTGTGCACAATCAAATTCTTCGCCCGTGCTCTTCAGATTTCCAATAACGGGAAAGAAATGGCGCTTCAGCCTAAAAACTCCCGAATAGGGGTAGTCATAGGCATATCGGCCTTGTTCAAATACAACATTAAATTCATCGCGAACTTCGAACCGCGATTCGTCGGCGAAAAGCCCGTCGAAGACCCGCTGCTTTGCCTGTACCAAACCGTCGGCAAGGTTTCGCTCAATTGCACCGCGAAGCCTAAATTTTCTGTAAGCAAGTTCTTCCACCGATAATCCGCGTTGCTCGATTAGATAATTCACCGACTCGTTGATCCATGCCACCTTCTGATCGCGCTCTGCATAAACAAACGGAATGTTTCGGTCAAGCCAATAGACTAGATCTGTAATTTCCCAACCTTTCTCTAAATCGAATAGAGCCAATTCGCTATCTAGTTTGTCGTAGACATCGCATTGCACCTTCTCCAGTTGCGAAATAGTCAGACTCGCTCGCCGCATTGCTTCCTCGTCATGGGCGAAGTCCTTCTCTGAAAGTTTTGGGTCAAAATCTGCAATTTCCCAATCCGCGTCGAGCAAGGGCGTCTCGTCAAACAACTCAAACTGTTTTACGTGTCTAAAGCTAAGCAGCGGAACCTTTGCTGATTCACCTTTTTCCGCCGGTGTCTTTTCCCTCGCGACTGTCGCCGCAGAAACCGTATCCATCCTCTCCCTAACAGTCTTCGAGATTTCGGGCGAAGTGAATGTTGCTGCTATTTGCTGTATTTGTTTCGGGTTTGCACCATCTTTGATAGTCAGCGTTCCGGATTCGGGCGAGATTTCGATCCGATCACGCAGAGTTCGCGGTAATGCCTGAATAGCTGTTTCATCAGGCAGAACAACAACATCGTCAATTTCCGGTAGCGGTATTGTTAGATCTTCCTGCATCGCGAACAGCGGCATGTCAGCCCCGGTATCATCAGGCGTGTAGATCAGATCCTTTGTTGCCAACCGCTCAAACCCGCTCTGGACCAGCCCATCACGAAGATTATTAACCGTTTCCGCTAATTGATCGGAAACAACGTAAGCATAGCTGCGATTCAGGGCTTCTTTCTGCTTCCGGTTCACATGCGGCATTCTCAGAACTCTTCCAAGCACCTGTTCGACGGCCGTGGCGGAGGTCGTGTTTCTGAATGAAAAAAGAACATATGCAAACGGACAATCCCAGCCTTCGCGGAGTTTATCGACTGTTATAACAAACTGCGGAAAATCCGGATCGCCTAGCCGTTTTCCTTCGAGTTCCTTTTGGTCCCGGTATTCGATAGCGATCGATTCTGCCGGAATGTTGAAATCATTCACCAAAATTTCCTTTACCACCGGTGGTGTAAATCTCTCGTGCCCCGCTTGGGCGCTTTCGCCCTGTATAAGCATGACGACCGGTCTGATCTCTTCACCGGTGAGCTTTCGCTCTTCCTCAGCTTCCCTTTCTAACTCTCTGACGCGATTGATAGCCTCGGTCAATGCAACCTGCCATTGAGGGCTAATGGCAAGCTCGAGCGGCAGCTTCAACATGTCTTCGGCCTGTAAGGTTGCAGCCGAAATACTGCGTAAAACATTCGAAGGATTTACCGCCCGGTCCGGTGTCGCGGTGAGTTCGAGGATGCATGATGGTTTTAGTTTGAGCAGAGTATCGACGGCGAGCGGTGAGCCTTGATTGTGCGCTTCATCGACGATTATAAACGGCCGCCGTAAGCGAACCACATGGACAAGCGAACCTTCGCCTCGCGCTTCCGGTGGCATTCCGTCAAAATGCGGCATCAACGCTCCATTTTGTCTGTAAACGCGCAGCCCGTCAGCAGTTTCGCGTTTGAAACTCTGCATCGTTGAGACAATAATGGTGTTCGCCGTATTTAGCGTTGACGGTTGAATGGCGAGCGCTTCGCTTATGTCAAGCACATTTACCGCACCAAATAGATCACGCATCGCCTGATGCAAAATCTCGCCGGGAGTCTTCAGAACGTAAAGCGTTTGTTCACGAATTGCGTCGGACGGAACGAGCCAGAGGATCAACGACTGGTTAGCTGCCAGGAAATTGTCGTTGACCGTCTTTATACTATGCCCCGCGATCAAAGTCTTACCGCCTCCGGTCGGCACGCGAAGACAAACGTAGGGGATAGATTCGCCGCCCGGCAAAGGATAATAAGGCAGTTCGTGTCCGAAATGCAGCCTCGTACTCTCACGAAACGCCCGATCAGGATCAGACAGCTCGCGCACCCGCGCCAAATAAGCCGCATAGGCATCGAGCAATGATTGTTGATAGTCTTTCAGCGGCATCTTAGTTCTTTTTCTTTTTGGCGGGCAGTGTCTTTGCGGCTGCCTCAAGCTGTTTCATATACTCCTGTTCCGCTCGCAGTTCTTTCTCTCTTCGTACGTCGGTTGAATACTTTTCAAATTCAGCTTCCGCATGCTTGTCGGCAGACTGTTTGCTGATCTTTCCCGCATTTTGCAGTACTCTTCGATCGTTAAATCTGAGGAAATCATCAAGTCTCGATTCCCAGTCCTTCATAAATACCTGCTTTCGTCGTCTTGCCTGGTCTTCCGCAAAATCCAGCCACATCACTACGATCCGGTTCGGTTCGTCGATCTCATTTTCCGATAAGTAATTTTTTGCGATCGTCACATCTGCCTTTCGCGGGTTAGTTCCTTTCCACGAGGTCAAGCCCATCACCGGGCGCGTATGGTCGGCTCGTGAAGCTATAAGTTCGGCCGCAGTTTTTCCGGTGGCGGCGAAATGCAATTTATTCTGGATCACACTGAAAAAAAGAGAGGTTTCCTTTTCATCCGGCTCATAGTCGGCAGCCATTGCGAAGATCTCACGGACACGAAGATAGACCCGTTTTTCGCTTGCGCGAATATCGCGAATGCGATCAAGCATTTCGCTAAAGTAGTCTCGCGCAGGTGAACCCTTGACCGGTGGATCTTTCAGCCGCTCATCGTTCATCGTAAACCCCTTAACGATGTATTCACGCAGACGTTCGGTAGCCCAGATTCGAAAGCGGGTAGCTATAAGGCTTTTAACCCGATAGCCGACGGAGATGATCATGTCGAGATTGTAGTAGTCTATCTCCCGTTGGACATCGCGATTGCCCTCTAGCTGAACTGTAAAGAATTTCTTTACAGTTGCCGCCGGATCAAGTTCGCCTTCGTCATAGATGTTTTGAATGTGCTGACTGATATTTTGCTTCGTCGTCTGGAAAAGGTCGGCCATCATCAAATGAGACATCCAGATCGTTTCATCGTGCAGACGTACATCAAGTTTTACCAAACCGTCATCGGTCTGATATAAGATCATCTCTCCCTGATTTGCATTGTCTTCGTTATTCATACGCATCTATCAAAACCAGGTTTTCACAGCCAGATCGTAGGGCAGTTGGTGAAATGTGATCCCGAGTCTCGCGAGTTTCGATTTGTCGAACCTTGACCTCGCGCCGTATATCACTTTCTCTCCTTCAAATTTCGGCAAAAGCCCATTGATGTATTCGAGCGTCCTACTATTTAAGACATTCCCGCCGACATCGGTCTTGTCCGTCAAAATGCCGTTATAAAGCAAAAACACAGCCCGGTTTTTGTACGTCCCGAGGAAAGCCGATCCTTCTGCATTTTCCATTTTCCATTTTCCATTTTCCATTCCTCTCCCCGTTTCCATAAACCACACAAACTCCGCAAGCTGGGCAAATGTCACGTCCTTTCGGATCGGCCCGCCGGCCTCGAAAAGCGGTTCGCTTGAAAGTCTGCAATATTGAAACCCGCCTCCGAGACCCTCTTGCCTTTCGCCGTTGGCTTTTGTATACCCCTCGGCCACGCGGCGGACGCGCTCAGCGGTGACGTCTTTTGCGATCTTCGTGTCCATCTCAACCAGAATAAATTTCCGGTTCCCGCCGTCCTCCGCATTCTGTTTCAGAACCGCATGACCCGTCGTCCCGGATCCGGCAAAGCTATCGAGAACTATAAAATCCTCTGGAGAGAATAGTTGAATAATTTTCTCGATGAATTTTGTAGGTTTGGGAGTCTTAAAAACTTCCGAACTATGGGCGGTGGGAAAGATTTTCATCAGCTCATATTTTGCGTTGCGGTTATGTCCAGTATCTTCAACGTCCCACCAAATGTTAGACGGAACAATTCCTTGCTGGTCAGCCAAAAATGTTTTTTTTACCATCCGCGTTTGGTCACCTGGGAAAATGATAGTGCCGTCTGCAATCCAATCGTCCATTTTCTCTTTGCTCCAACGCCAACCGTTTTTCGGAGCCTTTAAGACCGTGCCGTTCGGAGTTATAACATCATATTGAAGATTTGCTCGATAATTCGGCGATTGCAAATTACTCTGAAACCACGGTCCGCGAGGGTCATTGTCGGGATTTTTGTAATGCTGGTTGTTTTCTGCTCGGCGCTCAAAGCGTAAAGGCTGCCATCCGGGAGTTCTTGAATATGTGAGCGTGTGGTTATAGTCAACGGAAAATTGTTTTGAATCATTATTGGAAGAGTCTGCCGAGCGCCAAATTAAATCTGTAACAAAACACGCTGGACCAAAAATCTCATCCATTAGCAAGCGAAGATTTCCGACCTCATTATCATCAATGGAAACAAAGATCGCTCCATCTTCACGCAAAAACTGCTTGAGCAGTAGCAATCGCGGGTACATCATGCAGAGCCAGCGGTCGTGGCGGTCGAGGGTTTCGCCTTCTTTGCCGACCACCTCGCCGAGCCATTTTAGTATCTCAGGGCTTTTTACATTGTCGTTATACGCCCAGCCCTCGTTGCCGGTGTTGTACGGCGGGTCGATATAGATGCACTTCACCTGCCCCGCATACCGCGGCAGCAAAGCTTTGAGTGCATGAAGATTGTCACCCTGGACGATCAAATTCTGAGGCTCCCCTCCTTGATTAGGAGCGGTGGCAGCCGCTTCGTCTGACGGGGTGGTAGAGATCCCACACGCAAGCTCCGGCACCGCCTCAAGCAGCCGAAACGGTACTTCCTTATGGTGTTTTACAACGGCCTCTTTGCCGATCCAGTTCAGTACAGGCATGTGTTATATAGCGGCCAGAAAGTTGTAGATCTTGACCATTGCAAAGGTGTCGAGAGCGCAATACTCGCATAGGTCCTCATAGATCTTAGTACACGCATCGTCCCCACCCCGCCGCTGCGTCATGTGATACCAGAGGATCGAAGCATCATTGCCTTCGCCTATCCCGAGGTCTTTGTAAGCGGGATCATCCGGAAAGAGTGCGGGCAGGACCGCCTTAATGGAATCCCTTCCTTTCGTGGCCGGGTGTATGTAGTACTGTTTTTGAAAGATGTCCCGAAGGTCATACATCCTGTTCGTCACATCGGTGAAGAAGGCAGCATAGTCGTCGAAGATCCGTGCCGTTATCTCGTTGCTGCGTTTTTCGTATGCCTTATTCCAAACGAGTACCGACCCTTCAGGGAGAAAATTATTTCTCAAGTGTTCCGCAACCTCCCTTGCCGGATGCCCATTGTCGCCCTTTGATAAATAACCTATAGCCTCCGGCTCAGCTCCCGCTTCGCGGACAATGTGAAGCGAGTACTGAAATAAAACCGGCTCGTAAGGGCCGAGTCCATCGAAAAGTGGAATGGCGTAGCCGAATGCTTCGTAGTCGAGGAAATGCAGCGGGTATTCTAGAGGTTTTAATTCACTGCGGATCGAATCTGCGTCTATGTAAGGCTGCTGTGAACAATAGACATCAATGATCTTCTGTTGAATAGTGGTTGGCTTCGTTTCCGGCGGAATCTTAGTCAATTCCAAGATTCCCAGTGCGAGCAGTTCGTCCAATTTCTTTTTTGACCGGCCGAAAACATGAGCAACATTGAAGTCCGGAATGTCCTTAAAATGGTGACGAATAAACCTGCAATCGAGTTTGCGTCCTGAACAGTAATTTACCAACGCGGCTTCCGGCTCGGCCTCGTGACATATCAACGCAGCCTGAATTCTCTCTGTGATTTCCTCGGCAATATCGGCTTCTTTGGATGTCAGACCGGTGAGCTGCAAAACGCCTTCGCAGTCGATATCTCCATTGCGGACATAACCCTTGTTGCACGTGACCAAAAATATATTGCGTACGTCGTATCCGGCCTTCCGGGCGACATGAGCCTGGAACCCGACATCGTACAAATGCTTTTCCCTATCAGGACTACTCGTCGCCTTGACCTCATAAATATCGATCTCATTGGTCGAGAGGTCGGTAACCACAAAGTCTGACCTGGCAAAAAGGTCTGTGGTTTCAAAGGTTTTGGAGGGTTCAACAAGAATACCGTCACGGGCAGCGAAAATTGTTAAACTAGCCGCGAGCCGCTGAAGTTCATATCCTTCCTCGCGCCGATGGTTATCACTAAGAGATCGCTCGGATTCGCTATAAGGAAAGTTAGCGTCAAGCCAAAACTCATTCGGGCATTCTAAGAATCGGTGAAAGTCAGATTTTGTAAGCATGGGATTCTCCTGCAGATTGTCGCCCATTATACGGCAAGAGATTTTTCTTTGCACTTGATGGCCAATCGCATCTGCTGGACAAGTTCGCTGCCTGCTGCGATCTCGGAATAATCCCAACAATTTGTTGGCCATTCACGCAATTCTGTGCTATGCTTGCAACGCTTCGGAGTGTGTCCGGATAGATCTTTGAAATCATTTGATGGTTTGATGGTTGTTCGTGGATCGTTGATCGTGGATGGTTGGTCCTTCTTCGGAATGCTTGCTCCTGTCACTGTTTACCTGTAACTAGATCGCCCTTTGAATTGCCTTCCGGATCTCTGTATTACGTTGTAATACACAATCAGGAAAAAAGGTGGTACACGGTACACTCTTGTAACTATTTGCGAATTCGGCAGTTACGGCGATTTTGCTGTCCCGCCGCGGGACAAAAACAGGGGGTGTGGGAACGGAAGTTCCAGGTTCAAGGTTCAAAGTTCCCGGTTGGCCTGCCGGAAATGGAAAGTGGAGAGTGGAGAATTGAGAATGGAAAGTTCCAGATGCAGCTTCCCCTCACTATTCACTATTCACTATTCACTGCCACCGACCACCGACCACTGACCACGGACCACCGACCACTGACCACTGACCCCTGACCACCGACCACCGACCACCGGCCACTGTTCACGCCGAATTGTAATACAAACGTGATACACGTTACGCAAAATTTGAAAAATGGGATGAACGGGCTTAATTGTTGCAGCTACACGCAGTTATGCGTCCCATTTGCCGTCCCACGGTGGGATGGGGGGCGTGGAGAGTGGAAATGGAGAGTGGAGAGTGGAAAATGGAAAATGGAAAATGGAAAGTTCTCTTGCGATCCGTCGTTATCCACTGACCCCTGACCCCTGACCACCGACCACTGACCACTGACCACCGACCACTGACCACTGACCACTGCCCCTACCGTTTCCAATAATTTTTGATCTTCAGGTCGAGCATGGGGTAGGCGCAGTATTCTACGTTGCGGCCGGATTCGCGGAGTTTTTGGACCATGGGGATGGCGGCGTCGGCGTTGCGGGTGTGGACGATGATGGTGGCGGCACGCTGGAGCTCGGCCTTTTCGTGGAGCCATTCGGCGATGGCGTAACCGGTGGAGGCAAAATCGTCGTGGTCGTTGGATTCGTAATGGTGCGGCAGCAGATCGTGATCGAGGAAGATCGCGTCGTAGCTGTTCGAGGCCAGAAGCTCCTTTGCCTCGTCAACAGTCTCGGCAATATCCAGGTCGTCACCGCTAAAGCGCTTCTCGAACCAACGGTGCCGGCGGCGGTCGTCGTCGAGGAGCATGACCGAGATCGATCCGCGATCTGTATTGAGGTCCGCTAATCCGAAGCGGATCATTATGCTGCGAAATAAACCCATATTGTTATGTCCGGAGCCAATATACCACATCAAAACCGGCGATGCAGACGCTGCCTTGTGTTCAATTTGGCGAGTGATATAATCCTGTACACCGGCTGTTCCGGCCGAGGAAAAAATGCCCCAGGATAAAGTTCGAAACCACAAACTCACGGCTGTCCCCAAGCCCGCCAAAACCGCTGTTGACGACGAGGCGACGATCGACGAATGCCCGAAGTGTTTCGGAACGGGCATGGAGGTCGTGCCCGGCAAGGGTGCCCGCATCTGTCCTTGTCGAAAGGTCCGTTCGCGTGATCTGCAGTTCAACAGCGTTCGGCTCCCCAGGCGTTATGACGGGTTTCACTTTGGGAACTATAAGCCGCAAAATGCCTCGCAGGAGGCGGCACAGAGTCTGGCGTTGACTTTGAATCACGAGTATCCGGCGGTAGACCGCGGCCTGCTGTTTATGGGAAGCGTCGGGGTCGGAAAAACGCATTTGGCGGTTTCGATATTGAAAGGGCTTACCGAACGCGGATTTAAGTGCCTGTTCTACGATTTTGCGTCTTTGCTAAAGGAGATACAGGATTCGTACAACTCGAATACCAAGTCGTCCGAACTCGGTGTTCTGGCCCCCGTGCTGAATATCGACGTTCTCGTCCTCGACGAGCTCGGGGCTTCGAAACCGACCGACTGGGTCCGCGATACGATGGCCCACATCATTAATTCGCGGTACAACGATAAGAAGCTGACGATCTTTACGACCAACTATCTCGACGAGCGAAAAAGCGATCGTGATGAGCTGCTCGAGGACCGCATCGGAACGAGGTTAAGGTCGCGGCTGTATGAAATGTGCAAAACGGTGCCGATGGAAGGAAAGGATTATCGAAGGACTTTCGACCGGTCGCTCGCGGCTAAGAAGTAGTTCTGAGTCCCGCCTTCAGGCGGCCTGTTGGGGAGGAGCCTGCTAAAGCAGGTACTCATAGCGTTCTGAGTCCCGCCTTCAGGCGGCCCCGTCAATAATTACCTGCGGTGATCGTAGACTTTATGCCGCTCGCTTCCTGTGCGATCTTGACGCCGACCGACGCCCCGATGCGGGTCGCCCCTGCCTCGAACATGGCCCTGGCATCGTCTATCCCTTTCACGCCGCCCGACGCCTTAACACCGAGAGCACTGCCGACCGTGTGCCGCATCAGGGCAACGTCATTCGCCGTGGCCCCGCCCTTGGCAAAACCCGTCGAGGTTTTAACGAAATCGGCACCGGCGTTCTTGGCCGCGAGGCAGGCCCGGACCTTTTCTTCATCGGTCAAGAGAGCGGTTTCGATGATCACTTTGCAGAGAATGTGGTTCTCGTGCGCGGCTTCGACCACGGCACGAATATCGTCTTCGACAAGGCAGTCGTCGCCGGATTTCAGGGCCCCGATATTGATGACCATATCGACCTCGCGGGCACCGTTAAAGATAGACCGCCGTGCCTCGTATGCCTTTACGTCAGGCAGCGTGGCCCCGAGCGGGAATCCGATCACGGTGCATACCGGCACACCGGTGCCCTTCAGGAACTCGGACGCCTTTTTCACCCAGCCGGGGTTCACGCACACCGACGCAAAGCCGAATTGTGCGGCTTCGTCACAGAGCTTGCGAATATCGGCCTCAGCAGCCTCGGGCTTCAGGAGCGTATGGTCGATCAGGCTCGCCCAGTCATGCGCCGTTGCGGTCTCGCCGAGTACGATCCCGATCCTTTCGGCCCCGGCATCGACGATCCGCTGGACATCCGCATGGCAAAACGTCGGGCAGTATTCCTCGCCGCCCAGCTTCGCCAGCACCATGTCGGTGATCTGGTCGATCAGTTTGTCGTAGTTGCCGTTGGACACGTTCATGATAACTAGATCGCCAGGGCCCGTCGTAAAGCCATCTGCACCTGGGTCCAGTCACGACCCGAAAGTTTACCGATAGCAGCCGAAACTTCGGACTGTCTGTAGGTGCCAAGAAATGCTCGAACAGCCGACGCTTTATTGAGTCCGGCTAGTTCCCAGTCTTGTAATAAATGATCGCTTTTCGCCGTGGCCGCTTCCGTGTTTGTTGTGATCACCGCCAAAATGACATCGGGACGCTCATTTATATAGGTATCTGATGAAATTATCAATGCGGGACGCCGCTTGGATCCTCGAGCTCCCTGAAATTGGACAATTACGACATCACCCGCTTTCATTCGCTCATCTCGACAAATCTGGACGACTTGATAAAATCTTCCAGATCTTCATCCGACCATTCGTAGCTTTCGTCGACTTTCTTCGATCGCTGATACTGCGCCGTCAGAAAATTAACAAAGTCCCGAACCTCAGTAATCTTCTCCGGTGGGAGCTCGTTAAGGCGCTTGAGAATTTCAGTTTTTTCCACTTCTGTGATCATTTGGTCACCCGTGATAATTCTAAGCAGATTTCCGGCTTATGTCACCTAATATATTGCCTTTCAATAGCTTCTATCTTGCCGACCCGCTTCTTGTGCCGATCCTCGGAGATGTCCGTCGACACAAAAGCCTCGACGATCCGTTTGATCTCGTCGAAGGAATTTTGCCCGGCACCGAGCGTCAAGACATTGGCTCCATTGTGCTCGCGAGAGTTAATGGCAAGCTGCGGCGAATAGCAGGCAGCCGCACGGACATTCGGCACTTTGTTGGCAGTCATCGCACTCCCGATCCCCGCCCCATCGATGATGATCCCAATGTCGACCTGCTTGCCGCCCACCGATCGAGCAACGGCATGCGCAAAATCCGGATAGTCCACAGCGTCTTCACTCTCTGTGCCAAAATCGCGGACCTGCAGCCCGAGATCCGTCAGGAAGCTTTTAAGCTGTTCCTTGAACTTAAAACCACCGTGGTCCGCTCCCACAGCCACCGAACGCACCTTCGCCGTGCTCCTTCTCTGCGGTTTTCTGACCAGCTCGATCTGTTTGTCATTGACGATGTCCTCGGCGAGCGATGTAAACCGCACGTTCTCGGCAACACGAAGCTTCGATCCCGGCTCGAGCCCCCGAAGATCGTCCTCGGTGATCAGCGTCTTTGACGATTCATCGCGGTCGAACTCCTTGCCGATCTTGTCTTTTAGAGAGTTGACGACGACGTGTTCGACTGACGCTGAGCCTGAAGCTGTCTCGCGGCTGGGCTCGCCCTCGGTCGGTACGGTCGCAAGCACGTGTTTGACGAGTTCCCTGACGCGGTCGCGTGTTTCTTTTTTCTCGTCGGCCATATTCTCTGAAGAACCTGATCGTTTTATTAGTGCGTAGCAGTTTAAGTTCGCCCGCCTTGAAAGTTACCCTTGGTTTGAATAGTATTTCTAAATGCCGATTCTATCAAACGAGTGAGGAAAATATGGCCGTCGCACAGCAAATGGCAATGTCAGAGTTTACCAATCCGAACCTTGAGGTCCTGTTTTCAGCACAGCAGATCAGTGACCGTATTGCCGAACTCGGCGCTCAGATCACCGCGGAATATGTTGACAAAGATCTCGTTCTGGTGAGTGTTCTCAAAGGCTCGTGTGTATTTCTCGCCGATCTGATGCGAGTGATCGACCTGCCGCTGACGATCGATTTCATGTCGGTATCGAGCTATAAGGACGGCACTAAATCGACGGGCGACGTCGAGATCCTCAAGGACCTGAGCAACTCCATTCGTGACAAAGACGTACTCGTGGTAGAAGATATTGTCGACACAGGACTCACCCTCTCGCGCCTGCTCGATATTCTCGGATCCCGCGGAGCGATCTCGATCAAACTTGCCAGCTTTCTCGATAAACCGGAACCAAGGATAAAAACCGAGCTTTCGATTGACTACAAAGGATTTGTTGTCCCCAATAAGTTCGTGGTCGGTTACGGCCTCGACGCAGCAGGGCGATATCGGAACCTTCCATTTATCGCCGTTGTAAAGGACCCATCGGCCCCCTAGTCTTTCAGGCCTGAATTCCACGGTCATTGATCGCTTTTGTACGGGATATTGATATCTACGGCTAAAACCTACGTTCACAATTGACCAGGGCCTGGATTTTCCGTATAATTTAAGTTTTTCGACTGGCGCCTATTTTGCGCTGGTCGCAGAGGAGCTAACACAATAATGAGTTACGCAATTATCAAAACAGGCGGAAAGCAATATGCGGTCGAGAGCGGACAGACGATCCGCGTGCCTACCATCGCAGCGGACGCAGGAGCCGCGATCGATATCGATTCGCTTCTCGCTGACGGAATCGCAGGTGCCGGCACGCTGAAAGCGACTGTCGTTAAACACGGCAGGGGCGACAAGATCATTGTCTTCAAAAAGAAACGCCGCAAACAGTACAAACGTAAACAGGGCCACCGTCAGGGCTTTACGGAGATCAAAATAGACTAGCTAGGCGTGAGTTCCGCCCTCAGGCGGCTCACAAAAAAGTCTGCTAAAGCAGGTACTCATAACGATATGGCACATAAGAAAGGTGTAGGTTCATCCAGAAACGGTCGCGATTCTAATGCACAGCGGCTTGGACTTAAGAAATTCGGCGGCGAGCACGTACTCGGCGGCAATATCCTGGCACGCCAGCGCGGCACGAAGTGGAAGCCGGGCAACAACGTCGGCCGCGGCAAAGATGACACGCTATTTGCCCTGATCGAGGGGTTTGTAAAATTCGAGAACAAGGGCCAAAAAGGCAAGTTCATCAGCGTTTACGCTGAAGGGGCGGCGGAGCTGGCTCCCAAAGAAACGGCCGAGGCAGCTGCGTAAATAATAAGCGATAGCCGCACTGGCTGATTTTGAAATTCTTAGGCAAGCACACTGTTCGGGTGTGCTTGTTTTCATTTTGCCCAACAATCACCGCAGCATTGGAGCTGATCCAATTTAACACGCCGGGGAAACGACAGTCGGAACGGATCGGCCACTTGTGACGCCTTTTCCGTATGTGATCCCGGTTTGATAGTAAGAAATTCGGGATTTGAAATTTTTTTTGTTATTTTTTTTCGCTCTCGTTGTGACGGTGGAAAAAAACTGCCGACGCAAGACAGTTAAGTTAATTGAGAGCGGCAAAGAACTTGCGGAATTTTCCACATTTTATCCACAGTCTGGTCACCACGTTATCCACAGAATTTCCACAACAATCCCGTAAATAAAGGGCAATACTTAAAGTATTTTCTACTTGACATTGTATTTTTCGGGTGTAAGATAGCTTCACAGTCGAGATTGCTTATGGGCATTTTGACCGGTACCTGGAAGTGGAACGGATGTGGTGACACACTGTTCGAGGTCGGTAGGAGCGGAAAGCCGCTGACCAAAACGCCAGGAGCCGAAGCCGAAAGGCTTGCTGGATCGGCCCGAAAGGGTTTGATCGAGTTACTCGGATAAAAACGAGTAACGCCATCTGGAAATGATCATCCATTTGGTGCTACGCCGCTCGCGGTCCTTCGGGACATGTCGAGCCTCGTTGCCGGGAACGTAACCGGCGGTGGAGGAAAAGCCACCACAACAAAAACCTAATGGTACTGTACCTTGTGTACAACAGGTCGAATTTATTCGATTTGGGTGCTGACCGGGAGATGCTCTCCGCAGAGCTTTGTCGGGATACAAAATTCGCGATTCGTTTCGTGTACATGGGCGGATCGCAACCCTTTGACCACTTCGGTGATCCCAAAGGTTTACAAGAGCGTCGTTTTGAGCGATCAAAGCGGCGCTTTTGTGCGCCTGCCCGGCCTCCATCCTAGTTACGCCCATGAGTTCGCGGTTTATAATACCCGGCCAATAGCCTAATATAGAACAAATGTTTCTAGACCGCGTAAAGATCAGGATCAAGGCCGGCAACGGCGGCGACGGAGTGACTGCATTTCGTCGGGAGAAATTCGTGCCTCGGGGCGGGCCATCCGGCGGAGACGGAGGTGTCGGCGGCAGCGTATGGATGGAAGCCACTGAAGGCCTTAACACTCTGCTTCACCTGCGGTACAATCCCGAGCACAAGGCCGAACGCGGCCGCCATGGAGAGGGTTCTAACCGCTCGGGAAAGGACGGCGAAGACGCACTTGTCAGAGTTCCGGTCGGAACGCAGGTCTTCGATCCGGAAACCAACGAGCTGCTCTTTGATTTCACCGAGCCGGGCCAGCGATACCTCGCCGCAAAGGGCGGGAAAGGCGGTTGGGGCAACGCTCACTTCGCAACGCCTACGCGGCGGGCCCCGAAGTATCATTACACAGGCAGGCCTGGCGATGAAAAAGAGCTCCAGCTCGAACTCAAGCTGATCGCCGACGTTGGCCTGATCGGTTTCCCCAATGCCGGCAAGTCGACACTGATCAGTGTTATATCCGCAGCTAAACCGAAGATAGCGGATTATCCTTTCACCACACTTGAGCCGAACCTCGGCGTGGTCGATATGGGCGATTTTCGGACATTCGTCGTCGCGGATATCCCCGGCCTGATCGAGGGGGCCTCGACCGGGGCGGGCCTTGGGCACCAATTTCTGCGGCATGTGGAAAGGACAAAGTTGATGCTGCATCTTGTCGAAGTATCGTCGCTCGAGGGCCGCGATCCCGTTTCAGATTACGAGATCATTAACCGCGAACTGGCCAATTATGACGAAAATCTCGCCACCCGGCCGCAGATCGTGGTCGCGACAAAGATCGATGCCCTTGATGACCCCGAGCGGCTCGAAAAATTGAGGAAGCGGGCTATGAAGGACCGAAAGCGATTTTTCGCCATCTCATCAGTAACCAATGAAGGTGTCAAAGAACTTGTAAATGAGGTTTCAAAGAGCCTTACCGAATTGTCAGACGCTGGCCCGGAAACAGCGGTAAGTTCGTCGGCGTCATGAATAGGATCGCTTTTTATGGCGGCAGCTTTGACCCAGTACATGACGGGCACGTTGCTGTCGCTCGCGCTGTCACTCACAGGTTTCAGCTGGACGAATTTGTCTTTATTCCTGCTTTTCACGCTCCGCACAAGACCCGTATCAAACCGACCTCAGCCTATGACAGATATGCGATGCTCTGCCTGATCACTCAAAACGAACCGGGGATCAGTGTGTCAAAGATGGAGATTGAGCTTCCCGAGAAACCGTATTCAGTCGAAACACTGACGAGACTGAATGTCGAGCTGCCGGATCAGGATCTGTTTTTTGTGATGGGGGCCGATTCCTTTATGGACATTCGCACGTGGCGAGACTGGGAGACTGTCCTGACGCTTACGAACCATATAGTCGTCACGCGTCCGGGTATCGATATCGACGTCTCGCACGTCACTGATGAGATACGCCGCCGCATTGTCGATATGCGTTCGAAGACTGATGATGCCCTGCTAACTGATCGCGGAAAGCATATCTATCTAACCGATCTCGTCAATATCGACCTCTCAGCTACCGGCATCCGTCAAAAATTACGCGACGGCGACCCCTCATGGCGAGACGACGTACCACCAGAGGTTGCAATTTACATCGAAAAATATCAGATTTATAACTAATGGAAGAAACACAGGAAAGATCGCTTCAGCGTGAGGCGGTCAAGATCGAGATCGCAGAGACACCCACCCTATTCGCGGAGCTCGACCCGGATGTACAACTGGCAATTCGCAGCGCGAGTGAAAAGAAAGCGTTCGACATGATCGTCCTCGATCTCCGCAATATCGCCAGTTTTACGGAATTTTTCATCATTGCCAGCGGCTCGAACCAGCGTCAGGTTCAGGCGATCGCAGACGGAATTAACGAACAGCTTAAGAAAAAGCTCGATACCCGCCCTGTTCGTGTAGAGGGTTATAATTCCGCGGAGTGGGTCCTGCTCGATTACGGAGATTTCATCGTGCACATTTTTAACCACGAATCGCGCGAATTCTACGATCTTGCCCGACTGTGGCGTGACGCCAGAAAGGTCGAGATGCCCGAGGACCTTTAAGTTTAACAGTGGCAGAGGCGGCCGCTGAGCTGCCACGGTTATGCACTTTCACTTCATCTGGGTAGGAAAAACCCGTAACGCACACTACCGCGAGCTACAGGAAGATTACCTTCGACGCCTTTCTCATTTTGTCAGGTGCCAGATCACCGAGATCCGGGAAAGCGGTGCTCCGGATTCGGAAAGAGAAGGCAAACGTATTCTCGATAAACTGAATCATAGCTCCTTCGTTTGTCTGCTTGATGTTACCGGTAATAGCATCTCATCGAAGCAGCTCGCAAACGAGGTCCAGAAATGGCAGAATGCCGGGCTGAAAGAGGTTGCCTTTATCATCGGTGGGGCCAACGGAGTATCTGCCGAGGTTGCCGAAAGGGCCGATTATAGGTTATCCTTATCGTTTCTGACTTTTACGCACGAGATGGCTCGTGTCGTAATGCTGGAGCAGCTTTACCGGGCATATACAATTACAAAGGGTTTTCCGTACCAAAAATGAACAAATCAAAACTTAAAGAGATCAAGGAACAGCTGTTAGCCGAACGAGATCTTTTGATCCAAAAATTAAAGGGTAATGACCTGTCGATCGACGATTCAGAAACTCCGGACCCGGTTGATCTTGCGGTCAGGAATTATTCCAAGAATGTTCAGCTGGCCGTATCCGAGAACGAAAGCCGGCAGCTAACGCTTATCGATGAGGCTATATTGCGGATCGATGACGACGAATACGGAACGTGCTTAAATTGCGAAAAAGAGATCAATCAAAAGCGTCTGGCTGCCATCCCCTGGGCTCGATTCTGCCTTGATTGCCAGGAACTGCTTGAAAAAGGGCTCCTCGACGAAGACTAAGAACCGCGACCCAAATGTTAGGGACTGTCCAAGACTCTCTCCTCTCCCTGATCTTCCCTCAAAAGTGTCACATTTGTTCCGGCCATGTTTCGCGCAGAGCCGACGGGACGGCTTGCCCCGAATGCTGGGAGGCCACCCGCCTTTTTGAGCGTTCCGAATTGTTGTGCAACAAATGCGGCGCGGTCCTCGGCGACAAGGCCGCTCCTGTGCCGGTTTACTGTCATCAATGCGATGAACACCACTATAATAGGGCTGCCGCTCTGGGTGTTTATGAGAAGGGCCTTGCGGCTGCCGTCATTGCCCTCAAATCCCGTCCTTTCCTGCCCGGTCGAGTCAGTGACTCGGTTCAGGCCTTTACGCGAAAGTCGGACGTTTTTGATGTCGACATGATCGTGCCTGTTCCCCTCTCTGTCCAGCGTCAAAAGGAGAGAGGCTTTAATCAGGCTTACATTATCGCAAGATCTGTCGGACTGGCATCGGGGCTCCCTGTTGACTCCGCAAGTCTGGTTCGCAGTGTCCATACACCAATGCATCGGGGCGGGATGGATCAGAAGGCTCGTGAGCAGACCGTAAAGAAAGCATTCAAGGTCGTTCGGCCGCTGCTTGTCGCGGGAAAGCGAATAGTCCTTATAGACGATGTGCTAACTTCTGGTTCCACTGCCTCAGCCTGTGCAGAAGCGTTAAAGAAAAGCGGAGTGGCAGCGGTAAATGTATTCACTCTTGCCCGGGCAGTGCTTCGATGACCGGGATCTATTCAAGACCCACGAAATCAACGTTATTTAGCTCATTTGACACGTTTAGCTCTTTCGACTGAAAGCGGTATCTTCTCGAATGGACATAAATTGTGTAGACCTGTCCGGTTTCGACATTGTCAAATTCATAGTACCCGAGTGAGTTCGTAGGTACGCGTCGAATGTCGCCCTCGGAGTCTACCAGAGACACGGTAGAGTTTCTCAGGCCAAGCCCACTAGCCCCAAACACCTGACCGCGGATTGAAACTGAGGCCCTGACGATCCTCTCGATAGTGCCGCCCTGACCGATCACATACAGCTCACCGTCCTCATCCTCGCCAAACCCTACAATATTTCGCGTTGTATCCAACATTAAATTCTGAGTGTCATTATGCCAAAGAAATAATTCACCCGAACAATAGTCGCCGTAGATGTAACTTCCGATGGGTAAGTTATTTTGATTGCCGTGATAGACGTATCCGCCAGTTACCGAGCACCTGCCGTTCGTATGGCCGTATTGGAAGATCGGCGGGATGTGCTGGATCGGCTCGGACCCACCTGCACATTTTTCAGCGTCGAGATTGGTGCAGTTGGTTCCTTCGTAAGCCCGCCAGCCGTAATTGCCGCCGAGAGTTATTATGTCGACTTCCTCGATACTTCCCTGCCCCACATCGGCGGCCCAGAGCTGCCCCGTGCCGCCGCGGTCAAACGAGAACCTGTAAGGATTTCGCATTCCGATGGCATAGATCTCGTCCGCTCCGACGACGCCCACGTACGGATTATCCGGCGGGATATTGTATTGGAGAACCTGGTCCGGGGGTACGTTATCCACATCGAGCCTAATTATTTTGCCGAGAAGCTGGTTAATATTCTGAGCGTTATTGTCAGGGTCGTTTCCACTGCCTCCGTCTCCGGGGCCAGCGTAAAGATAGCCGTCCGGCCCGAACGCGACCGTACCGCCGTTGTGATTGGAAAAGTTTGGATGAGGGATCGTGATGATCAGCTTTTCCGTAGTGTCGGCAACATTCGGGTCCGCTAACGACGCCTGGTACTCCCCGATCTGGATAGCTCCGTCACCAACACGTGTGTAATAGACAAAAAAGCGCCGGTTGGTCTCGTAATTCGGATGAAATGCGAGGCCCAAAAGCCCCCGCTCTCCATAAGGAAACGGGGATGTTCGGGATGAAATATTGAGGAAATCCGTCGGCGTTGTTGTTCCCGGCTGCACGACCCGTATTATTCCGTTCTGCTGGAGTATGAACAGGCGGCCGGAACCGTCGCCCGCGTTCGTCATAAACAGCGGCCTCGACAACCCTGAAGTAATAAAAGGCAGCAGCCGGATCGGCGGTATCGGTTGGGCAAATGTGGAAACGGTTGCGAACACCACCATAAAAGCCGCGAACAAAAACATACCCATTCTTTTCATGATTACCTCGTCAGGGACTGCATATCGGTTCCCATCGATCTGCCGACAAAACTTGTTGTCGACGCAGGGCTCGGTTCATTGAATATTAGACGCTGAAACCTTCATTTTAGACTAAGTTAGGAAGGGGCCCGGAGATGTACTTCAAAATACATTGCGACCAAACAGTTTTAACAATAATATTGTATATGTTCGCAAGGAAGGCGGGCAAGAGATATTTAGAGCCGGTAACGAACCTTGCGACGCCTTAGTTCGTCGTCTTCGTTTTCGAGATTCTGCAAGCGCATCGAAATATCAGCCGTCATCCGAAGGTCCGAGGTTTGGCCGCTTTTAAGATAAAAATGTCCGGCAGCGGCGATCATGGCCGCATTGTCGGTCGAGAGGTGTTTAGACGGAAAATACACGGGCACGCCCAACCTCTTTCCGGCTGCCGCTGCGGCCTCCTGCAGGCTTAAATTGCAGGCGACGCCGCCGGCCACGATGAGGGTCCTCGGCCGGAGTTCGACTGCCAACTTTTCCAGCGTGCTGACAAGTGCCCGCACGACGGCTTTTTGAAAGCTGGCCGCGAGGTCTCTGATCTCCTGCGGCGGGTCTTCATTTTCGCCGATAGGTTCGATATTGTTCTCACGCAGATACCTGGCTACCGCTGTCTTCAGACCGCTGAAACTAAGGTCGGGCCGTCCGTCCGATATTTTTGCGAGCGTGAACTTAACCTTTTCAGGATCTCCGGTTGCGGACAATTTTTCTATAATAGGCCCGCCGGGGTACCCCAGTCCCAACATCTTCGCGACCTTGTCAAAGGCTTCGCCGGCAGCATCGTCACGCGTGCGCGAGACGACTTTATAGCTTCCTTCGGCCGGAATATGAAAGATGTTGGTGTGCCCGCCGGACACGATCAGCGCGAGTGCCGGATACTCGAGCGGCGGATGATCAAAGGCTATGGAATAAACGTGGCCCTCAATGTGATTTATCCCCACAAACGGGATCCCGAGCGAATACGCCAGCGACTTTGCATAACAGACCCCGACTAGAAGCGACCCGATCAGCCCGGGCCCTTGCGTAAAGGCCACGGCATCGATCTCGGAAAATTCGACCCCGGCTTTAGACACCGCTTCGCGCACGATCGGGTCTATTTTATCGAGATGCTCACGCGACGCGAGTTCCGGCACAACCCCCCCCCATGGGCGATGAAGATCTATCTGCGACGCGATGATCGACGAGAGGATCTCCCGCCCATCACGCACGACGGCCGCGGCAGTTTCGTCACACGAACTCTCGATTCCGAAGATGAGCATATAACCAGATTATCAAACCGTGCGTTCACGTGCTGATCGGCCGTTCAAATTCCCCGAGAACCTCCCATATCTCACGCGACAATTGGACCCCTGAAGGGAAATGTTCAATAAAATCAGCCCTGAGCGCCGAGGCCGACATTTCAAGGTACTCATCGATATCGGCACGACGATCCGCAATATATTGAGTCCGGTAGCGATTACCGCTCCGGAGGATCCTCGCTCCGGTAAAATGCCCGGTCGAAACAACATCGGCAATGTGCGATCCCGCCATATAAGCCTCAAATTTCGCAGCCACGTCGGCTTCGACCACTGCAGTAACCTCATAAATGACCATACGCATCCTCCCTTTCCAAACCGTGTGACTCTCGGGCTATGACAGCCTTATTATTCGATGATAAAATTTAGTTAATATTCCGGTGATAAGTCTATCAGCAGGGGCCCGGCATTCGTTATCGGTGAAACTGTGAGCGGGATAATAAAACATTGGATAATCTGAACGGCGATAGATCGAGTATTAATATTGCACTACCATATATCGCATGGTGCGTAGCACTAATGTCGATGGTGGGCAGCCTTTTCTTCAGCGAGGTGATGGAATTGCCGCCATGCGTGCTCTGCTGGTATCAGCGTATCGCGGTTTATCCGCTGGTCCTGATCATCGGTATCGGCATAATCCTGCGGGATCCGCGAATGAAGACATATGCCTTGCCTTTCGCGGTTATCGGCCTGGTAATAGCCGTTTATCATAATCTCCTGTATTACGGGATCATTCCCGAAGCGATCACGCCCTGTACCGAGGGAGTTCCGTGTAATGCCGTTCAGCTCGAATGGCTCGGGTTCATTACGATTCCCTTAATGGGATTAGCCTCATTTGCCGTGCTGACCCTAAGTCTGCTGGCTTATCGTCCTGAAAAATAAATCTTATGCGAAAAGACGTAATTTTATTACTTGTTATCGCCGGCCTGGTGGTCATTGCTGCTTTTGTTGGATCGAATTATTACAAAAGCTCAATGGAGAAGGAGCGTCAACAGCCCGCGGCCCCGCTGAATGCGGCTCTTATACGTGACGATAGCCCTACACTTGGGCCTTCGGATGCTAAGGTCACCCTCGTCGAATTCGTCGATCCTGAATGCGAATCATGCGCGGCGTTTGGCCCCGTTATCAAGAAACTATTGAGTGAATACGACGGCGATCTGCGTTTTGTATTTCGGTATATGCCGCTCCATCCGAACTCGATACCAGCAGGCAATTTTATGGAGGCCGCTGGTGAACAAGGGAAATTCTGGGAAGCCCAGGAAATGCTGTTTCGACGCCAGGGCGAATGGGGTGAACGGCATGGAGCCCCCGCGTCAGCTCCGAAGCCCGATGTACCGGCACTCTTTGATAAGTATGCAGTCGACCTCGGCCTCGATCCGGCCGCTGTGAAGGCCGCTATTAACCAGAACAAATACGGCTCAAAATTCGAACGGGACCGGCGGGACGGCCAGACACTTGGCGTCAAACAAACCCCGACGATATTCGTCAACGGACGGCGACTCACGCGGCTGAGCGAGGCGGCTTTGAAAGCCCTCATTGACGAAGAGCTTAAGAAATAGGCGAAAAAGCGGCAGCCAAGGTGATGGTCGCGTCTCCCACTCCGCGGCCGGCCTTGACTGCCTATTGGAAAGCCGAAGCCGGGGTGGCCTGGCTTTCCGCTTCGATTATCGATCCGATCCCGCACTGTAATATGTGACCGGCGTCACAACCTACGCTGGGATACCCGCCCCGGCTATTGGTCGTCTTTACTGCCGGCACCAAAATTGTAGACCAAGACCCCCGATACCTGTACCGGCTGACCATCGACCATGGTCGAATTGAACCTTGCTGCGCGCGCGGCGTTGACCGCCGCGGCCCGTAGCAGCGGGTGACCGCTCACGGCTTGAGCTTCCGACACGTTCCCGGCCTCATCTATCTTGATCAAAACACTGACCGCTCCCTCTGCTTTAACCGCTCTGGCCGCCGCCGGATAATCTGGTTTAGGCAGCGAAATCGCTTTGCCGTTGAGGATTCCGCCCCTGGCCGCCGACGGGTCGGCTTCCGGGGTTGCTCCACTCGACGCAAAATTGTACGTTATAGTACCCCTGACCTTGACAGGTACCCCGCCAAGGAAAGTCGGTGCAAACTGTGCCTGCATCGCGGCATTTTCGGCCGCTTCGATAAGGGCAGGATCGATATCGCCCTTCTCCGCCATCATCCCCTCGGCACCGGCACGAACCTTGATCGCGGGACTGCCGGTCGCAGAAACCACGAGACCCGATTCATCAATGACCACCTCTACATTCACAACGCCGCCCTTACCCTGTTCGCGAAGATGTGACGGATAATCCGGCTTCGGCAAACTCTGAGCCTTACCATTCACAACCCCGCCATGGATAATTCTTTCTTTTGCCGGCTCCTGTGCCTGCACTCCGAGCGCGGCAATACCGACCAAAATGCCAACTCCCGCATACATCGAGACCTTCATCACTTAGATCCTCCCTAGATCACTTTTTTTCCAACAAATACGTTAGACACCGATTCCACGGAAAAGGTTCCCGCTCGAAATATTTTTTTTTTAACCCTCGAGCGTTACCAGCTAAGCAGATTCCGTGACAGCCTCGGCCCCAAGGGCCTCGAGAGCGGCGGCGGCCTTTTTCGAACTGCGACTGACCGCATTAGGCGCTTTTCGCCCCGTCAGGAATATATAATTGAGCTTGATCCGACGATGTCGGCCCGTCGAATCAGGATCGGTGTAATCGTAGTCAAACGAATAGATATAATGCCCGGTTGAGAGCTTTTTACACACATCCTCGGGGAGATGAAAAAGATACGCATCGGCGTAATGCCCGAGGCTTTCGTCGGCGTGACCGATCTTTTCACCCTCGGCGTTCTCGAGATGAACCGGGATCTCCTCCACCGGATCGCACACGGCATAAAGATCGCCCAATACCTGACGTCGTTTGATTGCAAGCGGACTATAAGACATATTTTTATATTACCACGCTTTTGCTGCGATTTTTTCATAATCGCCGGCGCTCAGACCGCTGTCCACCGACCACTGTCCACTGTCCACTATTTCCATCCCACGTGGGATGGAAAATGGGACGCTTAACTGCCTGTAGCTGCAACAATTAAGCCCGAATATCCCATTTTTCAAAAAGTGCGTAACGTGTTTCATCCCACCGTGGGACGGAACATGGGACGCTTAACCGCCTGTAGTTGCAACAATTAGGCCCAAATATCCCATTTTTTCAAAAAGTGCGTAACGCGTTTCATCATCCCAGCCATTAACCTTCAACGATCCACGTCTAACAGCCAACGTTCCATAATCAACGAACAAAAGCCCGTTTTTGTACCACACCTGGTACAGCACTTATCCCGTAACTCGTTTTGTAACAGTGATTTACGTCACTGTACCAGTGTACCACCTTTTTTCCAGAACGTGTATTACAAACGCGCTGTCCAGTGGGCAGCGGGCAGTTGAGTAACCACTAAAACTCACGAAAGAGCACGAAACCCGGTGACGGGTCGGCAGCAGATTTTGGGGCCACGATCGGCGAACAACGAATCACGATCAACCCATTAATTTTCAAATATCTATCCGGACATAGCCGGAGGCATATCATTTATAGCACAGACTTGCATAGATAGTCACGCGATTTCTGAGAGAGGGGATGAGGATAGTCGCCGGGGACTCTCCTACCCAATCCGATTCCACGCCGGCTGTAGCGGCGGGAAAGAGTTTACTTGGCCTTTCTTTCGATCCCAAGTGGTCGATGTCGCGGTCGCTCTTGGCGGCGGCTAGATTTGTCTTCGCGTCCCTTGCGCGGTACAACATGAACAACTAAACAATGTTGTCACGCGAAGAAACCGACCCTGAAGATGTCGCGAGTTGCTTCACGAAAGGAGTAAATGCATTTACAAAGCGGTTCATTCCTTCAATCAATTGGAGCTGCAGCATTGGCCACTCGTCCACGCGATCTTTATAACCACCGGCATCGAGTGGGTACGATATTCGGCAGGCTCTTTTTTCATCGATTCGGTCCCAGGTAAGTTCGCTGCCCAGAGCGGTTTCGATTTTTTCTTTGTGATTTAGCAACTCGTCATAGATTCTCTTATTGTTTTCCTTACCGCCACCATCGATATAGATGTCGATCCGACTTGAATCCTTAAAGACGTTGTAGAAGTAAGACAAAGCCGCGAGTTCCGACCTCGTCCCCATGTAGGATCGATTTGTCGGCGACATTCTCGACGTAATCCCTGACTTCGCTTCATCCTGGCTCAAAAGACCTTCCCAGAAACCCGTCAGGACGTGCTCGTACGATCGGATCTTCTTTTCGATGCGCTCGTTCTGCTCCTTCTTTCGAATTTTGATCTGGTAGTCGGCGGCTTCTCGTAGCGGAATGATTTGATTTATATCAAGTAGGACACGTCCATCTCCATCATCATGAGGAATTAACCGATAGCAGGAAATATCTATTCCTTGGTTATTTAACCACAGAACGGTCGATGTTAGTTCCTTTGAGAAGTTCATCGAAGCAAGTACAATCCTTACCAACTTCCCAAAAGAGCCGTCTTCGGGTCCGTCCCAGCCAAGAAACCTTAATATTTCCAGTCGCGCATCTGTGTCGTGGTCGCCGTCGCCGCGCAAGTACTTTTCAAATATGGTAACCGCCTCGTCAAACTCCATCGCCGAGACCATGGCGGCATAGCGGAGAGCTTGGAGCTCAATGTGTCCACCATCGTCCGTACGCTTAAGCTAAATAACGACAATGTTCGCCTCGCGATCAATTCCTAATAGATCAATCCGCCTTCGCGAATCATCCCAATCGCCAAACTCCTCCCCGATTATCATGAAATCGGGCGATATCACGTTGATCTGCTTCCTAATTAGGCGCTGTAAGTCAAATCGCTCAAATAAACCAACCAAATCGAACGACGTCGGCTTAATCTCATCCAGATTTTCAGAAGCGATTGCGTAGAGTGCCATATTCCTATTCGTCAAAGTTCAAACTGTTTTGATTACGATCACTACCAACCATTTTCTCCGCTTGTTTGAAGGTTATCGAGGATGGCGGCATGTCGGGTTGTTTTCCGGTTAGGAGTTCTTCGATGGTTAGGATCTGGAGTTTTGGGTAATCGCGGTTCCAGCCTTCGGAAGGGTAGAAGCCTTTGCCTACTGCTTCGGAATTCATATCTCTGGATGGCGGTTCGAGGGTTATGAAACACCGATGGAAGTAAATTAATCCTGCCACTCAAATGGTTCGGGAGCTAGAAGCATGCGCTGGACCCTCCAATTGGCTTTTGCTGCGAGCCTTTGAAAATTGAGCCGGACGCGAAACTCCTCTCCAAGCGTCGGAGCATTTCTTCCGGCTAAGAATATAGTATCGTCGGCTGTAGGATTATATCGATTCTGCAACATGCCATTCGGCAGGGCCGCAATCGTTATGCTGGATAAAAGGTTGTTGTCCTCGACTGACGCATAGTTATACTTCACAAATATAGTGGTCGTCAGAAATGAGTGTTCCCCGACCTGGAATATGGGTGGAAGTCTACCCGGGACCGCAACAATAACATTTGCGCGAATTTGTCTTACTTCCATCGATAACTGGGACGTCTGTAATGTCGCTGTTCGCTGCCCATCAATTTTCTCAGCCTTGGAGTCTACAAAAAGGGCTTGTTTGATAGCGTAGTCCGGATGAAACAAGTAGCGGGCGCGCTTATAATCGATCTTTCCAAACAGTCGTTGATCTATGCGAGATACTCCGAGCCGATCAAGCGCCTCTCTGGTCAAATCCTCACCGATATCCTGAACAAGATCGCTCTCCATCCTGAAGATTTCTTCGGCCTGGCTTCGAAAATCATAGATAGCTTGGACAACCAAGCGAAGAGATGCTTTTTCTATCTCTTCAAGTCGGTCCAAGTCATTAATGAGTATTCCAGGGTCAATTAGCATCAAAAATACTTGGACACTCCAATTCCTTCTGAATGAGCTTCTTTGCGAGGCGAACCGAACTCGACTCGATTTCAATCCCAATGAAGTCGCGTTTTTCACGAATGGCAGCAATTGCCGACGTGCCGCTGCCAATGAAACAATCGAGTATGATATCGCCGGGATCCGAGAAGAGTCGGATGATTCTTGCAGGAAGTTCCACCGGAAACTTGGCCTCATGATCATCGTTGGCGCGTACGGAATTGAAGTTCCACACAGCCCTTGAACCCCAATTTTTCCATTCGTCACTGGAAAGCCGGGAGCGGTCATATCTGGTGATTCCTGGCTTCCAAAAGATATAAATATATTCGTACTCATCTACCGCTCGGTACGACAGACTTGCCCAACGTGAGTTTTCCCAAGCTGCATCCTTTACCCAAATCCGTCGATCATACGGATAAAATCCGGCACCAAGAGCCCAATCCTCGACCAAGCCGCCGACTAACTTTACACGAGTTTGAGTCTGGTGCTTGCCCCCGCGGATGTTGTTACCGTGAAGTCGCCTATCGATGGTTTGTTCGCTACAACCAAAATGAGCGGCGAGCTCATATCGGTTCATATTCGGATTTAGCCTCAGAACCTCCAGTATTTCGTCGCGGGTCAACGCCACCTTTTTCCGATGGATCACATCTGCCTGCACGCGTGGCATGTCGGCGTCTTTGAAGCAAAGGATGTCGGCAATATTGATTGCGAGAAAACCACCGGGTTTGACGACTCTGAAGTGCGCTTCAATGACTTCTTTGAGAAGCTCTTTCCAGTCGTCGAAACTCAAATCTCTCTCGTAGCTTTTACCAACCCAATACGGGGGGGACCAAACACTTACCGCAATGCTATTTGAAGCAATTAGCTTCAAAAGATGGCGGGCATCTCCTTGATATACACTATTCGCGTTTAATGTCGTCCGTGCTTCCCTGGTTTCGTCATTATATAAGTCATTGAACTTACCCTGAAGATCTTTCGGCAAACGGTCTAGGCGGAAATCAATATTTGGGTTAGACATATAATATTCCTAGTATTGTACTACGCCTCGATGCGTAACGGCATCATCTGATTTTGGCCGATAAAGCCTCGAAAAGATTCGATCATCGTGGAAACTTCGTCTCCGGCGAGTTGGAGATCGCGAAAAGTCTCTTCGGCAGAAGCATTCCAATGCCAGGTGTCTTCGAAAGCGGTTATCTGCGACTCGGCCTCGATGCCGGATTCGTTTTTGAAGAGAACATTATAATTCCGGTTCGAATTAAACGGCGGGTCCAGGTATATAAGATCGACACAGGCGTCGGGAAAATAATTTCGGTCCTGCAGGATCTTCAGATTATCGCCGTAGTAGAGAGTGTTCATCTGGGAAACGGGTAGAAAATACGAGAACATTAGCACAGTTTGCGTAAAAGCGGGAAACAGGGCTTGGAGGGCGGCGAACGGGGAGTGTGCTAATTCGGTGGTGTTAGCTTTTTTCGCGCCACTGAAGAATTAGGATGTCCCTGTCGATAAGCAGCAGATACTCAAGGGTCTCCGCGATCTGTTTTTCGGCGTCCGGCGATAACTGCCGTTTTTGAAGGCAGGCCAGTAATTCATCGAGGGCAGTTTTATAGGCCAGCGCACCGGCAAGGCAGTTCGCCAGCATTACGCCTCGAAGGCGAGAGAGTATCCAGGCGCTGAACAGCCGATAGTGATCGTCCGCGGCTCGCTCGCTCGCAACTCGAAGCGCCCGACAATTACTTTTCATTTGGGGAGTAAGGTTCGGAATGCTTTGAAGCTAGCACCGATTGATAAGACAAACAAGCAGAATAAATTTTAGTGTGTGCAATCGCACAGAATTTGAATAAATGTATGAAAGCGCACCGACTATCTGTCCTTGATTAATTAGTTTTTCAGGTATGCCACTTTCTGCAAACGACCGCCGCAATATTTTGGTCAATGTAAGGATAGAGCACGAGAGGATGTTCACGATCCTCGGCCGTTTGTGCGCGAATGATCCGGACAAGATCGACTTTCTCGCGTCGATCGAATCTGCGTTGAAGGATCGCTTAGAAACGCTTGAACAGATCGAATCGCGAGAGAAGTAAATGAAAAACCCAGTCTGGCCCCGACGCCGGATTTGATTTTTGTACATCAGAAGATAATTCCGGTCCTGCAGGATCTTCAGATCATCGACGTGGTATATATAGCCCGGGCGAACTGTGAGCGGGTCCTAGGCGCGCGGCCAGTACATAATAATGGAAACGCCAACGAGGGCTACGGCGCCGCCGATCAGATCGAACCGGTCGGGGACGACCTTGTCTACCTGCCAGCCCCATAGCAAAGCGAGGACAATAAAAAAGCCGCTGTATGCCGCCTGGATGCGGCCATAATTTGTGACCTGCATCGTGTGCATAATGCCGTAAGCCGCGAGTACGACGGCACCGGCGAGTCCATATAGATACGAACGCCCCGTCTTGAGCCAGAGCCAGATCAGGTAGGCACCGCCTAGTTCGCAAATGCCGGCGAGCAGGAAGAAGAATATCGATTTCGCAATTTCCATACGTTT
Organism: Pyrinomonadaceae bacterium; assembly: GCA_041745615.1. Classification (GTDB taxonomy): domain Bacteria; phylum Acidobacteriota; class Blastocatellia; order Pyrinomonadales; family Pyrinomonadaceae; genus OLB17. Next base: position 344 of record JBGTIP010000021.1, on the reverse strand, counting down.
ATAAATTTAAGTCAGTGGACGTGAAGTCGAATTATACCGCGTCTCAATGAACGTTTTCAGGCCGGACTGGATCGCGGGCGTCCCGCGTGCAACGGCGGTTCCTCCGGCGTGGTGTTGGTTGGTATTCGTGTAGTTGAGGGATCACCACGTTTGCCAGCGTCCCGAAACGGAACGCTTGCAGGCAGGGGTGCCTGCGGTCCGGCGGCAGGCACGGGTGCCTGCGATCCCTGCATGTGGGAAATGCAATGCAAAATGCCCCGGCTTTTGGGCCGAGGCATTTTATCGCAAATTGCGAATTCAGGGGTTAATTAGTAGCGTCCGCCGCCGCCGTAGCCGCCGCCTCC
>JBGTIP010000020.1:0-2391 GCA_041745615.1 Pyrinomonadaceae bacterium | reverse complement strand
CAGTTCCGGCTGGATCTTGCGGATCTTACGGTTTCCCTTTCGGGTAAAGTGCTCGATCGTTTTGCCCTTTTCACAGGCTTTCAACACCGCCGGATGAATATAAGATTCGCGGCATACGGCCGGGGTATTTCCCAATTCCTCGGCCACATTCTTGACCGCGGCTACAATATTATTTTTTACCAGATTCTCATCGTCAGCGACGCCGATCTCAGCCAATTGAACTGATGCGAGCAGCGTACCGGCCCAAGTCCTTAAATCTTTAGCTGAGAAGGCCGAGTCTGTTGCTTCTTTTAAGTAGCGGTTGATATCCTGCGGCCGTATGGGACTTGGTTTGCCATCATCGTTCACATAGTTGAACAGCTTACGGGCGCGTCCGAGCGATTTGATCTCGGCCATTACCGCTGCGAGTTCCTCATCGACGAGCACTTTGCGATGCTTGACGTGGCTCTTGCCGACGAAATCAAAGACGAGCTCGCCCTTTTTGCCGATCGTCAGGTGTTTGTTCTGCAGTGTGGTTATACCGTAGGTCCGGTAATGTTTGGCACTCTTTTCGGTCCCGACGCGGAAGTAAAGAGTGTGAATTAACCGTGTCATTACCGCGAGAACTTTTTCGCGTGGGAACCCCTCGAGCATAATATGCTCGTTCGTCGCTTGGCGCAGCCGCGGGAGATAGTTACCGAGGTCGACTATTCTTGAGAATTTCTTAGCCTGTTGCCGAGCGGCGAATTTTGCGTTGTACAAATACTGGACGCGACCCGTTGTATCCATCCCGACGGCCTGCACGCGGCTACCGCGGGTTGGCGAAATACGGACGTATTTCCACGCGGGAGGTATGACTAGTGACTTGATCCTTTCGATATGGATCTCGTCAGATATTTTCTGTCCTTGTGCGTCGACAAAATGAAAACCGCTCTTCATCGAGCCTCGCCTCAACCACCATTTAGCACGCCTTCCTTTTTCGATCGTCTGTCGTGCCTTTCTGACATCGAACAACGGTTGCGTTCCCACCATGCTTTTACCCTTCTATCAGAAGTTGATTAGACCACAACAAAAGGCTGGGCCTCCAGCGCCCAGCCTAAAGTCAGCATTACCTATATGTTAGTTTGAAGCCGCGACGGGGTTTCCCTCCGTATCTAAAAGATACATAGGATACCCGAGCTGCTTCAAGCCGGACTCAATAACTGCTCTGTCTCCTACGATAACGATCGCCATTTTCGACGGGTCAAGGTATTGCTTTGCGACCCGATTAACATCGGCGACCGTCACTGCGTTTACCTTTGAGATGTAATCGTTAAAGTACGAATCCGGCAAGCTATAGATCAGTAGATTGGAAAGCTGATTCGAGATCGCACCGACTGTTTCGAATCCCGAAGGAAATCGTCGGATCACACTCTGTTTATTGTAATCCAGCTCTTTCTGCGTTACGGGCCGGCCGCCTCGGATGTCGTTGAGTTCCTTCATAAACTCGACTATCGATTCTTTGGTGACAGCGGTCTGAATATCGCCGCCGGCCGAGAATGGCCCCGCGCCGCGTCGGAAAGTGAAGCCGCTGCGGGCGCCGTATGTGTATCCTTTATCCTCACGAAGATTCATATTGATCCGAGACGTAAATCCACCGCCAAGGATCGAGTTCATGATCATTACAGGAAAGTAATCCGGGTGCATTCGATCAAGTCCGACATGGCCGATAGATACAACCGATTGAGCCGAGTTGGGCCGGTCAACGAGATAGATCGCCGTTTTTTCCTGAACGGTTGCGCGCGGCAAAGTTTTCGTTCCGATTTCTGCGGGCTTCCAATTTGCGAATGCTTTTTCAAGCTTTGCCTTTATCTCGCCCTTGTCGAAATCCCCTGCTACTATCAGCGTCGCGTTGTTCGGGCGAAAGGTACCCTCATAGAATTTTATGAGGTCATCACGACTGATCGCCTTGATCGAGGCTTCGCTGCTGCTTCGTCCGTACGGATGCTCGCCATAAAGCACCTTGTTAAATACGTTGTTGCTGATAGCATTTGGGTTCGACCTTTGCTGCCGGAGCCCTATTAGCGACCTGGCCTTCATGCTCTCGATCTCACTCGCGGGGAAAGCTGGATTCTGAACAACGTCTGCGTAAATATCCAACGCCGTTTCAAAATGCTTCGAGAGCATCTGCATCGAGATATTTGTGGAATCCCAGCCCGAACCTGACCCGATGTTGGAAACACCGATCTGTCTTAGCTGATTGGCGAGATCTTCGGCCGAGCGCGTCTTGGTGCCGGTGGTTAACAACGATGACGCCATATTCGAAACACCATACTTTTCGTCCGGTTCGTTTGCGGAGCCGGTTTTTAATACCATATTCATCGAAATGATGGGAAGCTCGCCGTGCTTGACCATCCAAACGTCCATTCCATT
>JBGTIP010000019.1:0-285312 GCA_041745615.1 Pyrinomonadaceae bacterium | reverse complement strand
GGTCAAAGAGATTTACGAAAAAATCCTGGGAAAACCGCTGAAGGCGCAGTATACGCCCGCCTGGGTTTTTAAGATGGGTTATACATTGCTCAAGCCTTTTTCACCCGCCGCCGCCAATATAATGGGCCTTAATTATCACGCCGCCCGGACAGATTCGGTAATAGATATGACTGAGACCGCGCGTGTCTTCGGCGTCAGGCTGACAAGCGCTGAAGAATTTCTGAGTCAACGAGCAGGCAATCAGGTTTGAGAGGCTGCCGCTAAAGGCGTTGGACGACACAGGCGATTTTCGACTAGTTAGGCCTTCGGATGTGCACGATCATAAACCTCGATCATCTTTTCCATCGACACCTGCGTGTAGATCTGCGTTGTCGTGAGCCTTGCGTGGCCCAGGAGTTCCTGGATATCGCGGAGGTCGGCTCCCTGGTCGAGCAAGTGCGTGGCAAATGTATGCCGCAGGCTGTGGGGCGAAATGTTGTGAATGTCGGCACACTGCCGGATGTACTTATCGATCAAACGTCCGACCGAGCGCGTCGTGAGCCGGCCACCGCGGCGATGAAGAAAAAGGGCACGCTCGTCACGCTCGGCCGGGGGGCATTCATTTAGGAACACACCGCGGGTCTTTTCCAGATATAGCAGCAGTGCCTGAAGGGCAGGTTCGCCGAAGGGCACCATGCGCTGCTTGTTCCGCTTGCCGGTCACGATCACGACCCTTTCGCGCATGTCGATGTCAGAGATGTTAATGCCCACCAATTCCCCTACGCGTATGCCCGTCGCATACAAGAACTCGATGATCGCCCGGTCGCGGCGGCCGAGGTTGGTATTTATGTCGGGAGTTTCGATAAACCGAACGGCGTCCTCGATAGAAAGATGGTTCGGAAGCTTTCGCTCGATGCGTGGGGTTGCAACCATCTTCGCGGGGTTTGATTCCATCTTCCCTTCGCGAATGAGGAACTGGAAAAAGGTGCGAAGGCTCGCCAATTTTCGCGCGACCGAGGTTTTCTTATGATCGCCATGAAGCGATGCCATCCATTCGCGTATCGTCAGCCGGTCAATGTCGGCCGTTTTTATGTCTGAACGCCGTTCGATGCCCAGCAGATGCTCCTTGAATTGATCGAGGTCGCTGGCGTAGTTTCGAAGTGTGTGAGGACTAAGATTACGCTCGTACTTCAAGTGCTGAAAAAACTGTGTGAGATCGTCAGTGAGCATTGAGCAAGGATAACTCTTTTGCGGGCGTGCGAATTACCGTTTAGGAACGTAATAACCTTTCCTTGTGCGGATGGAGGCCTGCGGCTGGCCCTTTAAGCTGAGTTCGATCGTGCGGAATTTTCCCCTCATATCGGTTTCATGTTCCGGATAGTAGCTGAGAATGTATTGGCGCGACAGCTCGGCGGCGATCTGGGTGAATGCCGCTCCCATCTCGTCATCGTCGATGGGTGAAAAGACGGCGCCGCCCGTTTGTTGGGTTATCTCGATCATTCGGCGTTCGGCGGTGAGAGCGCGAATATTCGCATTGCCGCCGCGGATGCCGGTGCGTTTGAAATTCTCAAATTCCTTTGTTTTCACGACGTAGACCTGGCAATCATTCATCAACAACGCTCGAAGCACGTCGTCAAGCGAGGTCTTAAGATCACTGTATGTATCTTCACCATCCGAAACAATTACGACCACCCGTCTGCCGTTCGCCGATCTCAAATACTCGGCGACCTCGATAATTCCGTCGAGCAGGGCGGTTGCCCCCTTAGGCTCGGGAAACGACTCGATCGCCCGTGTGAGCAGCGTTACCGTCGAGGTAAACGGCTGCTCGAGGCGGGTGTAATCCGCAACAGAAAACAGGGCGGCCATGTCACGGTCGGGCCGGATCACACGGCGAAAAAACCGTACGGCAGCCTGTTTTTCAAACTCGCGGGCCAGCAGCACGCTGGACGAATTGTCAAAAAGCATCGCCATTCGGATCGGTGTTTCCGAAGTCGATAGTTCAGAGATCTCGGCCTTTTTACCATCGATCTTCAGCTCAAATTGCTCGAGCCTGAGTGCTGCCAGCGGCCGGCCGTCGGCATCCGTTACCGACACAGGGATCGGCACCAGCGAAGCCTCTACCCTGATGATCTCATCGTCACCGGTTTTTGGCGTCACGGCGGGCGACGGCATCCCGACGGGATCTTGCTTCCGCTCGGTCACTACCGAAGGCCCGACGATCGACCGAGGCGGCGGCGTCGGGCTCGGCTTCTGCCGCCCGGACTGGCCAAACGCCGCAGCCGAACAAAGTGCCGCAATGATAAGGAATGAAACCGATCTCATATTGCCGACTATTGGATTACAGAACAGCCTAAATATATGCCTAGACAAAGATCAATTTTGCCCCGGCGAAAACTAATACGACTGCCAAAACCCGACGCATCATCATCGAATCAAATTTCCTGCTGCCCAGTGTCGAGCCGATCGCTCCGCCAACGACTGCGGCGGCGATCCAAAACCAGACCTCGTTGGGAAGCACATCCAGAGCGCCTTTCGAATACTGTCCGATCAATCCCGACGCGGAATTCACCAAAATGAACAATACCGATACGCCCGCCGCAACACGCGTCTCAGCCCAACGCATCAACAGCAGTACCGGCGTTAAAAATATCCCGCCGCCGACCCCGACCAGGCCCGAAAGCAGTCCAATGATCGCCCCGATCAGCAAACATGCGACGATCGGCGGGTCTTTGACCTGGTCATCGTTCTTTAGCTTTATCGCCAAACGAACGGCCGCCAGACAAAGCACAACGCCCAGTACGAACTTGTATACATTCGTCGGCAGACTGATCATCCCGCCCACAAACGCCATCGGTATCGATGCCGCAGCGAAAGGCAGGAATATTCGCCAGGAAAAATACCCCGCCCGGCAAAACTGCACGGTCCCGATCGATGCCACGAACAAATTCAGCACCAATGCAGTAGGCCTTGTCACCTCAGGCGCCACCGCCATAAACGCCATCACCGCCAAATACCCCGAAGCCCCTCCGTGGCCGACCGATGAGTAGAGGACGGCTACCAGGAAGATGGCGAGGAGGATGAATATCGCGGGTTCCATATCGATCGGAATGCCGTAGCGTCGGACCGCAGGCACCCTTGCCTGCCAGGCTTCCGCCGCGGAAGCCTAATTCTTGGTGTCCCTCCAAGCGCTGCTCCACCGCCATTCTGCCGGTTCACGGCACGCAGGCCAGTCGCCAACGGCGACGAATATTAAAGCCTTGGGTGAAATGAGCATTGCGAATGGAACCCTAGGAACTGGGCTAGACCTCCCCGTCGCTGAAGGCGACGTATCGATCAATCCCAGCAATATCGCTCGTCAAAATCGACTTCGTACCTTCCATATAGATCGCGGAATTCATCTTCATAGGACATCAATTTCCTATCGTGATGGGTTTTCTGACCTCGAATATAATCCGAAACCGTTTTTATCTGTGATTGCCCGATTGAAAATGCTCCATATCCGCGTTGCCAATAGAAATTACTGTGGACGGGAAATCGTTCTTGATCCAAAGCGATGTGTCGCGTTTGATCTGGCCGATAAGATCGCTAATGTCGATTCGACCTATTGAAATTAAAAGGTGTATGTGGTTCGCAGTCCCATTGCCTATTATCAAGCGCCCGCCGTTGCGTTCGAGAATGCCACTTATGTATTTGAACAGTTCCGTTTCGATCGCAGGCGATATTAGATCGACGCGGTCTTTCGTCGAAAAGACTACATGAACAATTATCTTCACTAGAGATTGTGGCATATTCTTATGCGTCGCTTTCAGCGACCAAATCGTTTTTATTCCTGTGTCTAGGGTTCCGCTACGCTCCACCCTAGGCTTTAATATGCGTCGCCTTTGGCGACAAACCCCGAGCCATTCATCCCGCTCTTATTTGCGTTGCCGTTGGCAACAATTCCCCGAGCCACTCTTCCCAATCCTTGAGAGCTCGTTCGACCTGGATAATGTGCCTTTCTCGTTTATTTCGGTGTTTCTTGCGAAGCTCGACGGGCAGAGGTTCTAATAACCCAAAGGTGATGTTTACCGGCTGGAAATTTTTAGTTTCGACATTCGAAACATAGCGGCAGAGGGCACCGATGGCGGAGGTTTGCGGGGCGGTGATCATCGGTTGGCCCCGTAGGACTCGAACGGCGTTTATGCCGGCGAGCCAGCCGGTGGCGACGGATTCGACGTACCCCTCGACGCCGGTGATCTGGCCGGCAAAAAACAATCGTGGATCAGTGCGTGTTTCCAATGACTCGTTTAGAATTTTTGGGCTATTGATGAACGTATTGCGATGTATCTGCCCGAACTGCAAAAACTCTGCATTTTCCAAACCGGGAATTAGTTTCAAAACTCGTTCCTGTTCGCCATAACGCAGATGATTCTGAAAACCGACCATTCCATAGGCGTCCGCCATCAGGTTTTCCTGGCGGAGTTGGACGCACGCATATGGTTCCTCACCGGTTTTGGGATGACGAAGGCCTTTCGGCTTCATTGGGCCAAAGCGTAATGTTTCAGGGCCGCGGCGGGCGATCTCCTCGATCGGCAGGCAGCTTTCGAACCAATGCGTATCCTCAAACCGCTTGAGCGGGACCGATCTCGCCGTCAGCAGTTCGGCGATAAATAGCTCGTATCGCTCGCGGTCCATCGGGCAGTTTATGTAATCGTCCCCGCCTTTGTCGTATCGAGCGGCTTTAAAGGCGACGGACATGTCGATGGAATCCGCCGCAATGATCGGTGCGATCGCGTCATAGAAATAAAGCTGATCGTCGCCCGTAAAACGCATTATCTCGGCCGTCAACGCTTCGGAAGTGAGTGGGCCGGTCGCGATGATGTTGACTGGAGGGCAAGCATCCTCCTTGCCGCCGGGAATCTCCGTCACCTCTTCCCGGACAATCTCGATATTCGGGTGAGCCTCGACCCGCTGGGTGATCAGCTCGGCAAATTTGATGCGGTCGACTGAGAGTGCCGCACCAGCCGGTACTTTTGTGGCTTCAGCGGCTTCCATCACCAGCGAACCGCCACGCCGCAGTTCCTCTTTTAATAGATAAGGTGCAGACCCCGGTTCATCCGTCTTAAGCGAGTTGGAACAGACTATCTCGGCCAGTTGATCGGTCCTGTGCGCGGGCGTTTGCTGGATCGGCCGCATTTCGTAAAGGCGTACCTGAACCCCGCGCTCTGCGACCTGCCACGCCGCTTCGACTCCGGCGAGTCCGCCTCCGATCACGTTGACTGTATCTTTTATCTAATGGAAGTATAGATCATCTCTCGCTTCCGAATAGCTTTTGCAACCTCCTGTTGCTGGTAGCGTGATACTTTACAGTTCGTCCGACAGCCGGCTCATCCTACCGAAGGCGAAACTTGTCCGAAATTCTATTGTAAACGGAGGGGAAGCGTTCTTTATCTTCTAAAATCTGAATGAAAACACTGTATGCAGTCGCATTGATCATAGCCTGCGGGATATCTCTCGTGGCTCAGGAAAAAGTACTTACCGAGGCGGAGTTTACCGAGATCCATACAAAAGCACAGTCGGATCTCTATCGAGGGGTGTACGGCCCGTTTCGGCAAGTTATGGAAACAGCCACCGACGTGGACGGACGCCCGGAGGTCTCTTACCGATTGAAATCAGTATCCATGACCATTCCGGCCCAGGGCACCCGTCGGATCGAGGAACGGTCGTTCGGCGGGAAACCGAGCAAAAGCGAGATCATCAGCCTAAATAATCGCCTTTATACTCGGAGAGCCGAGGGTTCGTGGAAGGAAACAGCAGTGAGTCCTAGACCTGCCGCAGATCCCGCTACAAATCCGTCGGCCAATTACCAAACGCTCGAACGAAAGGTTGAATTCAAATACCTTGGGATCGAGAATATCGGCAGGCGAAAAGAACATGTATATCTAAAAGTGGAGCGTAAAAAGACCCTGAGCACCGCCAACGGGACCACCAGTGAAGCAGAAACCACTACCCGGGTTCGCATTAGCACTGCGGGGGACTTCTATCGCTTCGAGTCTGATTCGAAGACCCTCGGAAGTATGGGCGTATATAGCACGGTCAAGATCTCGATCGAGGTTCAGGCTGACCCAACTATCACTATATCCCCGCCGGATTTGGGCAAATAGCTTATCGATCGGCAAGCGAAATCAAAAGCCCGAATTGCACCTAGGCATTTCGGGCTTTTTTGTGGCTATCTTCCGGCTTTGTCCCTGTCGGGATTGTTGCCGTCGCCGCGATGGGCGGGTTCGACGTCCTCGCTGGTTCCCATGTTCAGCTCCGGGTGGCCGCGTTGGGCCTGCAGCACTTCCGAGCGTTTGTTCAGCTCATTATCCCGGCCCGACCGGGGACTTTGCTTTTTGCCTTGTCCGGTGGGCGGCTGATTAACTTTTTGCGGGTTGGTTGGCATAGTTATTCTCCTCCTTAATTAATCTAGCTAAGATCAGATAATCTAGCTAAGATCAGAGTCTAATCTAGCTAAGATCAGAGTCGTTTTCGGTATCCGGGAAGACCGTTAGATCAAAACCCAGGTGCTATGCTCGGATCGATATGGAGGTTTTATGCAGAAAGATCTAACTAATACAAAAGTCGCAATTCTAGTAGCCGAGGGGTTTGAACAGGAGGAGCTGACCTCGCCGCGCGAGGCTCTCGACAACGCTGGGGCTAAGACGCTGATCGTTTCGCCTGAGGAAGGCGAGGTCGAGGGCTGGAACCACTATGACAAAGGTAATATGTTCACCGTCGATGTTCCACTCGCCGAGGCGAACGCGGAAGATTTCGACGCACTGCTGCTGCCGGGCGGGGTCGCTAACCCCGACCAACTGAGGATGAAACCAGAGGCGGTTGATTTTATAAAACGCTTCTTCGACGCCGGTAAGCCCGTCGCGGTGATCTGCCACGGCCCATGGACGCTGATCGAAGCGGGCGTTGTGAGAGGGCGAAAGATGACCTCATGGCCGTCGATCAAGACGGACCTGATCAACGCCGGGGCAGAATGGGTCGACGAAGAGTGCGTTGTCGATAACGGGCTCGTCTCTAGCAGAAAGCCTGATGACCTGCCCGCATTCAACAAGAAGATGGTCGAGGAATTTGCCGAAGGGGTCCACCGCGGGCAAAGGGCAGCGGGGCGTTGATCAAATCGCGGACCAAATATCGGGGCCTCGCAGTCAGCGGGGCCTTTCGTATCTACAATTATGAAGTAAACTTCAGGCGGGCGAGGAATGGAACTCAATTGGCTCGACATATTATTAATTCTCCTGATCGGCGTCAACGTATGGTTGGGTTGGCAGCGAGGATTCATCCTGAGCATCCTCGACCTCGTTCGCTGGATCTTGAGTTGGGTGGCGGCGCTCGTGTTCTACAAGTATGTCGCCGGCTGGCTCGGGTCAATAACCGATTGGACCGACGTTTGGCGAGCGCCGATCGCGTTTCTTATCGTGCTGATCGGCGTATCGGCCATCATCCACGCCCTGGGCCGAAGGCTTCTAAGACGGATTCCGCGCGAATACAACGAACATAAAGCGAACCATGTCTTCGGAACGCTTCCCGGTCTGGCAAACGGATTGATCATTGCCGCACTAGTTTCGGCGCTTATGTTCTCGGCACCGGTTTCCGATGATTTGAGCGATACGATGCGTGAGAGCTCGTTGGCCGACCGGTTCGCGGTCTATACCGAGGATTTCGAGAGTGCGCTTTCGCCGATCTTCGAGCCCGCAGTCAGGCAAACCCTTAATCGGCTAACAACGGTCGAGCCGGGGTCAAAGCAGATGGTCGAGCTGCCATTCAGGCTCGAGAACACCCATCCGCTTCCCTCACTGGAAGCTGAGATGCTCGAAATGGTCAACCATGAACGAGCCGCCGCCGGGCTCGAACCTGTTGAAGCAGACCCTGAAATGACAGAGGTCGCCCGCCGCCATTCCGCGGACATGTTCGCCCGCGGCTATTTCTCGCACTATACACCCGATGGCAAAGATCCCTTTGACCGGATGCGTGACATGGACGTTTCGTTCCGGGCCGCCGGCGAAAACCTCGCTCTCGCCCCGACGCTTCAGATCGGTCACACCGGCCTCATGAATTCACCCGGGCACAGGGCAAATATTCTACAGCCCAGATTCGGCCGGCTCGGCATAGGTATCATGGACGGGGGTCGCCGCGGGCTGATGATCACGCAAAAATTTCGAAACTAGGTGCCCTCGGATTCTCCATGCAACCTAGCGTATTGCGTTCACGTAATACAGCCGGATATAATCTCAAAACTCTATTTCGAAAATATACCGACAGGAACAGCCGCAACCGCGTAGTCACCGCGGACTCTGCCGGACATCAGTCACTACATCAGGAGACCTACAAAAATGAGCGTTGCCACCCTAAGAAAGCCTTTCGCATTATTCATGATCCTTTTCCTCTCATTGCCGCTGCCGATCCTGGCACAGGACGAACCGAAGCCGGAGGAAACAAAGGACGAGAAAAAGGATGACAAAAAGCCTGAGGGGTTGCCCCTCAAGGCGGCGGGCGTCATCAAGTTTACTACGGAGGAGGGAACGTGGATGTCGCTCGACGTTTCTCCCGATGGTCAATGGATCGTGTTCGATCTGCTGGGTGACATCTACATGCTTCCTATAGCTGGGGGCGAGGCAAAGCGAATTCACGGCGGAATGTCCTTCGAAAGCCAGCCTGTGTTTTCGCCGGACGGAAAGTCGATAGTTTTTCTCAGTGATCGCAGCGGCACGGAGAATGTCTGGGTCAGCAAGATCGACGGCAGCGAGCCAAAGGCGATAACAAAGGACAAACGGACGATGTACGTGTCGCCTTCATGGACGGCTGACGGCAACTACATTATCGTTTCGAAATCAGAGCAATCGATCGGAACATTCCACCCGTATATCTATCACAAGGACGGCGGATCGGGCCTCAGCGTGGGGCCGCCGCCCCCGCCGCTTCCGGCTCCCGGACAAGGCGGGCCGCCACAGCCGCCGCGAACCAACCGGATGGGTGCGGTGGCCTCGCCCGATGGCCGGTTTATCTACTACGCACAGCGAAACGGAGCATTTGATTACAATGCCCGATTCCCGCTGTGGCAGGTGTTCCGGTTCGATCGCGAAACCAGCGAAACCTCGCGGATAACCAACGCGCAGGGCAGCGCGATGCGCCCCGTCCTTTCACCCGACGGCAAGAACCTGATCTATGCCACCCGTTTCGAAACAAAGACCGCACTTCGCGTGCGCGATCTGGAAACCAACAAAGAACGCTGGCTGATCAACAACGTCACCCGTGACGATCAGGAATCGCGAGCTACACGCGATACCTTCCCCAGTTACGATTTCATGCCTGACGGCAGATCGTTGGTTGTCCCCGTGGGCGGTAAGATCAAGCGAGTCGATTTTGCCACCGGGCAGGCGACAGATATTCCCTTTAAGGTAAATGTCGAAGCGGAGGTCGGCCCTCGAGTGCACTTCAGCTACAAGGTAGACGATGCTCCTAATGTAACTGCCAGGCTGATCCGATATCCGGTATTATCACCGGACGGCAAGCGGGCGGCTTTCACCGCTTTCAACAAGCTTTATATGATGGACCTGCCCTCGGGCAAACCTCGTCGTATCACTAACAGCACGCAGGGTGAGTTTATGCCGGCGTGGTCGCCTGATGGAAAATCGATCGCCTACGTGACCTGGTCGACGCAGGGTGGACATATTAACAGCGTCACGGTTGATGGCGGTACCCCCCGGCAGTTGACCCACTCGACGGCGTTTTACTCATCTCCGGTTTATTCCCCTGACGGCTCAAAGATCGTTTTCGTAACCGGAGCAGTAGATGACCAACTCTTTGCCGACATACGCGAGGGGCATGAATATTCGTCGCCCGAGGAAGAGATACTCCATGGCAGCCACGCCCGCGAGGTGACAGGCTTCCCCGGCGGAACGAGTCTGGACCTTAGGTATTTCCCGGCGGGCGGCGGGCCTTCTAAATTGATCGCCCCGGTCCAGGGTGGGCGGCTCCCGCACTTTACGAAGGACAGCGACCGAGTCTTTATGACCACAAATCAGGGGCTCGTATCTATACGCCTGGACGGATATGATCGCCGGACTCATCTCAGGGTTACTGGAAAAGGGGCGGCTCCCAACTTCCCAAATGCCAGCTCGATCAAGCTTTCGCCCGATGGCGACCGCGCCTTTGTCGAACTGCAGGGGCAGCATTATCTCGTCACGGTACCTAAGATCGGCCGTGAAACGGTAACGGTAAGCCTCGCTGGTCCGACCGCATCGGTTCCGTTCAAGAAAATGTCAGTGCTCGGCGGCGATTTTCTCGATTGGTCGGGAGATGGCCAATCCGTAAGTTGGTCATGGGGTACCAAGCTGTATCGTCAGACGGTTACGGGCGATAAGCCCGACACGTTCGACATAGCGGTTGAGGCTCCGCGTCACCGGCCGAAAGGCTCGGCCGTTCTGAGCGGTGCCCGGATCATCACGATGAAGGGCGATGAGATAATAGAAAAAGGCGACATCGTCATCACCGACAATCGAATTACAGCTGTCGGCCCAAAGGGCAAGGTCGCCATCCCCGCTGGGGCAAAAATAGTCGACGTCAGCGGTAAGACCATAATGCCGGGGCTCGTCGACGTCCACGCTCATATGTGGCCGCCGCGCGACGTACACCAGGCGCAGGTCTGGCAGTATCTCGCCAACCTGGCTTACGGCGTGACTACCACGCGTGACCCCCAGAGCGCCACGACCGACGTTTACACTTACGCCGATCTTGTCGAAACGGGCGAGATCCTCGGGCCACGTGTGCTCACCACCGGGCCGGGCGTTTTCTCAAGTGCCGGCCTGGACGAAAAAGAGGCGGTAAATAATTACATCAAACGCTATAGCGAGGCATATAAGACGGACACGCTAAAACAGTATGTTGTCGGCGACCGCGTCGTGCGGCAGCTCGTAGCAATGGCCTGCCGGGAAAACCGCATCTCGCCGACCACCGAAGGTGCCCTCGATATGAAGCTCAATATCTCGCAGATGATAGACGGATATTCGGGGCACGAACATTCATTTCCGCTCCAGCCGATCTACAATGACGTGATCCAGCTCGCCGCCAAGACAAAAACCTACTACACCCCGACGATACTCGTAGCATACGGCGGGCCGTGGGCCGAAAATTATTATTTCCAGAATACGGATGTCCTGGGCAACTCTAAGCTTCGCCGTTATATCCCCGGCGAGCTGATGAACGCCATGATGCGGCGCCGGCCGCAGTGGTTCAGGCCCGAAGAATACAGCTTTAAGGAGATCGCAAAGGGTGCTGCCGACATAGTCAGGGCCGGCGGCCGCGTAGGCATTGGCGGGCATGGCCAGTTGCAGGGCCTTGGCGTTCATTGGGAATTATGGGCCGTTCAGTCGGGCGGCATGCCGATACATGACGCTCTCCGCATGGCGACCATCTTCGGTGCCGAGGCCATCGGGCTCGAAGGCGATATCGGCTCGCTCGAACCGGGCAAACTTGCCGACTTGATCGTGCTGGACAAGGACCCACTCGCGGATATCCAGAACACCGATTCGATCAGGTATGTCATGAAGAACGGCGAGCTTTTCGAAGGCGATACCCTGACCCGCCAGTGGCCGGACCAGAAACGTCTGGACAAGCAGTATTGGTGGGACCGCGATCCGAAATAAGATCGTCACCCTTCGTGAACCTGGAATGCCCCGGCCTGATAGTCGGGGTATTTCGCTTTTACCCCCCGCCGATGTAACTTTTTTCTCACTTTTTACGTCTAATAGGTTACGTCACAAAACAGCGCTCTGCGGTGTTTCCTGATTGTACTGACGAAAAGGGGGTAATCAGCGGCCCATCGTCACGGCCCTTGCCGTGGCCCTTTGTTAGAAGCCGCTCAAATTACCGGCGGTGTGTATGTACCTTTGCACTGCTTTTTGCTCCACGCTAACCGCGCACCTGACGCGCGGCAAGTCACCCTCCTGCCCGTCGTTCATCGTAATTTCATCCGTAATAATCTCATTCCAGGAGGAAAATCTATGACCAGGACCTCGATCTGCTTTGCCATTATATGTTTTACGACCGTGTTTGTTTTGGGCCAGAGGCCCGGGGGGCAGCCTGTGCTAAAAGGCGACGTTCCGGCAACGCCCGGCGACGGTTCGCGTCCGGTCCTGAAGGGCTCGGGAACCGATCCGATCCCGCCGCCGCCCGCCGCCAGATCCACTCCTGGCGATGATGAGATCATTAAGGTCGAAACAAACCTGGTGACGACGCCGGTTTCTGTTCTTGATCGCAATGGGCGATTTATACCGAATCTCCGTCAGCGCGATTTCAAGATATTCGAGAACGGCGTCCCGCAGAAGATCACGCATTTTCAATCGTCTGAACAGCCGTTTACCGTCGTCCTCATGATCGACACGAGCCCGTCGACCAAATATAAGATCGACGAGATCCACTATGCCGCGGTCACGTTTGTTAACCAGCTGCGGCCAACCGACAAGGTGATGGTGGTCGCATTCGATCAGCGAATTAAGGTGCTCACCGAGGAGCCTACATCGGAAAAATCCAAGCTTTATGCGGCTATCTATCAGGCTAAATTCGGGAGCGGCACCAGCCTGTACGACGCGGTCAGCTTTGCGACGAGCCTCGACCTTATAAACGTTACCGGGCGAAAGGCCGTGGTGATCTTTACCGACGGGGTCGATACGACGTCTCGCCGGTCAAATTATGAAAGCGCGGTCGCCGCCGTACAGGAGGTTGACGCTCTGATCTATCCCATCCGTTATGACACCCTGACCGAGGGCACGTCGGCCGTCAGAGGCCCGTCAGGCAGACAGGCCCCACTGCCGGCGGATATTACAGCTTTGCTGGCGTCACGCGGGCTGAGAATAGATCCGAGGGCCGTCAGGATGGGCGGACGAGGCACTAGCGAGTCAGAGTACGAACTAGGGCGCACATTTCTCGAGGCTATCGCGGAGAATACAGGCGGCAGAATGTTCGAGGCCGATTCCCTCACTAACCTCGAAGCTTCTTTCTCTGGAGTCGCGGAAGAACTGAGGCGGCAATATTCCATCGGATACTATCCGGAGGCCCAGGGCGAGCCGGGTGAACGGCGCAGCGTCAGGATAAAAGTCTCGCGACCGCCCAATGCGGTCGTTCGGGCCAAGAACGGTTACGTGATCCGCCAAAGTCGGAGCGAGGGCCAGCCCGGAATGTGAGCTGCCGATCAAGAGCAATAAGAAATAAGTTTAGGGGAGCCTCTCGGCTCCCCTTTTTATATATGTGTAGGCATATATTTACCGCAGCCTGGCAGTACCGGTCCTTCTTGAACGGTAATTCCGAGCCATCAGCATACAGTTATCAAAGACCTTTGACGTAACGATCCCTGATCCGGGCGGGTCGATCTCGGTTAGCGCGGCCGCCCTTGCAGCCTTGACCAACCATACGTCGGCCGCCGCCGCGTTGAAGTCATACGTAGGCACCCATTCCTCGGCGCCAGGAAGGTTGCCGCTGATGTCCGACCTGGCAAAACCCTCCAATATGGCCTCGAGGTCATCCTCGCTAACCGCGGGCTCGTCGTTCCACGCGGACATAAGTTTTAGTTTTTCGAGTCCGGTCATCATCCCTATTCCTTATTGGCGATCAGCAACGCAAGGCACTCACTACGGACGACTTTGGCTCCGTAGACGTGCAGCCCCTTGACAGCATCGCCAAATCGCTTTTCGGGCTTATAGGTCTGGACGTCCAGGATCTGTTCGACATACGCCGTCGCATACGAATGGCCGGCGATTATCTTATATTCCTCGCCCTCGGTGTCCGGCACATTGTTCGATTTAAGGATCGTGAAGCCCGCGGCCTCGCCGACCTCGCCGTTTTTCAGGCGGCGGTCGCCCGTCACGGTCCCTGAACGGACAAACCGGTCATCTTTAAGCAGCAGGCCGTGAAACCAAGCGGGCACGATAACGAAGCGGTCGATGGTCGGCGTATTGGCCTGATCGAGCAGCACGCCCAGATCGACGAGGTATTCATACGCATCCTCCTTGGTTGGAACGACGGGCGTCACTTCGCCGATAGTATTCCCAGGCAAAACTGCCGCCTCCATCCTCGCGGCGAGAAACCGATCGGCGTGTTCGCGCAGCGACCACGCCGCCCGTCGCATTGCCTCATCGAGAACGTTGACGTTCTGCTGGGCACGGTCGATGCTGTCGACTGAGAAGTTAAAATACTTCGCCTGGTCGATGAGCAGCGTCTGAGTTTCGTCCGAGAGTGTTTCCGGGTCGGCGATGTTGCTGTCCTTGGCATAATTCTGGACGTTGACATTGCCGATCGTAGCGATCTTGACCGTGTTTCCGCTCTTGCTTATTACACCCTCGTAATCACGGTTGCACACATTTGCTTGCCCATATATGAGAGCCTTGTCCAATGCGACGAGCAACCTCGCCGCCCATACTGTGGGGATAAAAGTTAGTGACATATTCGTTTTTGCAGCCGGAATGAGCCGGCATCGTTTGGAGCCTCCTTTGCTCCGGTTGAGGTAAAGGGGCGGCCCACCAGGGGCTCACCCGTGATAATGGAATTTACCGGCAAACGAACGCCCGGGTTATCTCTGCTGTGCGAGAACCCTGCGAACGTCGGCCCAGTCGAGCTTTGCGATCTCGGCCGGCGTCATTTTCGCGAGCGATGACCGTGTCAGCGGATCGCGCTCCGCCGTTCCGGAACCGGCATCGATGGATGCCGCAACGCGTTCTCCCCCGAACTGCTCGGGAAATTCCGCCTTGAGCCGGGCCGTCAGGGCGGCCGCGTTTACCAGCGTGCCGTCGTCGGCAAACTGCAGGTCGCCGCGGACGGACGCAAACAACAGTTCCGGCGAACGTGCTCCTGCCGCGGCAAGCTCAGCCGTAATCTGCCGGTGAGCTTCGCCGAGACGGACCGCTGCCTTTAGCTGTTCGTTTTCGGTTTTGAGTTTATTAAGAAGGTCGGCTTCGACAGCATCGGCTGCCGGCTCGAGATCTTCGGTTGTTTTGGTGTGTTCATCTTTCATATATTCAGTTGCTATTTCGGATCTGGGCCCGAAACTATTCGTCTCAATTGCCTCCGGCTTCAACCGGAGTAAAAGTTTTCACGTCCCCTTTCGTTCGGCGGACCCGACCATCGCCTTCACATCCTCCGCGCCATATCCCGCCTCGAGGAGGGCCTGTTCGACCGGCAAGCCGATCTGTTTTTTGATCAAGATATTTTCGAGAAATTCACGCTCGGCAAGTGGAGCGGGGTCCTCCCATGAGGTCAGGAGCGTCAGGCCCCGGCCGCGTCCCTCGATCTCAAGGCCAAATGACATTAAGTCCGCCCAAACCTGGCCGAAGGATCCCTGACGGTCGCGGACCTTCGCGAGGAACCGTGTCTCAGCCTTCTTTAGGCTTTCGCCGCTCGGCAGCCCGGTCGTGTTCTGCATAAAGTAATGCAGTGGTGTCCCCGTGACCGACGCGATATCCAGTCTGAAACTGTCCTTGACCTTTAAGAACTGCACGAGGTCCGACCCGGCAAAATCACCGAATCTCGCGTCCGAGTTTTCAGCTATCCAGAGATGGTCCACACCCGAGGAGAACGGTGTCGCAACCGTTCCGTTCTCATCCGTTGCCACCTCGATGCCCGCGACCCAGCGTTGGCGAAACGCGGCGAATTCCATCGCGACCAACATGTCCAGCACAGATTTGTTCAGCCCGTCCTGTATCGGGATCGCCGGTTCGAGTTCCGATCTTCCTGAAGAGCTGAGATCGGCATTGTTGGCGAAATGAAAGACAGGTACAACGCCATAGGGGTTGGCGACCGTGTTTTTTTCGCCGTTTATTCGCAGCGGGATAAATTCGCCGGGATCGGGCAATACTCCCTCGGGCACATTCCGCGAAACGTACTTCTCTATTCGGTCCGGGTAAAACAGATTGAGACGCGAATGCCGATCGGCCATCGGCCAGTATTTGGCGGCCCAAGAAATGCGTCCGGGCTCTTCGTCGTCATAGATGACGGCCGTGTTACGGGCTCGATTCGGATACAGGGCGGCCCGGCCGGCCGCATCCGGCCAGACCATAACATAAGCGTCGCCGCTGCGGAGGGCCTCCTTATGCACCTCGCCCGAACGCGTCCCCATTCGATTCTGACGCCAGATCTGCCTTGCCGTAAGTGAGACGTCTTTTTGCGCATCGGGAGGGTTATGTCCATCACCCTCTGCCTCGAGCGAAAAGCCGGTTACCCGAAGCTTGTCTCGAACAGCGTCGCAGACGATCGGGCAGAGATTTAATGCAAATTCGCGAAACAGCGCCCCAAAAGTGCTCTGGAATTTTTCTGTCGCAAACGCCAAGTCGTGTTCGCCGTTGTAATAGCGCTCAGCCCGGGTGTAGCGCTGTGCATTTGTTCTAATGGTCGATATTGCTTTTTCGATGTCTTTGTTCATATATTTTTTTTGAAGTGGGCAGTGGGCAGTGGGCGGTTTCTCCTCCCTCATCCCTCTTCCCTCTTCCCTCATCACTTAAGGACCGCGATCGCGGCCGCGCCGATGAGGACGTCGCCCAGCCGGCGCCATAATGACGGCCGTTTGGACTTAAGCGTGGCTGCAAGCTTGTCCTGTGCCGCGATCACCGAATTTTTGGCAGTGATCGTTTCGTTTTTTGCCGCGATCGCCGCCCTCAGTGCTTCCGCCTCGGACTTTTGCGAAACAGAGAGCTCGGCGAAAAGCGTTGAGATCCGTTTCTCGGTTACCAGCCGTTCTTTCAAGACGCCGTTCTCGGCGTCAAGGGCGGAGACGAATTCGCGGGTCTTTTCCAGCTCGACGGCAGCGGCCATGCATGCGGCGTTGAGCGCATCTGGCGGACGTGTCTCAACACGGGTGGCCGAGTTCGGCGAGTTTTTCGCAGAGCCGGGTTGTGTCGGTTGGGACAGTGCGGGTGTCGCGGGCACGATCGACATCACCGCGAGCGCGGCGGCTGTTAGAATTATACTTTTCCAATTTTTCATCTTGTTTCCTCGCTGAATTTTGTAATTCGCCGATCTGGCGTTCGAGATATTCGATCTTTTCCACGAAAACGGCGGCATCGGCCTCTTTCCGGATCGCTTCCTGCTGCAGACTGTTCCCATCGCCTTTGGCTTTCTCAACGGCCCGCTCCAGGGTCTGGATCCTGTAACCGGTCCAGGCGGCGGCGCCCCCGATAATTACTGCCGCGATCACGGCGGCGATGATGTAGATCTTTGTTCGTATCGACATGTTCATAGTTCCTTCGGTTTCTAGCCGCGTCTCAATCTCTACCCTTCAGGTCCCCGCCGTTTGTCGCGGCGTCTAAAGTGAAGCTGGAGTATTACGTCGATCGTCTTTCCGATCGTGAAAAACACGACCGGCAGCACGATTGCGGAGATAATGGTTATTAACGTCCGTGTCTCGATCGCCTCGAATATCGACGAGATCGAGCTGATGTATGCAAGCAGAATATTTTTTGTGTCGTTCATATTATTTCGTTACCTCCGTTCCCGGATCTTTCCCATTTCGAGCTGTCTATAGAGGTAAAACAGCATCAACGCCGCCGCGATTATCGCGACAACTATCCAGATCTCGTGCGGAATGCCCGCCGCAAAACCGAAGATGCCCCAGGCCGCTTGCCAGACCGTGCCGGCGACGGTTGTCCAGAGTGACTTGACGGCATCTGTGCGGCGAACAACCGAACTGACCGCCCCCTCGACACGGTCGAAAGTCGCCGCGGCCGAGCCGAACGCACCCTTGATCACGTTGGTCGATACTTGCGGCTCGGAAAGATCGGTTTCAGCCGTCCGTGTGTTTTCGTTAGTTAAAAGAGACGGAAACTCGGCCGTAAACATCGCTTCGGTGAGCCTCACTCCCTGCACTGTGATCGGCATTTTCAACTCCCAATTGCCGATAGAGATCTGGCCGAGGAAGAAACGGGTCCGATAGGTCGTCGTCTTTAACCGAGGAATACCGGAAAGCCACATCTGCCGTTTTCGCAAATATCTCAGTATCCACTCGGTCTCCTTTTCGGAGGCTGCGCCCTTCGCTATTGCGATCCCGGCAGCTATCCTTTCCCAGCTTCCATGGATCATCGAATCGTAGACGACCGCAAGTGACAATGGCCGTACGAAACCGCGACGCCCGCACTCCTTCACGGCAGGTTCAAGATATCGGCCTCTGGCCACCTGCCATTGCGCCTCCCTCATTTCAGGGGTCGCCGCGGCGTCACGAAGTGCATTCCTGAGCGATCTATTCGCGGCTAGCGAGTTGATCGCCTTCGGCGTCCGCAGTCTAAGCAGCGGCAGATTCTCGAGCATGACGGTCGCCCCGACCCGGCCTCCGGCTGCGAGATACGCCTCGATGACATTAAGAAGAGAGCCCGATCGATGGGTAAACTGCGATATGCCATAAGAGATGCCGGCACCATCGTTAAGGACGACGCACGCGGCAAAATTCCCAAACGGCCGTGACGTTTCAAATACATTCACGATCGCGAGGGCCTTGAGTTTGTCGAATTCATTGAAATTCATAAGCATTGGGGATTTAGTCTTGCTTCCCGCTGTTTAGCGATTTCTTACTGATCCTATAGAAAAAATACGCAATGAGTGACTTGCGAAATATTCTAGACATTTGATATTATCAAACTGTCGGACGATACAGGGCAAAACTGATGGCCGAGGCTTCCTTTCGCCGCTTATGCACCGCCCGACAGTTCAAAGGTTAGCTGGAAGAATGTGAAAAAGAAATACCAAATGGCGTATTTGTCCCATTTGGCGTATTTGTCGCAAATGTCTCATTTGTCCCAAAAGTCCCAAAAGTCTCAAAAGTCTCAAAAGCCAAGCGACCCGAATCGGCTCGGAACCATATTCAACACACTCAAAACACATGAAAATCACACAACGTTTAGCAGAACACCCTTCGCGAACCAAACTTCGGATATCTGAGATCGAACGTCTCATCCGGATCCACCGCATTATCGTTCCGCCCTTATCCAGGCGCACTATCCTCCGCATGTGCGAGGAAGGCATTTTGGAAACCGCACCTCAGCGCTCCCGGACACACCTGGTGTACGAGGATTCATTCATTGATTGGGTCAAGAGTCTCGATGATAAGGGGCCTTAGAGCGATGGCTATTAGAGATCGATCAGTGACAGACCGCGTGTCGTACTATCCTTGCGACTTTGTATCACATTTGCTACATTCGCAATATGGCAAGAAAGAGAAAATCGGGCGGGGTGGGCGCCCTGAAACCGGAGGACCTGGAACCTGCACAGCTTGCAAGATTTCGGGAATTCTATGAGTTATATCAGTTTTATTGTACCGTGCTACCGACATCGGCCGTGGGCACGGGAAACCAATGGCAGGCATACGAGAAAGCTGTCGCCGAAATGGCGATCACCAGCGACGAAAGAGTGTTGTTGAAACGACTGCCGCTCAGGGAAACATTTACCGACGTCAGAGAACGTTTTCAGTAATAAGTCCTTCCGGCGAAAAACTCACGTCCCCGCCTGTGCTAAAGCATCGTGCTCGCAACACGATCCTAGCGGCATCGCGACGACATCGACATATTGCAGTCGCAATTGGGCCAGATGCCGGCCGCACAGATCGCGGTGCTTGGCGACAAATAGGGCATTTTCTCCGGTGATATGGGCAGTCTTTACCTCAAATACCCGCCGGCCAAAAACAGCGTGCTGCTCGGCAGCAGACTGGCATTGGTGCCACTGGCACGTAATGTGGGCTACGCTTTCCATGTGATGGGATGGTTGCCGAGGCCAACCTTTCTAAATTTTCCAAGGTCGAGGCATTTTAGCGCGGAAAATATAGGATTTCAAGCTCTTTTTTTTGGCATCGGAAATAACCTCGAAGGAGTAAAATATCTTGACAGTCGGCCTGCCCGCCAACTATACTCAAGCCACCTCGTTTAACAAATTAGAACTGTTTATCCTGAGAAAAATCCCGTCCCGAGGGTTAAACCCAAGAATGCACACAGCCAATTTTATGTCCAGATTTACCTTTGCTACGTTATTTGCAGCCATAGCTTTTATAAGTATTTTGGTCTTCAGTTCCCCAGTAATGGGTCAGTACGTGTTCAATCCGAACGAAAGGCGAGCCCCGCGGTTCAACTTGATGGACAAATCGCCCCAGACTCGCGATGGCCGCATCCAAAGGCCCGACGGAGATAGGGATGAGATATTAGGACTAGATAAATACGATAGCCGTCGATTTTTCGACGGGAGCGTAGCTCAGGCCATGATGGCCCCTACTTTGTCGCCTAATATCGTGATCTCTCAGGTCTATGGAGGTGGAGGACTTGCGAGTGCCGGGTTTACGCATGACTATATCGAACTGTTCAATCGGGGAACCTCGCCGGTCAATGTAAATGGATGGTCAGTACAATATGCGGGAGCAACAGCAAATAGTTGGAGTGATCTAACTGCCCTTCCGAATGTAACGATCCAGCCTGGACAATATTTTTTAATACAACAAGGATTTACCGGTGCTCTTGGGGGGGGTCTGCCGACTCCTGATCTGATCGCAAACCCGGCGATAAATGTAGCTTACACTGGTAAGGTTGCGCTGGTAAGCAACACTACTACCCTGGTCGGCTCATGTCCTACTGGCGGAGCGATCGTGGATTTTGTGGGTTATGGTATGTTCCCTGTGAATTGTGCCGAAGGGATTCGGGCCCAATTTGATGGGACGAGCACGCAGTCGATCACAAGGGCGTCCGGAGGCTGCACCGAAAATGACCTGAATCGAACGGATTTTCTCTTGGCCGCCGCCGTACCCCGCAATACCGCTTCCCCAACCTTTGCGTGTGTGTCGCCGACAACGGGTGGCCGGATCGCATTCGTAAGTGATCGAGAGGGAAGTCCGGATATATTTGTAATGAATGCGAATGGATCGAACCAGGTTCGTCTGACAAATGATCCTGGAATCGATGATTTTCCTAACTTTTCGGCTAATGGATCAAAAATAGTGTTTACCAGAGACCAGAGGGTTTTCTCGATGGACGTTGACGGCAGTAACCAGGTAGGACTAACGGTTTCTTCTTCAGAGTCCGAGCCGAAGTTCTCACCCGATGGCTCAAAGATCGTCTTTACGAGCAATAGGGACGGTAATCTCGAGATATATGTAATGGACGCGAATGGAGACAACCAGACGCGCCTGACGAATAATACGGCATGGGATTTCTCACCCGTTTTTTCACCTGACGGACAAAAGATCGCGTTTACGTCAGAACGTGACGGTCAGTTTGAAGTCTATATCATGGACGCAAACGGAAGTAATCAGGTACGTCTAACATTTAGTCCCGGTTCAGGATCGGCGGCGAGGGACAGCTTAAACCCGAGTTTTTCTCCTGACGGAAGCCGGATCGCCTTTGAGTCAACCCGTGCGGGGAACAAGGGCAGAATTTTTATCATGGACACGAACGGTTCAAATCAGACTCAGGTGACCTTCAGTTCACCTTCTAGTTTGGATGTTAATGATCTTGCTCCGTCTTTTTCACCGGACGGAAGTGCGATTGCGTTTTATACGGACCGTCATGGCGGTACAAATTACGAGGTCTACACAATGAACCTTAACGGTTCTAATCAGACGAACCGTTCAAGCTTCCCGAATTTTAATGATGTGTCGCCCAGCTGGGGTGTGGTCGCAGGGGCATTGAACGTTATAAATGTGGACTCGCCGGGCGGCAGCGGAGCGTTTGGGGTCGGAGCGGTCATCCCGATCACGGTCTCATTTGGAGCTCCGGTGGTGGTAACCGGGACCCCGACACTGAGGCTTGCATCCGTAGCAGGAGGGTTTCCGGTCAATTATTCGAGCGGAAGCAATACGGCCGTGCTCACCTTCAACTATACGGTCCAGGCCGGACATGCGAGTCCCGACCTTGATTACACAAGCACCGCGGCTTTGGTCCTGAATGGCGGCACGATCAATAGCTTTGGCGGCACTCCGGCGAACCTCACTTTACCGGCTCCCGGAGCTCCCGGTTCGCTGGGTGCTAATCGAAATATCATAATCGATACGACTGCCCCCGAGACAACCTTGCTTACGGGCCCCTCCGGTGCGGTCAACTCAACCACAGCCCAGTTTACTTTTAGTTCCAATGAACCGGGGACATTTCAATGTTCGCTTAACAGTGCTGCATTTACAGATTGCGTATCAGGGATCACATACAATGGCCTGGCGCAGGGTCCGCACACGTTCGAGGTCCGTGCAAGGGATGTGGCGGCGAACTTTGACCCGACACCTGCTTCGCGAACATGGACGGTTGACACCGTGGCCCCCGAGACGACCATAAATAGCGGCCCAAGCGGTCCCACACCGTCGAATTCCGCCACCTTCTCGTTCAGCTCTAACGAGGCGGGGGCTACGTTCCAGTGCTCGCTCAATGGCGCAGCATTTTCAGGCTGCACCTCACCAGTTACTTATAATGACCTGACCGAAGGCGCTAAGACGTTCGAGGTGCGAGCCACCGACGCTGCCGGCAATCAGGATGCGACACCTGCCGCCAGGAGTTGGACGGTCGATACGATCGCCCCGAACACAACGATCACGGGCGGCCCGACTGGGACTGTTAATTCAACCCTGGCGAACTTTACCTTTACTTCCAACGAAGCCGGAGCGACATTTGAATGCTCGCTGGACGGCGCCGCCTTTGCTCCTTGTACGTCCCCGGCGATATACGGAGGCTTGGCGCAGGGGCCGCATACATTCGCGGTTCGTGCTGTCGATGCAGCGGGTAATGTCGACGCGACTCCCGATACAAGGGAATGGACGGCTGATACCGTTGCCCCGCAGACAACGATCGACAACGGCCCGAATGGCAGCGTTTCGAATACATCGGCGACATTTCATTTCAGTTCCAATGAAGCCGGTTCAACCTTCCAGTGTCAGATCGACGGTGGTGGATTCTCTGCCTGTACTTCGCCGACCACTTACAATGGCCTGTCGCAGGGTTCACACAATTTCCAGGTTCGTGCTACCGACATAGCCGGAAACACGGATCTGACACCTGCGGTGCGAACATGGACCGTTGACACTATCGCTCCCGATACTTTTATCGACTCGGGGCCAAGCGGGTTCGTGTCCAGTACGTCTGCGACATTTCATTTCAGCTCCAATGAGACAGGAGTGACCTTCCTCTGTTCGATAAACGGAGGCATTTATTCACTCTGCACGTCACCCGCGACTTATAACGGACTTGTCGATGGCGAACGCTCATTCGGAGTTCGGGCCATCGATGCGGCGGGCAACCAGGACGGCTCGCCTGCTCTAAGAAGCTGGACGATCGACACAGTCGATCCTGAGACCACAATTCATACGGGTCCGACCGGAACAGTTGCTTCCACATCGGCAACCTTCCAGTTCAGCTCGAATGAGGGCGGGGCGACATTCGAATGTTCGCTCGATGGGGGCGCGTTTGCGACCTGCTCTTCGCCGAGAGAATATAATGGCCTGGCACAGGGGCCGCATACCTTCGAGGTTCGGGCTATCGATCAGGCTGGCAATGTTGACAAAACACCTGCGTCGAGAAGCTGGACCGTGAATACAAATGTCACGATCTCGGGGAATGTTAAACAGGCTCCGGGTATGACGAATTTGAGCGGCGTTACTGTCACGCTTTCTGGCTGTGCCAATGCGGCCACGGCGACCGACGGAGCTGGAAATTATAGCTTCGCGGGAACATATGCCGGAGCGTGTACGGTGACGCCTTCAGGCCTCGGGAAGTTCTACGATGCGATAAGCCGCACATTCAACGTTGCCGGGAATGTCGGCAATGTCGATTTTACCGCCTATGACACGCTGGCAGCGGCTCCAAGAAAATTGCGGGTAGTCAATGATTACGTCGTACCCGGTCAGACCGCGGTGGTTTCAATAATATTGAACAGCCAGGGGAATGAAAGAAGCGTTGCATTCAGCGTCGACTATGACGAGGCACTCTTCGTCGGATCCCCAACCGTCGCCTGTGGCGCGGATGCGGGTGTCGGGTGCGGATTGACGGTGGTTAACGGCAGCGTCGGAATCACGGTTATTCCGCAGGGCGGCGGTACTTTTGCGGCCGGAGATCGTGAGGTGGTCAGGCTTACGTTCCAGACGCAGGCCACGTCCGCTCATAACGCTCTGCTTGATTTGACCGGTTCGCCGACTAATATCCTGATAAACAATTCGGCGAATGACCCGCTGCTTGTTGAGATGGTCGATGGCCACATCGTGTATCAGCAGGGTCTTGAAGGCGATCTGGGAGGACGTCCGACCGGAGACGGCATCATTTTCTCGAATGACGTCATTATCGCCCGGCAGTTCGCATCCTTTATCACTACGGCGAATCCGGCATACAATGAGTTCCAAAGGGTTGACACTGCCCCGGCTGCCACTAAAGGCGACGGTATAATGTCGGCCGGCGATGTTATCCAGGCCAGGCGCTATGCGTCCGGGGCGGACACTCCTACCGCAGCGGGCGGACCCTTTGAGCCTGCTCCACCGGCACCACCGCCCGCGGATCTGATGATGGTCGAAACGCAGCGCTCTGTCAGGGTCGCGTCGAGGACCGCGGCGGCCGGACAAAAGGCCACCGTGCCGATCGAGATGAAGGCGATGGGCGACGAACTCGCTATCAGATTCACGCTCGAGTACGACGGAATGAAGCTCTCAAACCCGGTCGTAGTATTAGCAGGAGTTGCTCCGGCTGATGCCGTTGTCACAGTCAACGACAAGGAAACCGGCCGGCTAACGGTGCTTATCGACGCTGGTACAGCGTTCCTGTCGACGGATGGGCCGTTGGTCAATGTAACCTTCGACATTGCTCCGAGTGCTGCCGCGGGCGGATCGATGATCTCGTTTGCTGATAACGGAAGCATTGCCGATGCAGGTGCAAATGAAATGCCTGCAATCTACACTGCGGCGGCGCTTTCCATCAGTGGTGCGGGCTCGCCTGAAGTAGGCGTCTCGGGACGCGTTCTTTCTCCAGCAGGCATCGGCGTCCGAAGTGCTCAGGTAACCCTCGTAGGTCCCGACGGATATCTTCGTACGGTCACGACCAGCACCCTCGGTTATTACAGCTTTGACGGAGTTCCGGCAGGCCCGACGTATCGAATTGGCGTAAATTCCAGACGATACCGGTTCGAAAGCCGAACTATCGAGATATCGGCGGAGCTCGCTGATCTCGACTTCGTCGGACTGGAATAGAATGCCCTGTAATCCCGGTAATAAAAGGGCGGCCGTCAGGCCGCTCTTTTATTTGTTCGGAGGCCTCAGAAATTTGTAAACACTACGAAAATATGAGATATTATAATGTTGACAAAATAGTAATGATTTACAATTTTTTCATATAAAGCAGGATTTAGAACATGCCCAAGATCGCAGATATTCAGGAAACACCGAACCCAAATGCGGTGAAATTCATATTAAAAGAGCCCGTTTCCCACGGGACGTCACACTCGTTCAAGTCGCTGGAGGCAGGGGCTGAAGACCCGCTGGCACGATCGATCTTCGAGGTCGGCGAGGTGGTGTCGGTATTCTACATGGACAAGATGATCACCGTCGAAAAGACGGATGACTCTGAATGGGACGAGATCCTGCCCGCCCTCGCGGTACCGATCCGCGCGGCCGAGGCTGTTCAATCTTCGAATGGGAACGGTAACAAGGCAGCGGCTCAGGCCGTCGGTGGGTCTATCGCCGCGGCGGCGAGTGACAACCCTAAGCTGGTTCAGATCAATGAACTGCTTGATGACCGTATTCGGCCTTATCTAGCTGGTGACGGCGGCTGGCTCGAGATCATTGAACTCACTGAGGACACGCTGAAAATTCGGTACGAGGGTGCCTGCGGCAGTTGCCCCAGTTCGCTGACCGGCACCCTGATGGCCATCGAGAACATGATCAAAGAGGAGATCGATCCCGAGATCTCGGTTATAGCAGTTTAATTGACGTTCATATCGCCGGTCCTTAACAATTTCTTGACATTTTCTCGTTAAATTATTCATAATGCTAGTGATGGCGATTTTGCGTCAGTTGTCATCTCATCCGTGAACAATTCCACTCAGATCCGCCGTACTTGCATACCAGCTATAATTTTGCGTTTTAAACAGATGGAGGAGAAAACCTAGTGAATAGCGAAGAACTCGAACAAAGCCTCAGGTCAGAATTCGAGACTTATCTCAATAGCGTCCTTGCCGATCTGCGGCAGGAATCCGCTGAATTTCAGAACAAGATCCAGGCTGAGTTCGAACGTCACAGGGAACAGTTTGATGAGGCCTTCGGAGCAATTTCCGCCCGCTTCGACTCGACCCCCGGATTTAACGAAGCGTTTAACAGCGCAGTAGCCGAACATCTGAAGCTGGCCCGCGACGAAGGCGCCAAACTCGCGGCCAATGCAATGGTCGAGGCGGAGAAACTGGATGACATGCCGGAAGCTGCTGCTCACCGTTACGATGCTATTCGCGACGCGGTAAACGAGATAAGCAGCAAAGATTCCCAATCCGCCATTCTGAAATCGCTCGTTCATCATGCCTCGGAATTCGCGCCGCGTGGAGCGTTCTTTATCATAAAAAGCAATCATTTTGCTGGATGGAAGGTCCTCGGAACCGACGACGAATTGGAAAAAACTGTGCGCGAGGTCCACTTCCCGGTTTCACGAGACACGATACTCAGCGCCGCGGTCGAATCTCGTTCTACGGTCGAAGGGTATGCCGGAAAGCATGCTGATGATGGCGGATTTCTCGATCCGCTTGCCTTCGGGCAGCCGGAACGAATGATGGCTCTTCCGCTTGTGGCCCGTGGACGGGGCGTTGCGGTAATGTACGTTGACAGCGGTGACAGCGGCGGTGAGATAAACCGCGAAGCTCTAGAAACTTTGATCAAGGTAGCCGGTATCACGGTCGAACTCCTCGCCTCTACGCAAACAGCTGCCGAAGAGAACCGTACGATGGCTCCGGCTGATTTCGAGAATGCCCGGCACGACCAGACAGAAACGGCCGCGATGCTCGCTAGTTTTGAATCAGGGTATTCGACACCGGCGGCTGAGGCCCCTGAACCATCGGCGGCTTACGAGCCCTCCGGATTCTCATTTTCCGAGAGCTCGCCGTCTGAAACGGAGTATTCACCCGAGCCAGAGCAGCAGCCTGCTCCCGAATACGGATCATCGTTTTCGGAACCGATATCGGAAAATGCACCGCCTGCCGAAAGCGACTTCGCATCTCAGTTCGAATCGACCATTCCTTCGTTGAATGAATTCGAAAGGCCTGCTGCTCCGGACTTTGAACAGCCCACAAGCTTTTCCGAACCTCAGCATACTGCGTTCGACGCTGAATACCAGCCGCAGCCCGCACCCGACACGGAATTCACTTACGGGACACAGGAGCCGTCGGTAGACGATATTCGGAATGCACCGTCCGAGTTCCCGACCGCTGACAGCAGCGAATTTGGCACCCCGGCGGCGGAGTTTGATCCTTCCGCAGCCTATGGCCAGCCAAGTCAATTTGATACTGGTGGCTCTATCGAGCCGGCAGCTGCGGCTTCCTCGCCGTTTGATCGTGCGGTCGAGGAATACCAGCCAAGCGGAGCATCGGCGGGAAATGCGTACACTCCGGCTCCGGAACCTATAGTGCCGGCACCGGCCCCATCCGCTCCACAGTCCCGATTTAGCGACCGTCCCGTCGACCTCCCGATCGATGTACCGGAAGACGAACGCCGACTTCATAATGATGCCCGCCGTTTTGCGAGGCTGCTGGTTTCCGAGATCAAATTATATAACGAGAAGAAAGTGATCGAGGGTAAGCAGGCACACGACCTTTACGAACGTCTGAGGGAAGCGATCGACCGTTCGCGTGAGATGTACGATAAACGGGTGCAGCCGCCGGTTGCGTCTAAATTCGATTATTTTCATTACGAACTGCTGAATTCGCTGGCGGATGGCAGCGTTGAGCGGCTCGGCGAGGGATATCCTGGGGCAAGCATCTAAGATCAGCACTTGAAATGAAAAAGCCGCCGGCGAGCGATCGCGGCGGCTTTTTCGATTTGTAGTGGGTGTCTGTTTCTCACGGGTCCGTCCGTTCAGAGGGTAATACCGGCCGATTCGGTGCGGGAAGCTCGGGCGAAGTGTGACGATGAGTGACCTTCCAATCCTTGCCGATCAGTTTGTAGATCAGGGTCATTCTCCCGGCCGAGCTTTCGAGATTTCCCTCATACTCCTGCGATTGTTTCCATTTGCATGTGACATACGCGGCGGTTTTACCGAACATTTCGACCCGAAGGCCCGTGATGTCCAGGGTTACGTTCTTGATCTTGGGATATGACGCATCAACATTGCTTTTGACGTTGTCCCACCCGATCGTGGCGGACCCGTTGTTATTAAAGATCAATAGCCGGTCGCTCTTTTCATAAGCGTCCATCACCTTCTCACCGTCGACCTGCCGGATGCCTTCGATCAGCCGCTCGAAAGCATCACGAACGCCCTTCGTGGGGTCTGCTTTCGTGGGAACGCTCTTCTGCTGCCCAAAGGCCGCCGCTGCGCATACAAAAAATATAAATGCTCCAATGATGGATCTTCTCATTAAACTATCACCTCAAAATAAGTGTATTACCTGACGTCGTTGGGTAGCAACCATGTTCGCGGACTTTGCACTAAATCGTAACCTGGCCCCATAGAAACTGCACGATTTGGTTTAACGAATCAAACCGTTGATCCAAAGAGGCAGCAATATTCGATGAATCTTGTTTCGCTAGGGTTGCGGAACGATTATTGCATCGGGCGGAAGTATAGGTGACAACTCCCGCTGCAGCCTGCTCTTCCCGAGATATCAATTATCTGTACGGAAGGAGGGAAAATAGTATGTACAAAACAGCCAGAGCGGTCGCCGCAGGAATATTGGCCGCGTTTATTCTGGGAAGCTGCATTTCGATCCAGGCCAACGAGATCTATGGGCCTACAAGCCTCATAAATTCAACATTTTCGATAGACGAGGAACTGGATGCCGACGAGGTAACAGCCCGTGTCGCCCGTGTGAGTTTTGTCAGCGGAGATACGCGGATACGGCGTGCTGACAGCGATGAATGGGAGAGCGTCACGCTCAATCTCCCCATCGTCGAGGGTGACGAGATCGTTACCGAAGCTGGTGCCCGCATCGAGATCCAAATTGCTAAGGACCAGCACCTCCGCCTTGCAGAAAATTCGACGCTAAAGTTCGCGGCCTATTCGGATGAGGGAGTCGCGGTCAGCCTCTCATTAGGCACGATGCATCTGAAGCTCTTAACATTTGACACGCAGCGGTCCTTTTTTGAGATCGACGCCCCCAAATCAACTATCGCCATCCGTTCCGCCGGATCTTACCGCATCGATGCGGGAGCTGTCGGCGATGCCCAGATCAGGGTCGCGGTCATCGAGGGTGAGGCACGGATCTACACGGAAAATGCCGGATTCACATTGAATAGCGGCAGGCAGGCCAGACTTCATATCGACGGTCCGTACCGGGGAGAATGGGAGGCCGGCAATGCCATCGCCTCGCTCGACGGGTTTGACCAATGGACAACCGGCCGGGACGAGACGATCGCCCTTCGGCTGAAAGCATCGTATTATGACAAGTATTACGATGACGACATCTATGGCGCAGACGACCTGAATGACAACGGCCAGTGGATCCATACGCGTGATTATGGTTACGTGTGGCGGCCTCATTCGTCCGCGATCCGGAGCTACGCCGATTGGTCGCCGTACCGCTACGGCCATTGGCGGTGGATGCCGCCCTTCGGCTGGACATGGGTTAATGACGAACCGTGGGGCTGGGCAACTTATCATCATGGCCGGTGGTTTTATCACGACGGCTACTGGAATTGGTCCCCTTACGGATACTATCGTTCGACTCGCAGCTGGTGGCGGCCCGCTCTCGTTGTGATCACTATTGTGAGAAACAATATCTGCTGGTATCCGCTGGCGTATCATCAGGACCGGGTCAATTTCAACCGCCCCTATCACCGCCGCAGCAACAACGGCCGACCCCGAAATTACGCAGGCCCCGTCCCTCCGATTCGAAACCGTGAATCGGCGGCCGCAACGCGAGGCACGGGCGGCCGATTGCCGCTCGATCGAGTGCCCCCCATCGGAGTGGTAGGCGTCGATGCCAACGATTTTGGCAAACGGGGCCGCGAGATACGTCGAATGCCGCGGGACGTCGCCGACACGGTCATAGCAGCCGCGCCGGCAAACCAGATCCCTCAACTGCCTACGCGTGAGACGGTAGGCCGAAACACAGGCAGTGAAATATTGGCCGAAAGACCGCGGCGGGACCTGGCCGCGGCACAGTCGAGGGTCGGAACGATCAAACGAACCGCTGATAAACCTCTGGACACAGAGCTTCGCACGACCCGCATCTTAGGCGGCCGCACAATACGAGAACGGCCGGTGATCGAAGCGGCCCGGCCCGAACCACAGCCTACCGGCATTTTTGAACGGCCCGCGCCCGTTAGCAGACCACGGGCGAACCGTCCGGTTCATTCCGACAGCCCCGCTCAGACTAACCCGGCGCAGGCCAGACCGCAATCCCCTCCGGAAACTGCAAGGCCTCGGCGAGAGCGGCCAGTCGAACGAGAAACCTCGGTGCAGGAGCCCCCGGTTGAAACTGCCAGACCGAGGCGGGAGCCGGCTCCGGCCCCGGTGAGAGAGGCTCCACGCCGGGCCGATCCGCCGGCTGCGGAAAGGCCACCAAGAACGAACCCGCCGGCAAAAGAGGCCCCGAAAAGCAGCCCCGCACCAGTCAGGGAATCACCCAAACCGGCCCGCAGGCCCGATACGCCTTCGAAGAGGGCCGATCCAGTAAGTTAGCATTAAAACGAAAGCAGCCAGACCCTACACGTCTGGCTGTTTTCTAACGTATTTCCCATCGCAACTAGGGAGCAAATACAACGGAATTCCCCGCTTTTTGTTCAGAAGGGCCAAAAAGTCGACCTCGTGTTCCCTACAGTACAATGATGATCTCCTCAAAGTAGTATTGTTTTCATATGGCGGTGACACAACGCCGTAGAGTTTACCGCAGTATCTAAGCCCCACAGTTGGCGAGGTCCTCACGGCGAAGAAATCAAATTGAAAAGGTGTATATATGGTCGCAAAAAAACGCGAGCCGCGTGACGCGCCCGCGGTGTCGTCAACTTCTGAATTTAAGAAAATCAATATTCCAGTGATCGAAGAAGTCGCGGCTGTTAAGAAGCGGGTCGTCAAATCAGGACGAGTGAGGGTTTCGAAACGGGTCCTCGAACATGAGGATCTGATAGACGAACCCCTAATGCGTGAGAAGGTAACCGTCGAACGCGTGCGGCTGGATAAGTACGTTGACGCTACTCCGGAGATCCGATATGAGGGAGACGTTATGGTGATCCCAGTGGTCCAGGAGCAGATAGTTATGCAGAAAAAATTGCTTTTAAGGGAAGAGGTGCGGGTAAAGAAGGAGCTTGTCGAAATGCATGAACCGCAAACGGTAAAGCTCCGAAAAGAGACGGTCGACGTCAAACGCGTGGCCGCAGATGTTTCGGACCGGAACATTGAAAAATGCCGGAGCGATCCGGCATACAAACTTGAATAAGGGGAATGATAAATATGACACATGCAGTAATAGGTTTATTTGATAACAGAACGGATGCGCAGACAGCTATGTCTGAGTTGGTCAAAAACGGCTTCCTGGCAAAGGATATTGACCTTTCAAACAAGGTTGCCGGATCGGGTACCTTGTCCTCCAATGAAACCGCAGGGGACGCCGACGGTTCCATCGGAACAAAGGTCATGAATTTTTTCAACTCGATCTTCGGTGAGAATTCTCCCGAAGCATACAAATATTC
The DNA here is from genome assembly GCA_041745615.1 of Pyrinomonadaceae bacterium. Taxonomy (GTDB): domain Bacteria; phylum Acidobacteriota; class Blastocatellia; order Pyrinomonadales; family Pyrinomonadaceae; genus OLB17. The sequence continues at coordinate 253,505 of JBGTIP010000019.1, read as the reverse complement.
GACCGTTGCGAGCGATACCGAGGCGATCCTGACGGTGCAGACGCCCTCGAAAGAAAGGGCTGAGGTGGCCTCTGATATCCTCGACAACAACGGGGCTGTTGACGTAGACGAACGGATGACGAAATTCGGAGATGACACTTCCAGCCGAGCGGAAGGACAAAAGGATTCGAATCGCGGTCGTATAGATATACCGGTGATCGAAGAGGACTTCCAGGTCGGCAAGCGCGCCGTCGAACGCGGCGGGGTCAAGGTTAAGAGCCGCATCATCCAAAAGCCGATCGAGAAGAACATACGACTAAGAGAAGAGCATGTCGTGGTACGCCGCGATCCGGTCAATCAGGTTGTCTCTGCCAACGCCCTGGATAATTTCCGCGAAGGTGAGTTTGAGATCACTGAACACGCTGAAGAAGCTGTGGTTGCGAAACAAGCTCGGGTCAAGGAAAATGTCTCGATTGACAAGACCGTGGATGAGCGTGATGAGACTGTGAGAGACACGGTCCGCCGCACCGAAGTGGAAGTTAACAGGACTAAGGGCGGCAATCGCGCCGAGGGTGCGGATGCCAACGTCCGGGAAGATGCCAGGTCCATGGGGGCCGGCAGGTAACTCACATCATAGAAAAAATGGGAGAGGCCGTCTGAAATGGCGGCCTCTTTTTTGCGCGCAGTGAGGGGAACCAAATACTCTAGTAGACGGAATCGACGAACTTCGTGAGGGGCGGTATTTTGTAGAATAGGAGTTTATTAGAGCTGCCCGCCATCGGCGAAGGTTCGGCGCCCGGTCAGCGAGGTATAGCGGAGTCGGTTTAACTCTCGTGATTTTAGTCAAAAGTTATGGGTAGCTACGAAAATGCGGCGGAGTTTTACGACCTTCTTTACGCTTCGGAGAAGGACTATCAGGCTGAGGCCCAGCTCCTCAAGACCTTTATCCAGGAGGCTAGTCCCGCTGCCCATTCGATTCTGGATGTTGGGTGCGGGACAGGGGCCCATGCCAGGAGTCTCATCGACCTCGGTTTCAGTGTGGACGGCGTAGACTCTGAGGAGAAATTCGTCGAGCTCGCGCGTGCAAAATGTCCAGAGGGTTCATTCTTCGTAGGCGACTTGGCCGCTCTCGATCTGGTGGGCCGATATGATGTCGTAACCTGCCTTTTTTCGGCGATTGGTTATGTTCGCACCGAGCAGAGGCTTCGAGCGGCGATTCGATCGATGAGAGATCATCTCAATTCGGATGGTGTCGTGCTGGTAGAGCCGTGGTTTGAGCCGGGGCAGCTTACCGATGGCTGGATATCCACTCTCGCGGGTAAGAGCAATGGGCTGACAGTGTATCGAATGTCGCGGACCGTTCTCGACAACTCGGAATCGCGGCTCGAATTTGAATACCTAATTGGCCGTGCGTCGGGGATAGAGCGTCTTTCGGAGGTCCACGAGCTTGGGCTCTTTACTCAGGCACAGATGGAAGCGGCATTCACAGACGCGTGCTTTGTCGTTGAACGTAAGCCTGAGATCCTTGGAACCCGCGGTATCTACATTGCAACGGGGCCCCCCACGAACTTTAGATCGTAGGTTCTCCCTTCCTGGCGAGGTTTTCACCACTTACCATTGCCATTCGAGCAGTCAAACTCGCGACGGCGTAAAAACTGCAGAACGGGTCGAGTCGTCGTTGGCCGCGAGATGACGAATTGACCACTCCGTGCAATAATGAGGCTCACTTCGAGGAGGCCAGAAAATGTCACATCGTGAATTTCGATCACAACTTAGGACTTTACTGACGGTTTGTTTCTCCTTAACGCTGTTCTTTTCAAACGCTCTCTCTCAGCAAAGCCAACTCATTGAATCACTTGATATTCTTGGCAATCGCCGATTTACCGCCGAAGAAATTTTGCGTCATATCAAAACCCGTCCGGGCGAACGGTTCGATCAAGAGCGATTGCAGGCCGATCTGCGGTCGTTGTTAGAACTAGGCGATTTCGATCCATCTAGCACCAGGGTTTTCACTGAGGTCGGGATGCGCGGCGGAATTCACGTTATTTTCGAGGTTAGAGAATTACCGTTTATCGTTGAAGTCAATTTTGACGGTCTGCGGTATGTGACGAAAGACGAGCTCTTAGCCGAGTTGCGCCAGCAGAACGCGGAAGTTACGGTCGATAGTCCGTACCAGCTCGGAAAATTGCGAAAGGCGCGTAATGTAATTTTTGACTATCTTCAGAAACGCGGTTTCCGCGACGCGAAGGTACATTTAACGGAAGAAGACGTTTCCGCCACAACGCTAAAGCTGGCTTTCGTTATTAATGAAATCCCTAACCAGGACTAAGAAGATCATGGAAGGCCCTAATATAACAGATCCCGAAGTTTCGCTGCGTGAGATCACAAAGGAGACCGTGAGGGAGATCACGCGGCTAAAGGTACGTCCCGAACAGGAGCGTTTCGTCGCGACGAACGCCGAGTCTATTGCGGAAGCCTATTTCTCTCCTGACACAGCGTGGTTCCGTGCTATCTATGCCGATAATACACCGGTAGGGTTTCTAATGCTGGAGGATAATCCGACCGCAAAGGAGTACTCTTTGTGGCGATTTATGATCGATGCCCGATATCAAAGAAAAGGCATCGGGCAAAAAGCCCTTGAGCTGTTATTTGAGCACGTAAAGACACGCCCCGACGCGAGCGTCCTCTACACTAGCTGCGTCCCCGGCGAAGGCAGCCCGGGGCCGTTCTACGAAACGATGGGCTTCGTCTACGCAGGTGACGAAGACGACGGCGAACTCATAATGCGGCGGGAGCTTTAATCGCTGGGCCGCACTTCATGGCATGAAAAGGATCGAGGTCGTTCCGCATAACTGCGCTTGGCGCGAAGCATTTGAGGCTGAAGCGGAACTAGTCGCCGGTGCGCTCGGCGACAATGCCGTGGCCATCCACCAGATCGGCAGCACTGCGATCCCGGGCATATATGCAAAACCGGTCATAGATATCCTTGTCGAATTTGCCGACATTACCGTCCTCGAGGCCGCAAACGAGCGGATGGAACAGCTCGGTTACGAGGTAATGGGCGAATTCGGCATACCCGGTCGCCGCTACTTTCGAAAAGATGATAAAGATGGCGTGCGGACCCATCAGATCCACGCATTTCCTGCTAACAGCGAGCAGGTCACCCGTCATCTGGCATTTCGCGATTACATGATCGAGCATCCGGAACGTGCGAAGGCCTACAGCGAACTGAAGCGCAAGCTCGCAGCTGAACATCCTGAAAGCATGAACGAATATATGGACGGCAAGGACGCCTTCATAAAGGAAACCATCCAAATGGCGGTGCGCTGGAGCGCTAAGGTCTGAGCTATAAACTCCATGAAACGCGTCTGTAGGCAGGGGTGAGGTGTATCATAGATAAAACTATTGCTTTGCATTGAAACGTTTGGTATATTCTTTCGCAGCCTGCCCTCGGAGGTTGATCTTTGACAATCCAACAATTCGGCAGAAACGTACTGCCGCCGTGAAACACGTTACGCACTTTTCGAAAAATGGGATGAACTGGCCTAACATGTTGAGCCCGAATGAGTTATGCGTCCCATTTGCCGTCCCACGTGGGACGGAAATGGGATGGCCCGACCGGATTTGCCAACTGGCAATCACAATTGACCTCTGACAGGACAGCGGGAACGATGTTAGTCGGGTTTTGGAGCGAAAAAAAGGCCGCCGTTCGGCAGCCTTTGTCTCATGAGCAAAAACGTTCTTACCAGATCTGGCAGGGTTTTTCGCGGAACATCGGTGATGCGGGTTTGCAGTTGAAAGCGGCGGCAAACTGGGGCATGTTCGAGAGCGGGCCGTTCACACGCCACCGCGGCAACGAATGCGGGCCGTTTCGTGCCTGCAGACGTTCAGCCTCGGGCGTATATTTCGACGCCCAGATCTGTGCCCAGCCGAGAAAGAACCTCTGCTCGGGGGTAAAGCCGTCTATGTTCGCCGAACGCGGCTTGCCTTCGAGAGATTTCTGGAAGGCATCGTACGCGACCGTAAGGCCGGCGAAATCGCCGATGTTCTCGCCCAGGGCGAGCTTGCCGACCATAAACAGTCCGGGCTCGACCTCATAGGCATCCCACTGCTTTACCAGACACGACGTCCGGTCTTCGAAATTGCGGCGGTCATCGGCTGTCCACCACATGTTCAGATTGCCCTCGGCGTCAAACCGGCTGCCCTGGTCGTCAAACCCATGGGTGATCTCGTGGCCGATAACGCCGCCGATCGCACCGTAATTAACGGCGTCATCCGCGTCGAAATTGAAGAATGGCGGCTGCAAAATGCCGGCCGGGAAGGTGATATCGTTGTTCGCACTGCTGTACGACGCATTGACCGTGGCGGCCGAGTAGGGCCACCGGGTCTTGTCGCGGGGTTTCCCGAGGTCCTCATGGCTTCGTTTGATCTGAAATCCAACCGCCCTGCGAATATTGTCGATATGCGGCCCGCGTTTGATCTCGAGTCCCTTGTAACCTCGTAGGTTGTCTGGGTATCCGATCTTGCGTTTAAAGGTCGAAAGCTTGGTCTGGGCCTGCTTTTTCGTGGCTTCACCCATCCATTCGTTGTCGTTGATGCGCTCCTTCATCGCCGCCAGCAGATTATCGATCATCTCGTCCATCCGCTTTTTGGCTTCCGGCTTAAATGCCCTGTTCGAGTACTCGATGCCGAGGGCCTCGGCGAGATGCTGATCGGTGGCCTGAACACAGGTCTTCCATCGCGGCTGACGCTCCTTCTGACCGCTCAGGTATCGCCCGAAGAAGTTAAAATGCTCATCCGCAAAGGGCTTCGCGATCGACGGAGCGGCCGAGCTGATCGTCACGCCGCGCAGATACGACCGCCAGGCGTCAACGGGAACGTCCTTGACCATCCCGTTGACCTCGCTGAAGAATTTTACCGGAGCGATACTCAGCTCGTTCGTGGGGGGAAACTGCCGGGTGGCCATGTAGTCGACAAGCGAGAAATTCGGCGTCAATTCTTTGGCAGCCGCAAGTGAAACTTTGTTATAGCGGTTGTCAGGGTTCCTGATCTCGACCGGCGTGAGTGATGACTTAGCAAGGCGAGTCTGAAAATCGAGCACTGCCTTGGCATTAGCTGCAGCGGCCTCAGGTTGGTCGCCCATCAGCTTGAACATGTTCGTCATGTACTCGACAAATCGGCCTCGCGTTTCAACGGATTTTGCGTCTTCCTTCGTATAATACTCGGCATTTGGAAGGCTCAGTCCGCTCTGAAACGCGTTCACGATCACGGCATTCGAGTTCTTGAGATCGGCGCCGATGCCAAAACTGAATACAGCCGGGATTCCCGCATCGTGCATCGTCCCGAGCACCTTCTCGATATCGGCGGTGTTCTTGATCTTTTCGATCTGATCGAGAATGGGTTTGAGCGGCGTCAGGCCCGCACGGTCAATGGCTTCCTCGTCCATGCACGAGCCATAGAAATCGCCGATAAGCTGTGCGTTGCTGCCAGCGGGGTGCTTGGTCTTTGCCGATGTTTCGAGCACCTGCCTCAGCATCGTGTTGTTATTGTCGGCAAGGATATTAAACATTCCCCAGCGGGCTTCGGTCGAAGGGATCTGAGTATTCTTAAGCCATGTTCCGTTGGCGAATTGGAAAAAATCATCGCAGGGCGCGACATTACGGTCCATCCGGCCCGTGTCGTAGCCGGTGGTTTGACCGAAGGTGGTCGTGCAGATCGAGAGAACGACCGCAAAAACAGTTATAGATCTAAATAGTTTGGGCATGAAAGAACCGCTCCTGATTTTATTCTTTATGTATTATACGAGGTTGTGGCCGGGAAGGTTACTACCGGCCGGCCTCATATCACGGGTTCAAATAACTGTGACACTCTTTCAGTTAATTCGGTTGCCAGCGCTTTGCGGTCCTTATTCACAATTGGTGAGTCGCCAAATTTGATGACCGCGGTATATTCGCTGACATGGAACAAACGCCAGAGATGAGCAAAAAAACTAATATCTTCCCACCAGCATGCGGCAAGGCTGGCGGGTATCTCGCCGGGCGGCGTGCGGTAGCCGATCGCTGCATACGAGACCGGCAGATCGCGGCGTGCCGCAAATTCGAGGAAAGAGGAATTGAACGGCAGCACCTCCTCCCCCCTGGTGCTCGTCCCCTCCGGAAAGACGATCACGCCCTCGCCTGCATCGAGGCGTTCGATTATCAGCTCACCGGCGCGGGGAATGTCCCGGCGATTCGTTCGGTCAATGAAGATCGTGCCCATGTCCCGCACAATTCGACCGGCGAGAAACCAGCCCTCGATCTCGGCCTTGGCAACGAATACACCCTTCGCGACCGCCCTTACCGCGGCCATGTCGGTATAGCTCAGATGATTTGTGACCAGAAAAAACGGCGGTTTTGGCGGGGTGCCGATGACCTCGATCTTCATGTTCGAGATCCAGACGAAACTTTTCGTCCACGCTCCGAAGATCACCTGTCTCCAGTAGATCTTATTTGGTACAGCCCAATTGAATATGAACCAGATGGAATACAGCCCGAGCGTCGACACAACAAAGAGTACGGTCTTGATCGCGGCGAGGATGGTTCTCATTGGGTCGGCGGGTCCTTATCGAGCTTTTTGAAATTGTATCGCAGCAAAAACCGCATCGGCAAAGTCTTGCCGCTTCGTTCTGCCGGCCGCCAGTTCATCTTGCGGATCGCGGCTTCGACAGACTCGTCCAGGCCGAACCCCGCCCAGCGGGTGATCTCGATCCGCGTTACCTGGCCCGCCGGGTCGAGGTCGACGAGTGCTTCGACCGTTGCGGTGATCTCATAGGATGCTGCAAGCGTCGTATATGCGGGGCTAAGTCGCCGATACGGAACGGGCGCCCGGAAATTTTTAGCAAGAGGCGAACCGGGCTCCGGCACCTCTTCCATCGATGCGGGATCAGGCTCGTTGATCTCGCTCTTCATCGCCGAGCGAATGCCGTTCGCGGTCTCTATAGCAAGCGGCGGTATCGCATCGGCGAGCGAGTTTGCCGACAGGTCGGATGTTGCGGCTTCTCGGGTAGCGAGGGTCCACCAAATAAGCCGTCCGGTGCGAGAGCTTACGGCATAGATCGCGGCGTAGGACTCGTAGTAATTAGGCCGCCCGAAAGCGCTCCGTGCCTGGTTTACCGAGCGTATCAGAAGAAAGGCCTCGCATCCGATGGCTGCTCCGATCTTCCTGGATTCCTCCGCGGTAAGGTTAAACGGCGAATCGACCGACACCGACCGATAGCCCGCGTGGCCCAGGTCGCGGTCGAGAACGCGAAGTGTTTTGCCCATTTCGGAAGCAAAGGCATCAGCAAATTCACGGCTGACTGCCGTGCCATCCGGACTCAGGACGGCCACCCGCTGGGCACGCAATTCGCCGACGGCACACACCGCAGCAAAAAGGAGCACGTACGCCGAGCGTATCCACAACTGATGATTGAAAGATCGAGCGTTAATTCTTGTGGTAGAGTTTGCCAATCGTTTCCTTTAGCTCAGCGGGGAAGCAGATCCGATGGATGCGGTAGCCCTCTTGCAGTCCCCGCACAGCCGGGCTGACAGCCGATATTTCGCGAATGGCGGGCCGTGAGAAGCCTTCTTCGACGAATATTAGATCTTTGACATCTGAAATTTTTGTGGAATAGAAAGAGTACGGTGCATTCCCGGCCTTATCTTCGACGAAGTAATACGCCGGGTCGAAGCCGCCGGCCGTGACCATCCTGCGGGCCTCTTCAACAAACTCGGAGCGCTCATCCTCGGGCATATCGAGATCGAAAGCCTTGAAAAGCCGGCGATCCAGAAATCGTTTCGAGAGATCGGCAAGGATCTCGTCATCAGACCGCTGCCAGCGTTTGATGGAGTACATGACGTCCGTATCGTCGAGCTCCATATGATCACTAAGGTCGAGTTTCCGGCCCGCGAGGATCTTGTCCATCGCCGTGCCCTGTGCCTGCCATAGGCCGTGGCCGCCCTGAGCAAGGTCCAGTGCCCGGCGAAGAAGGACGCGGAGCACGGCTTCGGCCGACCTCAGCGTCCGGTGAAAATAAACCTGGCGGTACATGTAATAACGGGCTTGCAGGTAGTCCTCAACCGCGTAAATGCCGGGGGCCGAAACGTATAGATGGTCGTCCGCCTCGTTGATCTCGATCGACTTGATTATCCACTCGAGATCGAAGATCCCGTATTTGGCCCCCGTCATCAGCGAGTCGCGCAGCAGATAATCCATCCTGTCGACATCGAGCTGCGACGAAACGAGCTGCGATAGAGCCCGATGAGGGAAATCCCCGCGAATGATCGACGCGACATTCCCGGGCAGATCATCGGAATGTTCCCTCAGGAGCCTTCCGACCTCGGTTTCATCGCTAAGGACGGCCTCGATCGTGAATTGCTCGTGGTGAAAATCGAGTATCGATTCGATCACATGCGAAAAAGGCCCGTGGCCGATATCGTGCAGCAGAGCGGCGACACGAACGGCGGTTTGCGCCTGGTCGGGAATTTCATAGCTAAGCCGCAGCTTCGCGATCATTCTTGCGGCAAGGTGAAAGGCACCCAGCGAATGTGAAAATCGCGAGTGTTCGGCCGCCTGATACGCAAAATACGCAAGGCCAAGCTGGCGGATCCGCCGAAGCCGCTGAAATTCGGGCGTGTCGATAAGCGAAACGATCAGCTTGCCTTCAGCCGAATCGGTATTTACACGAATTATGTTATGTACCGAATCGCGGTAGATCCTTTCAGCCATGCGGTTAATTAAATATACGAGTTTACGGAGCTATTCTTCCTCTTCACGAAGCTTTTCCAGGACCGTGAAATCCTCCAGCGTGGTCACATCGCCCGCTACGACGCCGCTTGACGCGAGTTCGCGAAGCAGCCGCCGCATGATCTTGCCGGAACGGGTTTTTGGCAGAGCATCGGTGAATCGAATGTCATCGGGTTTAGCGAGTGATCCGATCTCCCTGGCCACGTGAGCGCGGAGGGCATCTTTCAGGCCATCGTCCCCCTTTCGGCCGCCCTCGAGCGTAACAAAGGCCGAAATGGCCTGCCCCTTAAGATCGTCCGGACGACCCACGACCGCGGCCTCAGCGACGGCCTCGTGGGAAACGAGTGCGGATTCGATCTCCGCGGTGCCCAACCGATGGCCGCTGACATTGATCACATCATCGACACGGCCCATTATCCAGTAGTAGCCATGGCTATCTTTTCTGGCACCGTCGCCTGCAAAATAAAAGCCGGGGATTTCCGACCAGTACGCCTGTTTATAGCGTTCGTCGTCGCCCCACAGCGTTCGCAGCATCGACGGCCACGGGTGGGTGGCAACGAGATAACCGCCTTCCCCTGGCCCGACAGGTTTGCCAGCTTTTGTAACCACATCCAGCAGGATACCCGGCAGCGGCCTCGTGGCCGTGCCAGGAACGGTCGGCGTTGCTCCGGGAAGCGGCGAGATCATGATCGCCCCGGTTTCGGTCTGCCACCAGGTATCCACGATCGGGCATTTTCGCTTGCCAATGACCTCGTGATACCACATCCAGGCTTCGGGATTTATCGGCTCGCCGACAGTTCCCAAAAGCCGAAGGCTCGAAAGATCGTGCTTGAGAGGATACTGCTCGCCCCACTTGATAAACGCGCGGATCGCGGTGGGTGCCGTGTAAAAGATATTGATCTTATGCCGCTCGATCATATCCCAAAACCGGTCGAAATCGGGAAAATTTGGAGCACCCTCGTACATAAAGACCGTCGCACCATTTGCAAGCGGCCCATAAACCACGTAACTATGCCCTGTCACCCATCCAATGTCGGCGGTGCACCAGTAGATATCATCATCCTTGAGATCGAAAACGTACTTGGCGGTATACGCGACCTGAGTCAGATATCCGCCGGTCGTATGAAGAATCCCCTTTGGCTTGCCGGTCGTGCCAGACGTGTAAAGGATATATAAGGGATGTTCCGAATCAAGTTCCTCGGCCGGGCAATCGGTGTCGACGGTCTTTGTAAGCTCGTGCCACCAGTGGTCGCGACCGGGCCGCATTTTGACCTTCGAGCCGGTTCGTTGATAAACGACGACATTTTCGACCGTCGGGCAGCCTTCGGCGGCCTCGTCAACGATATCTTTCAGCCTGATCTCCGAGCCGCGTCGATAACCGCCATCCGCCGTGACGATCAGCTTGCAGCCGCCGTCATTCACCCGATCGCGGATCGCCTCGGCCGAAAACCCGCCGAAGATTACCGTGTGGGTCGCTCCGATTCGGGCACATGCGAGCATTGCCACTGCCAGGGCGGGTACAAGCGGCATATAGAGAGCAACGCGATCGCCTGAATGGACACCCAGCTTTTTCATCACATTGGCGAATCGTGAAACCTCCTGGTGAAGCTGCAGGTACGTTATCGTCTTGATCTCGCCGGTTTCGCCTTCCCAGATGATCGCGGCCTTGTTCTTTCTGGCGGTGGCAAGATGGCGGTCGAGTCAGTTGAATGAGATATTGATCTTTCCGCCGACGAACCACTTGGCAAAAGGCTCGTTCCATTCGAGAATCGTATCCCATTTCTTGAACCAGTGCAGATCTTCTGCTTGACGGGCCCAAAATGCCTGAGGGTCGGCAGCGGCCTCGGCATACAATCGCTCATACTCGGCGAAGCTGTTAATATGGGCCTTCTCGGCGAACTCCGCAGGCGGCGGAAATACGCGTTCCTCGGTCAGGATCGATTCAATAGCGATGGGTTCCGACATACCTCAAAAGTATAAGTCACACCGCCTGCAACCTGAAACTAGTGTGAATTGACCTTGCAGGGCACAGCGGTTTTGGAACTGAGCATAGAATGTGTAAAATCGCCCCAGCCTACTATGTCACTCATCGAAATGCGAAATATAGTCAAGGAATTTCCCGGGGTCCGGGCCCTTGACGGCGTGAGCATGACGCTTGAGGCCGGGGAACTTCATGCACTTGTAGGTGAGAACGGAGCAGGCAAATCCACTCTGATGAAGGTCCTCTCTGGTGTACATCCGGCCGGCAGTTTTGAAGGTGAGATACTGGTGGATGGCTCCACCGTCAACTTTGGCGGGATCCGCGATTCTGAATCTGCCGGGATCGCGATGATCTTTCAGGAATTATCTCTGGTTAAGGAACTTACCGTCGGCGAAAATATATTTCTTGGGCGCGAACCTTCGCGATTGGGCGTGATCGATTGGTCCAAACTTTACCATGCTGCCGCAAATCTTCTCAACGATCTTCACCTCGCTATCGATCCACGCACAAAGGCCGGTTCCCTCGGCATCGGTGGCCAGCAATTGGTTGAGATCGCTAAGGCACTTTCGCAGAATGCCCGGATACTCGTTTTGGACGAACCGACTGCAGCCCTTACTGAATCCGAGGTGGAGACTCTCTTCGGCATTTTGCAAAAACTGAGGGACCGCGGTGTGGGCATGATCTATATCTCGCACAAACTCGACGAGGTGTTTCGGATCTCAGATCGGGTCACTGTCCTCCGTGACGGTAAGACGGTAGTTACCTATGCCGCAGCCGACACTAACAAAAATCGTATCATTGCCGATATGGTCGGTAGAGATGTCGGCGAGATCTTCCCGAAAGCAGAACATGAGCGCGGCGATGTAGCGCTGCATGTCAAGAATACCACCGCGTATTCGCCCGACATCGACGATAAGAAGCTCGTTGACGATGTGTCATTCTCGGTGAGGAAAGGCGAGGTCCTGGGTATCGCGGGTTTGATGGGGGCCGGCCGAACCGAGCTGCTTATGACCGTTTTCGGCGCATGGCCCGGCAAACATTCGCTGCAGATCGAGGTAGGCGGTAAGACGGTTTCCATTTCATCACCTGCGGACGCAATCAGAAACGGGATCGGCTTCGTAACAGAGGACCGCAAGCGATACGGGGTGATCCTTGACCAAAATATCCTGGATAATATGACTCTCGCCGCTCTGAAGGATCTTTCCGGCCGCTTTATTACTCACCGCGCGCGCGAGACCATAGCCGTGGCCGACCCGATGCGGGTTCTCAGGATCAAAGCCGAATCGCCGCTGACGGTCACCGGCACGCTCTCGGGTGGAAATCAGCAAAAAGTCGTTCTCGGCAAATGGCTGCTGACCAATCCTAAGGTACTGTTCCTGGATGAGCCGACCAGAGGGATAGATGTCGGGGCGAAACAGGAAATATACGCCGAGATCAACAAACTCGCCCAAACGGGGCTCGCTATCGTGCTTGTCTCCAGCGAATTGCCCGAGGTATTAGGTTTAGCTGACCGCATCATGGTTCTTCACGAAGGCCGCATAACCGGTGAATTCACCCGGTCGGAGGCGACACCGGAAAAGGTGATGGCAGCCGCTACCGGAGAAGCAAGATCTATTTAAGAGAATGAAAGCAGAAGCCTCTAATTTCGAATGTTAAAACTACGATTAAGTACTACGGCGCTTCGCGCCTACATCATGATCATCGTTGTCGGCCTGATCTGGGGATATTTCCATTGGGCAACGGATTCGATCTTCCTGACACCACGCAACCTTTCCAACCTGATGACACAGATGTCCGTGACGGCGATAATCGCCGTAGGGATGCTGATGGTCATCGTCTCAGGCAATATTGACCTTTCGGTAGGCTCGCTGATGGGGTTTGCCGGCGGGATAGCGGCTTACGCTATCACTGTCCTGGAACTTGGCCTACCGGTATCTATTGGAGCAGCCATCGCCGTAGGGATCGTCATCGGCGGTTTTCACGGCGTTCTGACCGCCTATCTTAATATCCCCGCATTTATCGTTACTCTCGGCGGTCTGCTAGCTTGGCGCGGAGCGGTCAAATGGCTGCTAGGCGGCAATACTATCCCGATCTCGGACACCACGTTCAAAGCGATCGGGAATGATTATCTGCCGATGAGCATGGGATGGATCTTGGCCGTGGCAGCAATCATTTTTCTACTGGTGATGGCGTATCGCCGTGCTCGTTCCGCAAAAGAATACGGCTTGGGCGAGGCAAATTATTCCGCCGAGCTGATAAAGACGATCGTGCCGATCGGCGGGGTCGTTGCCTTTATTCTGGTGATGAACTCCTATCAGGGGGTGCCCATCCCCGTATTGATCCTGCTTGCGGTTGCTTTATTTGGGGCCTTTCTCACGAACTCAACAACTTTCGGACGTTACCTCTACGCTATCGGCGGTAATGCCGACGCCGCGCGTCTGTCGGGTATAAACAACAAACGTAACGTCGTGGCTGTTTTTGCCCTGCTCGGAGCCCTGACCGGTATCGCGGCCCTTATCTTCACTGCCCGCGTAGGCAGTGCCGCACCGGATGCCGGCGTTCTCAAGGAACTCGACGCCATAGCCGCCTGCGTGATCGGTGGTGCCTCGCTAATGGGAGGCCGCGGCACAATATTCGGCGCTTGCCTCGGTGCCCTTATCATGGCCAGCCTCGACAACGGCATGTCACTGATGAATGTACGCGATTTTATGCAGGACATTATCAAAGGATCGATATTGGTTGCCGCCGTAGGGCTTGATATGGCGGGACGCAGGCAGGGGTAGTAACTCTTTACCGAACCATAAAAAGATTGACATCTGATGTCGTGATGCGTTAGCATCACAAATATGAGAACGACGCTCGATATTGAAGATGATGTGCTTCAGGCGGTGAAAGAACTCTCGCGTCGTGGTGGCGGTACGGCCGGACAGGTGATCTCCCGGTTAGCGAGGCGAGGGCTGGCTGTCTCGTCATCGAAGAAGTCCGAATCGTCACAATTGCGCAATGGAGTGCCAATTTTACCGTCGCGGGGCGAATTGGTGACCCTCGAACATGTGCGGAACCTTATGGACATTGAAGGAGTTTGAAAGGTTTGAAGGCACTTTTGGACGTTAACTTTTTGATCGCGCTTTTGGACCCTGACCACGTTTTTCATGAGAGTGGACACGCATGGTGGTCCGATAACCATGCGTCTGGTTGGGCTAGCTGTCCGCTTACCGAAAATGGAGTGGTTCGAATAATGTCCAACCCAAACTATAGCAATAGTGTGGAGTTTTCACCCCGCGATTTGATTGATCGCATACGTTCCTTCGCCCAGAACTCTGTTCACGAGTTTTGGTCAGCCGACATTTCACTTCGCGATCCGGGTATTTTTGCTATTGACCGGATCCATGGATCGCGCCAACTCACCGACCTCTATTTGCTTGCACTTGCAATAAAACATGGAGGGCGTTTGGTGACGTTCGACCAGAACATACCGCTTTCGGCGGTGAATGGAGCGAGGTCGAAGCATCTTTTCGTAGTTTAGCACTCATTAATACTATTAAAACTCGCCCCGAAGCATTCTCATCACTGACAAGTTAACCCCCGATAAAACTCATTGTCCTGGACGGCTGCACAAATTCAGGGTCATTTATATAGTGGCGGGGTTCTTTTTTTATCACGACGTCCTCGATGAAAGCGACGATCTCGGGGCGACTCGCACCGCTGCGAACATAGTCCCGGAGGTTGTGTTCTGTAGCAGAGAAAAGGCAGGTGCGGATCTGCCCATCTGCCGTGAGGCGGATACGCGAGCATTGGCCGCAGAACATCTCGGTCACCGGTGAGATGATGCCGATCTCACCCGGGCTTCCGTCGGCGAATTCATATTTCCAGGCAGTCTCGCTGCCGCGAGTAGCCCTCTTAAGCCTCAACGGGTAGACCGCATTTATCTTTTCATAGATCTCCCGTCCGGGAACGACCATTTCACGGCTCCACTCGTGGCCTGAGTCAAGCGGCATAAACTCGATGAACCGCATATGCACGTCGTATTCGCGGGCAAATCGGGCAAAGTCGACGAACTCGTCGTCATTGTGTCCGCGGATCACGGCTGCGTTGATTTTGATCGGATCAAAGCCCGCTGAGCGCGCGGCTTCGATCGCGGCGTACACTTTGTCGAGAGCGTCAACCCCGGTCATCCTCTCGAATTTCCCTCGGTCGAGGCTGTCGAGGCTGATCGTCACGCGGTTGACGCCCGTGGACTTCAGTTCATCCGCAAGAGCGGGAAAAATGAAACCGTTGGTGGTCAATGCAAGATCTTTTAGGGCCGGCTTAAGCCGTGAGATCTCCGCGGCCAGCTTGGCGATGTCTTTACGGAGGAGCGGTTCGCCGCCCGTTAAACGGATCTTTTCGATGCCGAGTGAGACGAAGATCTCAGCAATGTACGCCATTTCCTCGAACGTAAGGATCGTGTCCTTGCGGGCCATCGGCGGTTCACCGTTCGGCAGGCAATAAAAGCACCGGAAATTGCAGCGGTCGGTTACCGATATTCTGAGGTCGCGGATCGTCCGGTTGTGAGCGTCACGGAGCATTAGATCAATGATACAGGAAAAGTACAAAAGCGAGAGAGCCTCCTATTTACCGCTTAAAGAGAATCTGCTGTTTCGCTATCGTTTGAGATGCATAGCGTTACGCTGCATCCCGGCCAATTTTGTCCGTTTCATGGAACTTCGGCGAAAGCGTTCGGCGTAGGTTTCAGGCGTAAGTGATAGGACCTCATCGAGGTTTAGGGAAGTCTCGCCTTTTCGCGGTTCAAATCGAACTTCATCGGTCGGTTCCTCAAATCGATTCCACGGGCAAACGTCCTGACATATATCGCAGCCGTAGATCCAGCCCTGGAGATTTGGAGCGATTTCGGGCGGCAGCGTTTCACTGTGGAGTTCGATCGTCGCATAAGAAATACATTTTCGAGAATCCACGACGTATGGCTCGACTATCGCCTGCGTCGGGCAGGCGTCGAGGCACGCGGTGCAGGTGCCGCAATGGTCGTCGACCGGTTGCTCAGTGTATTCCAGATCGATGTTGAGAATGAGCGACCCGATAAAGACCCACGAACCGACTTCCTTTGTGATCAGGTTCGAATGCTTGCCGATCCATCCGAGCCCGCCACGAACCGCCCATGCTTTGTCCATCATGGGTGCGGTGTCGACACATACCGTACCCTCGGTTGACGGCTCCATCGATTTGATCCAGATGAGGAGCTCGTTAAGCTTCTCACGGACCACATCGTGATAATCATCACCCCATGCGTATCGCGAGATCTTGCCTTTTGCCGGATAATTGCCGTGCTCGTGCGGGGTGTAGTAATTCAGGGCTGCGACCACTATCGACCTTGCTCCGGGGAAGAGAATCTGCGGATCGCTACGCTTTTCGGGTTCGCGTTCCATCCAGGTCATCTCACCATGAAACCCTCTTGCAAGCCACTCTTTTAGCCGCCGCTCTTCGGCGTCGAGCGGAACCGCGGGTACGATACCGATCCTCTGAAAACCGATCTCTGCCGCTTTTTGCCTGATTCCGTCCGTGAGCGAAGCCATTTCACGATTATCCATGATTAGAATGCCCGAACAAAAAAAGGCCGGGCGGTCTAACCACCCGGCGCGAGTATTGAAGAAATTTCTTGGTTAGAAATTCAACTTCAAACCAACCTGGAACTGCCTCGGGTCAAAAGCCGACGTCGGCTGACTGTAATATTTATTACCGCCCTTCCGCTCACCAAACGCATTAACGACTTGATAGAATGGGTTTCCTGCAGCCTCGTTAAAGCGGTTGAAAAGGTTAAAGCCTTCCAGGATAATATCGAGACCCATCCGCTCCCCGAAAGCGATCCGCTTTGTAAGACGGGCGTCAACCGAGAAGTAGTTGTGGGTGATGCCCATATTACGACCAAGATTGCCGCTGAGCGGAAAAACGCCCTGGAAGCAATCTACGTCAACTCCTGTGGCGCATAACGTGCCGTCCGAACGAACCGAAGGACGCTCATTGGTACTCTGAAAGTCGCCATTGGCGTCGCCGACGGCAAGTATGTTGAACGGCCTGCCAGAGCTAAACTCGACGATCGGCGCAAAGGTAAACCCGTGAAGGAAGCGACGGAACCCGCCCTCAGAACGCCAGCCTGCCGGAGCACCGACGACACCGCTGAATACAAAGCGATGCCGCTGGTCAAAGAGTGAATCAGATTTCTCAGCACGGAAGTTCAGATTGTCCTGCGGCTTGAGAAGGGTCTGAAGGTCAGACGAGTCATCGATCGAATGTGACCAGGTATAGGAGGCGAGGAACTGGAAGCTGTCGGAAAATCGCTTCTTAAGCTCGAGGTTCATCGCATTATATGACGAGTTGCCGTCCGACATCTGAGCATTAACATCGGCGTACGGATTGATCGGGCCCGGATCGCGCAGCGTACCTGCAAGCAGCGTGTCAAACGTGGCTTTGTTCAGGCCGGTGAGTGCCCTAACAAAGAAGTAATTCGGGCCTAGCCTGCGGAAAAAGTTCGCTGCGATCGGGCTCACGATTCGTTGTCCGGTCGTATTGTTGACGGCGATGAATCCGGGCACCACAACCGTGTACAGGGCATTGCTGGCCGTAGGGAGCGAAAAGAAAGCGGCTTCGCTAAGGTTACGCGGGGCCCGACCGGTCGGTCCGCAAGCAACCGGACCGCAAGCAACCGGGTTATTAGCCGTGAACCGCCTGAAGTTATCGACAAGTGCCTGGCTATTGACCGGATTCACATCCTGGGGGTGGCCCAAATGTTTGGCATTTACCATAATATAGCTCGCGGAAAATGCCGTATTTCTTCCGATCATCCTTTCAATGGAAAGATTGGCCTGAATAGCGTCCGGATACTCAAAATCCTTAGATACGTGCAGGGTGAATGGCAGGATCGGGCCAAACCCTGTAAAGCTGCTCGGGTCGAATCGCAGGCGTCCGTACTGATAGATCGCCGTCGGAGCGATCGCCTGTGTGACGGCCCCCCCGCATATCGCCGGGTTTGAACCTTGTACTCCGCAAACAGTTCCATGGAACACCTGAAACGCATTTAATAAACCAGTGGGCGAAGGCCCACCGATAGGCAGCAAGGTGGCCTGCTGCTGCTGTGAACCGTCGGCAATGTTCGAGTTGAACGATACCGCCAGCAAAGGATGATCAAAGAACCTTCCGATAGCTCCTCTTATGACTGTCTTTCCATTACCGGCAAGGTCCCAGGCAAAGCCGAGCCGCGGAGCGATGTTATCGTTGTCGCGGGGAAAGCCCTGCGTGACATTCAAAGCGTCCTGAGCTGTCTGGATATCGGCTGCCGTCAAAGTGATCCCTGTTAGAGGATCGGTGAACGGCGACGGAGCGAATTGCTCTGTGAATTCATAGTC
This sequence comes from Pyrinomonadaceae bacterium, assembly GCA_041745615.1. Lineage (GTDB taxonomy): Bacteria > Acidobacteriota > Blastocatellia > Pyrinomonadales > Pyrinomonadaceae > OLB17. The sequence continues at coordinate 235,385 of JBGTIP010000019.1, read as the reverse complement.
GTATCTGACGCCGAAGTTGACAGTAAGGCGGGGATTTATTTTCCAGGTGTCCTGTGCAAAAAAGGCGATCGGCTTATTCTTCAGCGTACTACTCGGATCTCCGAATCCCTGAATAAAGACACTCGGGAATCCTAATCCATAAGCTTGTATCGGGGTAAATGCAGGACCCGTACAAGGAACCGTGGTGGCCCCTCCCGGGATCAATCCGCTACAGGCCTGTTGGCTGAAATTGAAAAGGGCTGGGAAATTGAGTTCAAAGGTAGCCTGGCCGCTTATCCAGTTGAAATCAGCACCGAACTTCATGGTGTGGTTTCCTTTTACCCAGCTAAGATTATTTCGTACCTGCGTACGAGTTTCAACACGATTAACCGGCGAGAACGGGTTTGATCCGATGAATCCGGTTCCTGCGATCTGAAGTGCAACGCTCGGGACCTGTGAATCGAATTTTGCCCGTCGGCTGCCATAGTTGAAATAAAGCTCGTTGACCATATTACTTCGCAGAATGCTGGTCCATGAAGCCCCGAGCGAGAGATCCTCCAGATCCTGGATGCCAGTTCGCGAATAGTCGTTTTGGCCCAGGGTCTGGTTTTGCGACTCGTCCTGGATACCTGAAATACGACTTGGGTTAAAACCGGCTCGAAAACTGAACTGATTGTCGGCATTAGCCGCGTGGTCCAACCTGAGCGAAGTATACGTGGTCGCGTCGGAAATCGGGAAGATCTTTTGAAGCTGAGCGAGCGGACGGAATGCAATTAAGTTTCCATTGGCATCGCGCGTAAGCGGTACTGGTGTACCAGACAAGAAAAAACGGGGCCCGATAACCGTGCCAGCAGTGATCGCTCCGCCGGGGCTAATAAGAGTGCTGGCACCGTTAAGAGCCGTCTGTGTTCCGGCCGACGCCATCGTTGCATACTGAATTGCAGTGCCGATGCTTGTTGGTTGGCCCGTAGCCAAAAGTCCCTGCACGTATGTAACCTGTGCCGGCGTTAAACCCGTGTATGTATTACTGAATGGCAAAAAAGGAGCCCCGATCGTGATGCTCGATGTCGCACCGCCTACAATATCACCGGTAAAGAAACCCGATTCCTGACGGCGGCGCTGTTCGAACGATGCGAAGTAATAGGTCTGGCCTTTAGCTATCGGGCCGCCGAGCGTGAGGCCGTACTGAGCACGCGTATATGGCGGCTTCTTATCAGGATCGCCGTCAATGATCGGGGCAAAGGCGTTGCGCGCCTGAATGCTCTTGTGGCGAAGGAAGCCAAAGATGTTGCCACGTATGTCATCGGTTCCGCGCTTTGTTACCACGTTCACGATGCCGCCGGTCGCACGTCCGAATTCAGGCATATAGGAATTCGTCGTTACCTGATATTCCTGCACGGCTTCCTGTGAAACCGTTGAGCGGGCCGCATTGATCGAGTTATCGGTGAAGTCTGCTCCATCAACCTGCACCAGAGTCGAGCGTCCGCGCTGTCCGCCGATATTTAGTCCTGAGGTTGGTGCCGGGCCGACAGGCCGGCCGTTATCGCGGCCAACCGTCGACAGCGTAAGAGCGAAGCCGGTTGCGCTGCGTTCGTTTATTGGCAGGTTCTCGATCCTTACCTGTTCGATGGTGTTCGAGACCGAGGTCTGGGTTGTTTCGACGAGGCCGGCATCATCGCCCGAAACATTAACGACCGCACTCGCATCCCCGACCTCGAGCCGGATACTTATCGAGGCGCTCTGACCAACAGTGAGCCTTAAACCGGAGACTACACTCCTCTTAAAATTGGGGGCCTCGGCCGTGACCTCATAATCTCCGGGCGGTAAGCTAAGTATCTGAAAGCTGCCGTCAGAGCCGGAAGAAACGGTACGGCTAATGCCTGTACCTACGCCTCGAGCCACTACGGTCGCACCGGCGACCACGGCACCCGCCTGGTCGGTAACCGTCCCCGACAGGTCGGCGGAGGCGGCCTGAGATTGCCCAAAACCGGAAACGGCGAACGCGACAACTGCCGCGCACATAATTAAAGCCCTGGCCGTGATGGCGGAAACATCGGACAAAAATACTTTCATTTTTATTCTCCTTAAGACGTAGAACGTATTTAAATATTTCGGATACTGAGCGAAACCGCCAACTGGGTCTATATTTTCACCCGTTAATGATCGCTTTATTTTGAGTCTCTGAAACTGGAACTTTGCCCGAAAGATATTTAAACGTAACTGATTTGCTTTGAACTTTTTAACCCAAAAATCGCTATAAGGCAAGCAATAGTTACTCTTAAACCCCCAAATTTATATGCGGACGCGAATATTTGCTTCTTAATACCCTCTGCGAGGTCAGTAAGTTTCAATCCTCACAGGTTTCTCGATGATCGTTTCCTTCATTGCGAGGTTGTTTTGATATCATTGGTTTGATGCTGCATATCGGCCTGGCGCTTTCCGGCAGCCAGGCGTTTCTATGAATATTATACCTCTTTCTATACCGACACCGTTCTACGTCGGGGATGTTAACGTCTACCTCATTCGCGAAGACCCGCTTACTCTTATCGATGTCGGCCCGAAAACGGCCGAGGCCGTAGAGGCATTGCGACGTGGGCTTGGGGCACATGGCGTTCAGTTTTCTGATGTCCGCCGGATCGTCCTGACGCATGCACACGAGGATCACTGCGGGTTGGCGAAACAGGTCCGTGACGAAGCCAAAGATGCTGAGATACTGGTTCACGAATGGGAAACAGGACATTTGTTCGGCCGTCTTGCCCATGAGGAGCATCGGGGTCTCATGGCCCGATCAGGTGTTCCGGACAAGATATTCGCCGAGATGCAGTCTCTGTATGACGAGATCAGCTTGCTAACGGATTCCCTTGCAGATGGCGATACTATTCCGCTCCGCGACGACATGGAACTGGAGTTTTCTTCGAGTTCCCTACGGGTGCTTCACACGCCTGGCCATACGCCGGGCTCATGTTCCTTTGTCCGGGAATCCAATCGAACACTTATCTGCGGCGATTGCGTGCTCAAGCGTATTACCCCGAATCCCATACTTTCGCCTGACCCTCTCGACCCGTCAAAACGGTTTCGATCACTCGCCGAGTACCTTGTCAGTCTCGCGAGATTGCGAGATATTTCGCCGACCCTCGCCTACGGCGGCCATGGTGAACCCGTCACAGATTTTGAAGAGATCTTTCATCGCTATGTCAGGGCCATTGACGAACGTCAGAAAAAGGTCGTTGCATTGGTCGGAAGGAACGGAACTACCGCGTTCGAACTTGCGCAGCGGCTCTTCCCAGATTCATTCGATCACGGGGTGCATCGTTTCCTGGCGTTGTCCGAGGCGATCGCTCACCTTGATTACGCTGAGTCGGAAGGTAAGGTTGCGGTAGAGATCAATGCGGGAGTCGAACACTACAGGCCGCTTTAGGCGATCCCGAGCCTTGCAGACGAGTTCTCGGCTATCCGGCCGATGGTATCGGTCATTTTGGTGATGTCATCAAAGCCAGGCAGTTGCCTGACACGTTTCGTAACCGTTTTATCGATTACCGAAAGTGCATCTTTGTCGTTAAATAGAACTCCTATCACGTACTCGGTACGTTTTGGGGCAAGTGATCCCTGGCCTACCGGTGCCCAGAATTTATCGACTACAAACCGCGCGAGCTTCTGGGCAAATTCGTTCTTTCGCAACTCGAGCCGGGCAACACTCCAATAGAATTGGTTGTGAGCAGACTCTTCGCGAATGACCGCATTGAGAATGTGGGATAGAACCGGGTGATTCGCGAGCACTGACAATCGCCGGTAGCCCTGAGCGGCTTCCATCTCATGGATCGCTCCGAAGGTCATATGTGCGGCCGTGAACTTCTTCCCGATCAGATTTGTAAGTAAGGTCAGCAGGTACGCATTCGCATTATACGCGGTCGAAACGTTTCTTCGCACTTCATCCTGCCAGTTGCCGGGCGTCTCGACCCCGATCTCATTCAGAAACCGGTTGAGCACTTCGCCGTGGGTTATCTCCTCGACGCCCCACCGCTCCATAAATTTGCTGATGTGGGGATCTTTGCCCGTCGGTGTGCGAAGCAGTTCCCGGTGATACATGTCGGTAAGCGTTTCCACATCGCGCATGTATAGAAGGACAGGGATAAACTTCTCGTCGAACGGGTGGTTCTTGATCTCGTGCCACGGGATCGCGCTTATGAATTCCGGCGTGAGCGCACGGGGTTGGCGTTCATACCATTCGAGCACGTCCCTGTTCGTTTCAAAATTCATAATGCAAACTCAAGACCAATTATCGAATCGAACGCTCTTCACAATACTCGATCCCGGTTATCTCAATTCGCAAAAGTCGATCGGCTGGATGCACTAAAGTGCAATGGTAATAATATAATCGAAATATGAAAATTTTGTTTCTCGTTATTTTCCTTATAATGGCGTCAATGTCAACAGCGTTGGCACAGGATGTCAGTCTCTCCGTGCCCGGTGAGAAGTATCTCCGTAACATCAAACAACTCACTTTTGGCGGCGAGAACGCCGAAGCCTATTTTTCTCCGAATGGCAAGAATCTGGTATTTCAGTCAAAAAGAGACGGCCGTAACTGCGACCAAATCTACACGATGAAGATCGATGGGTCGAACGTAAGGATGGTTTCAAGCGGCACGGGCCGTACCACGTGTGCATATTATTTCAACAAGGGTAAGAACATTGTTTACGCATCGACCCATGAGGGCTCGAAGGAATGTCCGCCAAATCCGGATTTCTCACAAGGCTACGTATGGCCGGTTTTTCCCGACTATGACCTTTATACTTCAACTGCCGACGGTAAAAAGATCACCAAACTAACGAATACGCCCGGTTATGATGCCGAGGCAACCGTCAGCCCGGATGGCAAGAAGATAATCTTTACCTCGCAGCGTGACGGGGATCTCGATCTTTATTCGATGGACATCGACGGCAAGAACGTAAAGCGTCTTACCAATGAGGTCGGATATGACGGCGGCGCATTCTATTCGCCTGACGGCAAGATGATCGTCTATCGCCGATCTACCTTTACGACACCGGCGGAGGTTGCGCGTTACAAAGATCTGCTCTCGCGGCACCTTATCGTTCCGAATGTGTTTGAGATTTGGGTCATGAACGCCGACGGAAGCAATAAACGCCAGGTGACAAAACTCGGTTCCGGTTCGTTCGCTCCGTATTTTACCCCGGACGGCAAACGCATAATATTTTGCACAAATTACTTTGCGACCGATCCGCGTAAACGAAACTTCGACCTGGCACTCATCAATCTCGATGGCACGGGCCTTGAGCGGGTCACCTTCAACGATACCTTCGACGGGTTTCCGATGTTCTCGCCGGATGGTAAGAAGCTTGTATTCGCTTCAAACAGGAATGCCGCTAAAGAAGGAGATACAAATGTTTTTATAGCTGATTGGGTTAATTAATGATCACGTCAGGAGACCTGGGCCGAAATAAGTGATAAGTGATAACTGAGAAGTGATAATGAATTATCAACTATCAGTTTTCAGTTTTCAGTTTTCAGTTTTCAGTTATTTCGAATCGCAAAAAGCAGAATGCGTTGCGACACGTCGCGCCCGAAGCTAACTTTTTCTTATCCCGAAATACCACGTCCACCAGATCAAAAATAGTTGAAACGGCACCCGGAACCACAGGTATACGGGGCCGTATTCCATCCCGCCGAGTTCGACTCGTTTGAAGCTTCCTGCGATGTTGGCCGGCAAGATCATAATAAAAAAGATCACGAGCATTACCGCGGCGAGCCGCGAGGTGCGGTTCCACAACAGGCCGATCGCACCGGCAAATTCGCATACCCCCGTGAAATAAACCATCTCGGGTTTGAACGGTATTGCATCCGGCATCATAGCCACCAAAAGATCGGTATGGGTGAAATGAGCGACAGCAGTTACGAGTAACATTGCGGCCAGGGCGATCCTCCCGATCAGGGATAGGCTCAGGCCGCCGCCGAACAGCCTGTTACCCGCATAAACTAGAAGAAAAGTAGCGATTAGTGCGATAAGTGGTGCCATAATATGAAAGCTTTTGCCAGGTTACGACATATTCTATGAGATAGGTTTATTTTCTCAATGTCCAATTCCGCATATATGACGGTCCCTTTCTGCAAATTTCACGGTTTCGGCAATGATTACATAGTGATCGAACGAAGCAGCCTGGATGAAGACACGGTCCTTTCCGAGCTCGGTTCGACGATCTGTCACCGCCACACCGGGGCGGGAGCAGACGGTATCGCGGTACTTCAGCGTCTTGACGAAGGCGACGCGGACTATTTTTGCGAGATAATTAACCCTGACGGAAGCACCGCTGGATTCTCGGGCAACGGCACGCGTTGTGCGGTCGCTTATCTTCACCATAAAGGCCTATGGACCGAGCCTCAGCTCAGATTGCATACCAGAAGCGGGGTCAAGAATTATCAACTCATCGAACGGCGGGGTGAGGGTGAATTTTGGTTCGAGGCTGAGATCGGCAAGCCAAAATTCGCTAGCGAAGAGGTTCCATTCGTTTGTCCAAGGCCCCTTGATGCGGTTGTTAACTCGCCGATATTTGTGGATGGCAGAGAATACTGGGTTTCTGCCGTGAATATCGGTAACCCCGTCGCATGTGTTTTCGTTGAGGATTTTGATAAGAATTGGCGAAATATCGGCCGTTTGATGGAAACCCACGACAAATTTCCCGATCGCGCGAATATCGTTTTTGTTAAAGTCATGGACTCCGATAACATCGATATCCGCATATGGGAGCGTGGTGCCGGCGAGACCGCGGCCTCAGGCACCTGCTCCAGCGGGGCCGCCGTCCTGAGTGCCTTTCTTCTTAAGACCGGCCGCAAGGTCCGTGTTCATTCCGAAGGCGGGGTAACGGACGTCGTCTGGCGAAACGACGGCGAGATCGTCCTTACTGGCCGGGCGGATTTTGTTTACTGCGGCGAATGGACTATATAGATTTAGACTTACAGACATCCTTACCAGACTCGCCTTCTTGAATGAAAAATGAGATGTTGAGAAAATGACAAATGTTCTCATTTATTAATGGTTGTTAATATTTCCTTGAGGTGACCCTCCATGCCAACATCAACACTCAATATCTCGCTACCGGAAGCGATGCGACAATTCGCGGAGAAGAAGATACGGTCCGAAGGCTATGGCACGATCAGCGAATATATTCGCGAACTGATCAGAGCCGACCAGAAGGCCGAAGATTCGCGTTTTGATTCGCTGGTCGCTCAGGCATACGCTAGCGGTGAACCCTCCCCACTTACAAAGGAGGACATTGACGAGGCCCGAAAGATCGTTAGAGCAAGGATCGAAGCCAGAAACGCGGGGAAATGAGAGTCGTCAAACTACCTCAAGCTCGACCGATTTGGTGAAGACGGCTGATTATTTTGCTGAAAACGATATTATCGTCGCCGATCGATTTTTTGACGCATTCGAATCCACTATCGAAGTTCTAAAAAGAACTCCGAAGATAGGATCGATTAAACGGTATAACGATCAAACGAACGTACGGATGTGGTTTATCAAAGGGTTCGAAAACATCCTGATATTCTTCACAGAATCAAACGACGAGATCGTGATCCTTCGAGTTATTCACGCCGCGCGCGATTACACGAGTTTTTTCGACTTCGAATAATTATTCCCCAATCCGTTGGGCGAATACCCCCGTTACCGCTTTTTGCCGATAATCAAAAATATAGTCAAGTTCCCGCACAACAAAAAAGTGAGCGATGTCGCCGAATGGTTCGAATGGCAGGCGGTAACGAACTTCGTCCTGAATCTGCGTTTGAGACGCCCCTAGCTCCTTGAACGTATGCGTGTGTATCCATTGCGCGTACGGCCCGCGGATCTGTTGATCAACGAACCGGAACGGTGGTTCCCAGACCGATATCTCGGTTCGCCATTTCATCGGTAACCCCCGCATTTTTAGCCTGTAATCGATCAGCGAGCCTTGCCGTATTTCGATCGGATGCGGTGTGATTATGTGAAAATTCAGTTCGGGTGGTGTGATCCGTTCGAGATTCCCGGCATCCGCAAAAAAGGAAAAAGCCTCGTCGCGAGGCACATCGAGAGTCAGCGAACGCGTAAGAATATGCTCAGCCATATGAGATCAACCGCGAAAAACACGAAAGCCGCTAAGAATTTAGCCAATTCCTTTCGTGTCTTTAATGTATTTCGCGGTTAAGTATCTTTCAGTTTCGGCTGGTCAAGTATTTTTCAGGTATTTTGTTATCCGGTGTTTCCGCGAGCCAGAAAATATTGATCACCCACCATCGCTTGCCGTCGTTCAGCAGTTGAAAGCTGTTGATGCCGCGCATGAACGGCTCTTTGTCATCCTTCGTGCGGAACGCGTGATAGGTCGAGAAGACCTGGGCGATGTTGCCATACTGGTCAACGTGCCGGGCGATCTCAGTCTCGTGAAATCCATCTTTTTCAAGCATCGGCCCGCTCCGCGTGACGTAGTCTTCCGGAGTCATGAATCGAGCAGCGGTCACGCCGGTCTGCTGATTCTTACCGGACGGGATCAGCTTCGCGTCTTTGTGAAACAGCGTGCGAAACCGGTCCCAGTCCCGTGCCTTACCGGCGTCGCCCGATATGACGTCATAAACGGCCTTCATAATGGCGTCGATCGATCCCACGTCCTTTGGATCAGCCTCTTTAGTTTGGGCCATAAGCGTTGAGAAAGTGAAAAGTAAAGTGAGTAAAAGAATGATTGGTTTCCGCATATCCACATGATACGACAGAACTTGCCGCGGGGTTTACCAAGCGGCAAACTAAACGGTCCATAATGTGCGGATAAATCTCACCCAATACGTTAAAATAGAACGTTATGGGCGAAAAGCTCCATCTCGTCGGAATGTCCCGTGCGGACCTCTCGGATTTTGTTGCCTCTCTTGGCGAGCCTAATTACCGCGCGACGCAGGTGTTCAAGGCCCTGAACGAACGCAGACTCACCTCTTTCGACGAGATAACAGACCTGCCCAAGAAGTTTCGGGCTCGCCTCGCGGAAAATGCCGAAATATCGCGCCTTTCCGTCGAGTCGAGATACGTTTCGAGCGATGGTACCCGCCGGTATTTGATGAAAACGGCCGACGGCTATCCCGTCGAAACCGTGTATATACCGGCTGAGAAACGCGACACGGTATGCTTTTCATCCCAGTCTGGCTGCCCTCTCAAATGTGATTTCTGTCTGACGGCGAAGCTCGGCCTGCTGCGTAATCTAACGCCGGGCGAGATCGTCGAACAGATCATCATTGTTCTGAACGACGTTTACGGCGTCGGAGTCGAAACTCCGCACGGGACGAACCTCGTCGGTATGGGCGCGGGCGAGCCGTTCCTGAATTTCGACAATCTGATCGCCGCCTTACGGTTGATGGCGGACGAAGAGGGCCTTTTCATAGTGCCCAACCGGGTCACCATCTCGACCGCCGGGATCGTGCCGCGGATATATGATTTTGCAAAACTCGAGAACAGGCCTCATCTCGCGATCTCGCTTTCGTCGGCACGCGACGAACTGAGAAACACATTGATGCCGATCAATAAACGATGGAACCTCGACGAGCTGCTTTCCGCGGCAAAGGAATTCGAGGGCTCGCTTCGTCGGGGCGAACGGTTCACTTTCGAATACGTAATGCTCGGCGGCGTAAATGATTCGGACACCGATGCGGCCGAACTCGCCCGCCTGCTCGACCGTTACCAACTGTCACGTGTGAAGATCAATCTGATCCCCCACAACGGGGCCGAACAGCTTGATTACACTGCCTCGACGCCAGAACGGGTAGAGCGATTTAAGGCCATTTTAGAATCCCGCGGCGTTTCTGCCTATGTTCGCCAGCCTCGCGGCCGCGATATCTACGCCGCTTGCGGCCAGCTTGCTGCCAAATCGGGTGCGGCGATGGCGGAGGCTGCGTCATAAAAATATATGGAAATTCTCATTCCCGGCCTCATCCTGGTCGCGCTGATGGTGTGGGCTTCTACTAAGATCAAGAAAGTTGCCGCCAAAGCATACGAGCCCGAGACCATCGAGACCGATGATTTTGTAATTAATAAACCGGCCGGATTTTTAACGGTGATCGGTGGCGACCCCCAGCTTGCGTTCGAATCGTACTCTAAGGAATTCGGAAGCGAAAATGCGGCAGAGTTTCGGAAAGCGACGGCACGGATCAAGGTGTCTGATGCGGGGACCAGGCGCGGGAATCCCCACACAGGCGATGAGATCGTCAGCGATGTCAGCAAAAAGATCGATGGGCGGTCCTACCGCGTTACAGAGGCGAGACGCACGGTGAAGAATGTCGAATTTCAGGTCTTCAGAAAATCCGCCGAGACCAACGGCCGGATCGTAAAGCTCGAGGTCGTGGCGCTAAATGAAACAACCGAAGAGTTCCTTCGTGACATCGAATCAATGCTTCTCAGTTTTGAGGTCAAGTAACCCAAGACAACAATTCAGACAACGTTATGATCAAGAAAATATCCAGAGCACTATTACTGTCGGTTGTTATCACGGCAGCCGGCGTGGCTTCGTCTGCAAATGCACAGACCGTCACCGCATCTATCCCCGGCGGATTTGTTACTAAAGGTAAGGCGACCCGGGCGACCGTACTGTTGAATATTCCTAGCGGGCTTCACGTAAATTCAAACCGTCCGGAAAGTGAATATGCCATTCCGACCACCGTGAAAGCAAGCGTGGCCGGCGCACGCGTTGGCCCCGTGAGCTACCCTCGCGGCAAAAACCGCAAATTTCAATTTTCCGAGAATTTAATAAATGTCTATGAGGGGCGTGTACTCTTCACTTTCCCTGTAACCGTCCCCGCAAATTTTCGCGGAAATTCGATCAAGCTCAACGTGACCGTTCGCTATCAGGCGTGTACGGATGAGGTCTGTTATCCGCCGAGAAGTAGGACGGTTTCTGTCAACGCACGGGTCCGGTGACCGACTCGATCGGAAAACCGTCCGGCACGAATTCCAGGCCTACCAGCTTCGGATCTCCGTTGTCAGCGTCATCGGTTTGACGGTAAGTGAACAGAACGTTTGAGATCCTGGGAGTGCTCCCACATGCCAGAGAGACCTGAGATGCCTCGGTACTGAACCATTTCGGTGAAAAATCAGGGTCGGCTGTAAATATCTGTTTCTTGCCGCCGATCGTTCCAACAGCCGAAAGCCGGTTTCCGATGCAGCCTATAGATTCTAGTGTTCCCGCGGCCCGCACTTCTCCAGCACGCAGTTGGCGAAGATTGGCCCTGATCGACGCCCATCGGCCTTCGATACTGACGGACACATTTTCGGTGCCCTCCTCCGTACCTTCCATTCTTTTCGCAAGGTCGTTCTCGATGATCACCTGTCTCGACCCCGCGAGTTGTTCGGGCGTCTTCAGCTCGAAGTAATCGGGAACAAAGGTTATTGAAGTTAATTGCGGCCTTGCGTTTGGATCTTTGTTAACCAGCGGCACGAAAGCAAGAACGGCCGGATTCGAGGCCAGACGCACGCCGCAGTCTATTTTAAAGGAATGCTTGCCGCTCACGAGCACGGCCATCCTAAGATCTTCAAAGCGATCGCCAAATAGCTTCAGGTTCGCACCTTTGGACCTAATGTTATAAGTGATGAGCCCATTGGAGCAATCGACTCTCTGGATATTGCCCAGGATCCTCTCTTCTCCCGCTCTGGGCCGTTCAAGTACAGCGTTCAGATTTGATATCTCACGGTTGCGTTCGACCGCTTCGATGTCTGCCTCGGTCACCCAGGACCGTTTTAAGAAGAGAAGCGTCGGCGACCACGGTAGTCCTCTGCCAGACGGCATTGCAGAGATCTGAAGCGTTGCTTTGAAATAATTTGTAACTGAGGACATTATTTCGGCAGCGTCGGAGCGAACTTGCGAATCTATCGCATTTTGGCTTAACCTTTCGGCGAAAATACGAGCCCGGTCAAACCTTTCCAGCCGTAAAAGGATCTTTGCATAGAGGATCTCAAAACTTTCATCGCCCGGTCGGATGGTCAAGCCTTTTTCGAGAAGCTCCGCGGCTTCAGTCAGGTTTTCGTTGTTGACCATATAAAGGAACGCCAATATACGGTAACTCTCGGCATATTCCGGTTCGAGGCTGATCGCGTTCTTCAGTGCCTGGCGCATTCTTGCAGCCACGTCGGCGGGAAACCGCCGTATCATGCCGCCGGTGGACGCGGCCCTGCTTAGGGCGTACGCATAATTGAAATTCACAAAATAATCCGCCGGGCCGCTCGCGATCACCGCCTCGAGATGCTTTGCGGCTTCGGCAAACTTGTCCTGACGAATGAGGAGAAGGCCCAGCGAAGAATGTGCCAGGGTCAACTTACTATCCGCCGCTACGGCATTGCGAAGATAGGTCTCGGCCTCGGTCAGCCGGCCCACATGATGAAGCAGGTCGCCGAGATATGCTTGCGACATCGCGGCAGAGACCTTGATCGCCGGATTGCCCCCGTCTGCAGCCCGTCTTATGATCACGGGCTCAACCGAAACGGGCAATGAGGGCCGCCGCAAATATTCCCTCAGAATGTCATTCAGTTGTGATGGTTCGATAGCGAAAACCTGTTTGAGGGCCTTTTCGGTCGAGCCTTCATCTGCAAGCAGCTGAAAAAACCGTTCGAGCCGTTCCTGCGCGCGGCCCTCGCCCTGGTGCAGGAGATAATGAACGAGGATCCACGATTGGGCATAAAACATCGACCGCTGGAGGTCCGCGGTGCTGTGCACAGCGGTCCGTTTAGCCGCAAACAGATCGGCTACGGGGAGCATCTCGCCCCGGCGCAGCAACCCCAGGCGTCCCTGAGGAGCCGCTCCCAGTAAAACATTATTATCGGCGGTGGTCTGGAGCGTCTCGTAGTACTGGGCCAACCCCTCGGCCAGCCATTGCGGCAGCTCGTTTTTCCCCGTGCGTGACTTCAGGAGGAAATGGATATATTCGTGATAGATCGTGTGGAAAGGGTCGGCCTTGCCGCCTTTCATCGCAAGCGTAATGTAATTGGCGGTCTCGCCGGTGAGAAAGTACCCCGCAATTCCATCATCAGGGGTTCCGTCCGGCCGCTTCGGTTTGAAAGGCCGGTATGATTCCGCATCGCGAAATATGATCACGTTGGCCCGCGATTTACTTTCAACGCCGAACTGAGGAAATAGCTGGTCGAAAACATCGCGAAAATGCTCCAGCCGTTCGGCTACATTACGCAAGTCCGCTTCGGAGGCTTCGCCTGCTACGTGAAAGTTCCTGGTTTGAATGGATGTCCAGTCATTCACCGCGGAGGCGTGTGAATATAAGCACAGTATTATCCCCGCCGGAACGATAAACCTGCTAATGAACGTACGAAACTTCAATTGTCGCCTCACAAAAACTAACTCCGGCCTATTACTGAGAGCAGACGGCCCGTCTTGCCGTATTTCTTCTTTTCGATGCGGTAAGAGAAGAAAAGGTCGGTATGCTCCATAGTACAAAATTGCGAAATATGAACATTTTTCATATCCACGCCCTCTGAAGCCAGCTGATCGCGATTGGCAGCAATAAGATCGACAAGCGCATGCCCCTCACGGGTCGGGGTAAAATATCTGTCGCCGCCTATACCGGCAAAAGCATCCATCACGTCCTGCCCGATCTCATAATTCCTGCCCGTGGCAGCGGGCCCGATCGCGGCGATGAGGTCTTCAGACCGGCTGCTGTAGATCTCGATCATTTTACGCACCGCTTTGGCTGCGATCGACGAAGCCGTCCCGCGCCAGCCGGCGTGGACCGCCGCATAAGCTCCGCTCGCCGGATCGGCGATCAGGACCGGCACGCAATCCGCTGTCTTGACACCCACGAGCATATCCGGGAGATCGGAAATAAGAGCATCGGCGCGTTCATTCGTATCGGCGGCACCGGCAGCATCGCGAACGACCTTGACCGTGTCGCCGTGCACCTGCCATACCGTGCTGAGAGTGAATTCTTCGTCAAATACGCTCAAAAATCGCCGCCGGTTCTCCTCGATGTTCTCAGCCGGGTCCTCGTCGTAGCCCGCCAGATTAAGGTCGCCGCCCGGAAAAGCCGAGACACCGCTGAGCCTCGTCGAGAAGCCATTTGCGAACCCCGCATCCTCCAGCGGCCGGCAAACCAGCACCTTAACGCCATCGCGTTCTCGCCAAAAGAATCCCGTCTCGGTTAAAATCTGTTCGTTAGGTTTCACGGTTGTCGCCCGCAAACTAAGTCAGTTCTGACAACCGACTACTGACCACTGACTACTGACCACTGACCCATGATACTTTCCATAGGCATCGATATCGTTGAAGTTTATCGCATACGCCAGACCATCGCCAGAACACCGCGGTTCGTCCAGCGTGTCTATACGGCCGAAGAGCGTGCGTTTTGCGAGGGGAAAGGCGTGGCAGCAGCACAGTCATACGCCGGGCGTTTCGCAGCCAAAGAGGCATTCCTAAAGGCCCTTCATACCGGCTGGCGCGGCCGTATCACCTGGCACGATATCGAGGTCATCGCAACCGACGGCGGCGCTCCGACGTTGACGATAACCGGCGAGGCAGCGGTCATCCTAGGTGAAAGAGGGGCCGACCGCGTACATCTTTCTATAGCACACACGGCCCATAATGCGATCGCACAGGTAATTCTGGAAAAGGTACGGCTGGACTTTAGTGCAGGGCCGCGGCAACCTTAGGAGCAAGGTTAAAGTACGCGACCCCCGGATCGTGGTCCGAGAACCGCTCGAGCCGGGTTGCGTCGTTTCTTGCCGTCGCGGGGAAATCGGCGTTAACCCGGGCATAGCCAAAGCCGCGTATATAAGGCCGCAGCGTCGCGCTGATCAGTATGTGGTCGAGCACCTGTGCATTCCCGTCAAAATAATACGAGTACCGCTGATCGGCGGCGATCAGATCGACCAGATTGATCAGGTCGGGCTCGACGAGATCTTCCGAAGGATTTAAAACCTCTAGCGATGGCGCAGGGCGGCCCTGGATGGTCCCGATCACATCCACGATCCCGTCGTTGTACTGGTAAGCGTTAAAATCCCCCAGCACAATTATCTTTTCCTGCGGGTTCGCTTTTTGCCGGTCCTGCACGAATTTTGCGAGAAATTCTGCCTGCAGACGCTTTTTCATCCTGACATTGTCCTGCTGCTTGGGGTCGAAATACCCCAGGAACGATTTCTTGTGATTGACCAGGGCAGTAAATTCAAAAGGCTCGCCCGATGCAGGGCTGTTTACCGAGCCGCGCAGCACCAGCGGAGGGCGGTCATTGAGGACAATATTTTCCCCTGAAGTCGGGTGTTTGTATTTATCATCCTTTCCGATCTGCTTAACCTCGATTACCTTTACCTTTGACGACATCACCAAAAAGCCGACATCGATCCCGCGGCCGTCATTTCCGTCGATCAGATATGCCTCATACTTAGGATTGGGTTTGCCCGAGGCCTCGGCGTCCGCATTTATCCTTTGAGCGAGTCTTTTCAGGGTCGATAGGTTTTCGACCTCGACTGCACCGATCACGTCCGGCGTGTTCATTATTGTCCGCACAGCCGCCGAAATCTTTTTCAGACGCTGGTCGAAAGCTGCAGTCGTAACGATATCCTCGCGGATCGCCGGATCATCCTCATCGTCAAACAGATTTTCGAGGTTCATTGCCGCGATCGAAAACTGGCTGTCCGCCGTCGGCGGCATCGCGACCTGCGTGATCGTATTTGCGATCGAGGGCCGTGTGCCGGGGTCGGTGAGTATGGAATAGGCGCGATATGCGTAATGCATCACACCGACCACGTTTCGAAGCCCCGTCTGTGCCGGGACATCTATCGCCTGAGAACCCAGTTGTGCCGTGCTCTCGACCCGCAGCCGGTGTGGGTTCGGGGTAAATAGCGGCAGTTTCGGATACGCCTTTTTATACTCGGCTTTCTCTTTATCGGACAGGAAAATATAGTCGTACAAGTTAAAGCCGGCCAGGCGAAACGGCTTTGGCAGGCCCTTAACGACGCCGTAGAACACTCCGTTCGATTCGGCCCGGTCGTTTTTCAGATCGACCCGCCCGCCCGTCGGCTGCACTACCGTCATCTCGGCAACCGCCACCCTCATCCCCTCAAAACGCTCGAGTTCGTCGATCACGTTCTTACGAAAATGATCCGCCGTCAGTGTCACGGGTTTTGGCAGCGGGTTCCCGCTTGAGACAACCCTAATAACGTCACGGCCGCTCTGCACCACGATCTGCGTGATCGGCAGGCTGTTCGGCTCGGCGGCGGGGCGAAATTCGGCAATGGTCCCGGTAACCGTCACAAGATTGCCGACCGTAGCTTCACTGCCAGGTTCGGTTCGAGTGAAGACGAATATCCCTTCAGAAGTGGCAGGATCCGCATCGGCCTTATCATCCGGCGACTGAATAAAAAAACCGTTTCTCAGCCTTGCTGTAACGACGCCCGTGGTCTTTACGATCTGCCTTTCGAACGACGAGACATTCTTGTCGCCCTGGATGGCGTTGATCGGATACTCCTTTTGTACCGCAGCGAACGAACGCCCAGGGTCAAGGGCGGACCACGCCGCAAAAAAAGCTAGTACTGCAACACCCAAGTGGAATTTCTTCATTGATAAAGTCCGAATATCAGCCGACACCTGTAAGTTAAAGGGCAATGTACCCTTTTAACACATTTCGATGGCCATAAGTATTTCAGAAGTAGCCCGGAAAGTGACAACAGGGCACCACGATCCTGGGTGTGCTTCCGCACAGACGGCCTCGCGGTTTAGGGCTATCCTAATTAGTAGCCTCTCACGTTGATAACTATTGAATCGGAGGCCATCACGAAAACACTTAACCTATCTCATGCCACGGTCCGGCAGATCTTTGCATTGAACACTCAGGTCCTTCTCAGAAACCGGGTCAGGCAAAACATCGCCACACAGGCTATTGCCGACGCGGATCGTTCGAAATGCTTACACATCACCTCTCTCCGCGAAGCAGTTCTCCGACTTCCCCGGCTCGAGCAACAGGAACTTGCTGCTTTAGCATGGCTTGGCAGCCAGGTTTTCGAAGATTTCGACGTAGCGTTGAGATACGCCCGGATCTTAAAAGAGAGAGAGCTGATAGAATTTCTTGAGATCATTCCGACGTTCGACGACCTTGATCGCGGAATTCGGCTGCTCGACGATAGTGCCATCCATCTTTCCTGATCCAGCGGATCAACGCGTCGGGCGCGGATAGACGACCGGGCTCTTGTTCCCAGCCCTATCGACCGCACGAACGCCAAAGAAAAAATTGTCTTTGGACATTGCCTTCGCAGTATAGGTCGTAACGTTCCCAACCGGTGCTGAATTGGTCCACTCGGCAGCCGTCGTGTCTCGCCACACTACCTCGTAACCCGCAAGGTCAGCGTCGGTATTGGCGTCCCATTTGAGAACAGTGTCATTCGTCAGGCCGCCCGTAACGATCCCAACATTCTTCGGTTTTGCCGGTGCCGAGGCGAGGCCCGCGAGTGCGATCAGGTTGACGCGCGTAACATCTGCGGTGTAATTAAAATCTACATATTCGATCGTGTCGCCGAAAAATTTGCCGTTCTCGGTCCTGACATTCTGGTGCTGGTGAGTGTAATCCTCGTCAGGCTCGGTAAATCGAATGCCCGCGAATCCGCGTTCGACAAACGGGATATGATCGCCCCCGCGCCCGAATCGGTCCCGACGATAAATCATCCACGCACCAAAATCCTTCAGGTAACGATCCGACTGTTCCTTTACATAACGTGCAAGCTGCCGCGATGAAGAATCGTTCTCACCGCCCACGCTACGCCGGGTCGTCGCCTGCTGAGGGGTCTCGTCTGAAGGCACGCCCTCGCTGAAAACACGCACCCTTTTTCTAAACTGTGAATTTTTATGTGTTGTCACCCCGCCGACGATGTCGTTTGTAAACATCCCCTCGATGTTCATCTTATTGACCTTGGCCTGTTCGGCATAATATGCGGCACCGAGCAGGCCCTGCTCTTCGCCCGGAACTGCCATAAATACGATCGTCGCGTCGAATTTCCGCTTTGACATCACACGGGCCAGCTCCAGCGAGACCGACGTGCCGGACGCGTCATCATTCGCACCCGGAGCGTCACAGGTCGCATCTGTCGGTGACGAACACATCGAATCGTAATGCCCCGAAACAACGTATATCCGGTCCGGATCGGTTGTGCCCCTGAGAATGGCGAATACATTGGTCAGCGTGGTTGCTACAGGGATGCGCCCCCGCGGCGGTGGATTAGCGGCCTGGACAAAGCTCTGCTTCTGAACATCGAGACACCCCCCACACTCCGCACTGATCCGTTGAAATTCCGCATAAAGCCAATCCCTCGCCGCACCGATCGCGCGATTAGGATCGTCCTGCACCGAAAGCGTATTCCGCGTGCCAAAACTGACAAGCTTTCGAATATCAGCCTCGATCCGCTTTGCCGAGACCTCTTTGATCATCCTGGAAACCTCTGCATCGGGTTTGTGCGGTTTCGTCTGGGAAAAAGCGGTAAACGAAAAACCTATCAGTACGGCGGCGATCACGAGGGTAATACATTTCATATTTTTTTCTTTATTTTCTATCGATGACGATATATATTTACAGCTTATCGCATTTGCGGGCAAATAGTTCGAAGGCTTCCCGAGCCTTCTATACCGCAGCCTGACGGTTCTCGAGACATAGAGGAAGAGCGGCAAAAGATCTTTCTTAGCAAACCAGTCCATTCATTGGCCTGAAGGAGTCACAAGTGATGAAACTTAAAGGGTTTTTCCTGGTACTTTTACTCGTCTCCCTCGCAAACTCCCAACACGAACATGGCACTAACGATGCTCCGCCGCCAAAACGGGTGGTATGGCTAGATACTGGACTCGGCACTGTCGACCACCCTGTGTCGACAAAAAATGCCGAAGCCCAGAAATACTTCAACCAGGGTCTGGCCTATCTCTATGCATTCAATCATGACGAAGGGGTAGCGTCATTCGGTCGGGCGGCCGAGCTCGATCCGGATCTCGCAATGGCCTATTGGGGAATGTCGCTCGGGCAAGGCGCTAACTACAACGATCCGGGAAACACGGACCGATTTCGCCTTGCATATGTCAATCTGCAAAAGGCACTAGAGCTTGCACCAAAGGCGAGTGAAGCCGAACAGGCCTATATCAATGCACTTGCAAAACGATACTCCAAAGACCCCAATGCGGATAAGGAAAAGCTGGCTGCGGATTATCGTTTGGCCATGTCGGAGCTTGCCAAAAAGTATCCAGACGATCTTGACGCGGCCACTCTTTATGCTGAAAGCATGATGAACCTGCGGCCATGGCAACTCTGGTCGCTGGATGGCAAACCCGCCGCAGACACGCTCGAGATACTTTCGGTACTTGAAGCCGTGCTAAAGCGCAATCCGAATCACACCGGTGCAAATCACTATTACATCCACGCGATCGAGGCGAGCCCAAACCCCGAACGTGGGACGGCCGCTGCGAATAAATTGATGGGCCTCGCCCCGAACGCAGGTCATCTCGTTCACATGCCCTCTCACATCTACCTGCGAACCGGCGAATGGGCCGAAGCTGTCAAAAGCAATGAACTGGCAATAGTGGCCGATCGAAACTACATCTCGAGGAGCGGGGCGAGTGGAATCTATCCACTCATGTATTACAACCACAACATCCACATGCTTGCCTCGTCACAGGCAGCACACGGCAATTACGCCGGCGCGATAAAGGCCGCCAACGAGCTTTCCGCCAATGTCGGCCCGAACGTCGCCTCGATGCCGATGCTGGAGATGTTCATGCCGTACCCGCTGGTCGTCCTCACGCGGTTTCATAAATGGGATGAGGTCATGAAGTACCCCAAGCCCGCCGATGGAATGTTGATCACCCACGCGTTCTGGCACATATCTCGGGGACTTGCATTTGCAAACACAGGTAAACTCAACGAGGCCGAAAAAGAGCTGGCAGAGCTCCGTACGACAGCACCTAAGATCCCGGCCACCGCGTCATTATTCACTACCCCGGTAAGTGTCGCACTAAAAGTGGGCGAAGAGATGCTGGCAGGCGAGATCGCACTGGCGCGCGGTGATCGCAAAGCAGCCATCGATATGCTCCGTGCTGCCGCCGCCTCGGAGGCCAAGGTAAATTACGCGGAGCCGCCCGACTGGGATCTTCCCGTGCGTGAATGGCTCGGGCGAGCCCTGCTGCGCGACGGACAATTCGCTGAAGCTGAGAAGGCATATCGAGAAGAGCTCAATCGAAACCCTCGCAATGGCCGGGCGCTTTTTGGACTCGCAGAGTCGCTCAATAAGCAGGGTAAAACGACGTCAGCTAATTTGGTTAGTCGTGAATTCAAGAACGCGTGGGCAGAATCGGACACTGTATTGGCTGTCGAGGCACTCTACGGGAAGAAATAAGATCTAGGGGTCGTGCAGTTAGACAGGAAACGTCATCTGTCAATGACCGAAAACGCCTGCAGCTTGCTGCCATCCGCTGAGTACAGCAGCCCGGACGTTTCGTCCGTTACAAACATTGGGTCCGGGTCCGAAACGAGTGCATATCTCGTATCGCGACCGGTGTGAACGTTTACACCAACGAGGCCCTTTTTGTCATACGGCTTCGGCAGGTCGGTGTAAAAATACATAAGGTTCGCACGCAGCTCAGCGAGGCGTTTTCTACGCAGCAAGTAGTCCGAAAAGCGGTCCATCTGGCGAGCCGGGTCGAGACGGTCGAAGACGCTCTCCTGCACATCGTCCCGTGAGGGTGTCGCCCGGCTGATGGCACTGCCGATCACACGGCCGCGAATGTCGGTTGCGTTCGGGATCGCCAGATCAAGCCCACGAAATCTCGCCAAAAGATTCGGAGTCCGTCCGAGTGAACCGTAAGAATAAATTCGACCCGTGACATAGTTTCTCGCCGAGCTGCTGGCAAGCGATGTCAGGTTTACCGATCCGAATCGTGTTCGAAGCCCCGACCATCGAAATGAGTTTGCGGCCGATGCCAGGCTCAGCCCGCCGCGTGCAAGACTAAATGCCGATGTGGCTATGCCGCCGTACCGAAAGTACAACGCAGCCGCCCGCAGGGCGATGCCGCTCACCGTACGAAAAACACCGCGCCCCGGGGCCGTGTGTCTTGCCCTCCAATACTCTGGTCTTTTCATGTCTCTGACATCGAACGCCGCGATCTCGTTCCGGCCGCCGACCACGGCATGTCCGGCCTCATTTATGAGAACGAATTGCGCTTTATCGACCTTATGATCGCGTTTAGCTATCCGTTTGCCGGTCCGGGCATCGATCGTTATCAGGTCATCCTTGTCGGCGATCACGATCGTATTCTCGTCCGAGAAAACAAAATTTGTCAGCCCCTTATCCGCCCCCTTATACCGCCACAACGTTTTGCCATTGATCGTGTCAATGGCCGAGACGCCGAACGGGCCTTTTTCCTTTAGCTCGCCATCCTTGAGCCGTGTGAACTGTCCGCCGGTGCGTACATACAAAATATTGCCGATCTGGGCCATTTCGGCAGAGATACCGAGGTCGCCTGCCTTCCAGACATCCTGCCCTGTCCGCCGGTCGATCGCGCGAATGCTCCCCTTACCGGAAACATAAACGTGCCGGTCGTCGAAAACAGGGTCGGCCTCGGTCAGTGCAAGGCCGTCCTCGTTTATCTTGAATTTCTCTCGTTCCTTTTCCTTGCCCGTCCGCGCGTCGTATGACGTTGAACCCTCGTAAAAAAGAAATAGCCGTCCGTCGAGCAGCAGCGGTGCCCGATAGTTGTCGAGCGTATGATCGACCTTGCCGATATCCTCGCCGAAGCGGGTCGGCATCATCTCGATCGAACTGTCAAAGTCGCGTTTCCAAAGCTCTTCGCCGGTCGATAACTGCAAGACATGCGTCACCGGCTTTTTCTTGAACGTCTTTCCAGAATCACCTCGCGGGTCTCTTACCAGCACCACGGCGATCAGGTCGTGTTCCGGGTCGACGGCAAGCTGCATCACATCGCCCTTGACCTTTTCACTTTCCCAGATCCTCGCACCGGTCAGCAGGTCGACCGCCTCGAGCCTCGATCTGCTGCCCAGATCTCTCGAAAAAAGTATCAGGTCCGTTCCCGGCACCGGCGTCACAGCCGTCTCGTTTATCCTGCCGGTCGATCGCCGCCACAGACTCTCGCCCGTCTGCCCGTCGATGGCATACAGGCTCTTTTCTGTGCCAGCCAGCACGATGCCGAAATCAGTGGTCTGATAGAAATTGATGCGCGAATCGAGACCCGCCTGCCAGGCGGTTTGCGCGGAAACCTGAGTCAGGGAGATGAAACCTACAAAAAGCAAAAACAACAGCTTCATGCGATATATTCTAATCAATCGGACTCACGGCGTATCCGCATCATGCAGCGAGGTTTTCCACCACCCGGTGGCCGCTCGTCGCCAATATACTAACGAGCTCGAACATCGACCGCGGATAGATATAGTCTTCTTCCGATTCGTCGACGACACGCAGATAGTCACTTGGA
Source organism: Pyrinomonadaceae bacterium (assembly GCA_041745615.1). GTDB lineage: Bacteria > Acidobacteriota > Blastocatellia > Pyrinomonadales > Pyrinomonadaceae > OLB17. Next base: position 212,936 of record JBGTIP010000019.1, on the reverse strand, counting down.
TCACCTTCTTCCGGTTCGATCACAGGATAGATCTTGTTAAGTTCAAGATCCTCGCAGCCCGAGTTTTCTAAACACAATGCAAAGCCGACGATATTCATTTCTCATGGCCGGGGGCCGGCATTGTCTATTCTACAACAGAATCGCCAGCCTGACAGCACCCTTTCGTTAAGCCGAATGTTTGCAACGATGCCCACTGGCATTTCATCTTATTACCGCAAGCCTCTCCGGCTTTATCGAGGGGCTCTCCCTAGAATAACCTTCTTGAATTAATGCCGGGGCGACTGCATTACAAGGGAGGTTTTTTTATGATTAATGTTAAACGTTTTGGAATTATAGCCTCGATCTTATTCCTATTTATTTCGGGTCTGGCAGTAATGCCGGCTGAGGCACAAAACCGAAAGCGTGTGGTCCGTCCGATAATCGTTAGGCCGATCATTTATCGCGACCCATTCTGGTTCAACCGATACGATCCGTGGCACAGCCCGTTCTATCGGGTTCGCTCCGCAAGCCCTCGTGAAAAGTACGAACGGGAAAAGTACAAGAGGGAAAGCAAGGTTGATAAGAAACTGAGAGAGCTAAAAAATGAGCGGGCAAAGGCGATGCGAGACGGAGTCATTACCGCTAAGGAGCATGAGAAAATTCTAAAGAAACAGCGGGATTATGATAAAGCTCTCGCTGATCTCGATAGTTTCCGACGCAGTTTCTCTGACTATCGATCTTGATCGAGGTTCGATCTGATGGAAAAGGGAACGGGTGTTTAGGCCCGTTCCCTTTTTTTTTGCGAAATGCTCTCGAGGGCTATTGGATCCTATAGGCTCTAGCCCTCCAAACAACCACCACAACGCCGTCGATCTGATCGGCGATCGACCGCAGGCCGGAATCGAGTTTCTTGAAATCTTCCGTTCCGCGCCTCACATTGGTGGTGGCCTGATCATTATATTCCGTGTCGTACCAGGCACCGTCGCGGTTGGTGAATTTACGGCCGCTAACTGTGCGAATGACGCTCATTTGGCTAACGTTGCGAGCGTTCTGGTTCGACTGCATCTGGACCGGACCTGAACGGCCGGGCCCTGATTCTGCTGCCGCGGGCGGCAGATCACGCGCCCGCGCGGTATCGGCTTCCTTTCTTTTCATTGCCAGGCTGGCATCGCTTCGCTCGGCCTGGCGGGTCTCATCGTCCTTTTTCGCCTCGTCTGCAGTTACGCTGTCAAGAGTGACGGGAGATGTTTGCCGTGTGGCTAACGGCAGCTCGTCCACCTGCCGGCCCGTCACGCTCATTTCCGTGGCCGGGGCTGGTGCAGTTTCACTCACCGGCTTTCTTGCTGCCTCGCCGAAGGTGGTTCCTATCGAGGTATTAGCCATTGTATTTGCAATGGCAGCTGGGAATGTGGCCGTATTTGACGTCCCCTCCTGTTCCGTATCCGCCTGCATCGCAGCATTCGAATTGGCCGAAAACGCCGAGTCATCTGACACTGAAGGGCCCCCTGGCTGTGCTTCCTGTTCAGTCACCTGCGTGACGATCGAATTTTGTGCGTCCCGGTTATTCTGTATGACCAAAAACCCCAATACGCCTGTAAATACAAGAATTAACCCGCCCATCGCGACCGCCAGACTAGGTGTCCTGAATATTGCCTTATACCACGGGATTGAAGCTTCCGCCGTCGCCGCGGCGATTGGCACTGCGGCGGCTGGTTCCGCCGCACCGTCGCTGATCGAAATTGTCTGAGAGAGTATCTTCCGGCACCGGTCGCAATCCGCCAGGTGCATCGTGTACTGCGATCTTGATCGCTCCGGCAGTGCATTCTCGGCAAATGCGGCGATCACATCCGCACCCAGATGCGGCGAAGCGGCGGGCACATTTCCAGTGGCCCGCGCTTTTCGCAGAATGGCATCCATTTCTTTGTCGAATTCATGTTCCATCAAATTTCCTAACCGCAGAGTCGTCGAGTCGATGAGAGACCATGACTATTGCTTTTTCACTCTCACCGCTCGACTTCCCTGCGGATCAGAGGTTTCGTAACCCAACATAAGAACGCTTCAAAACCAAAAATCTTGCACAAACGCGGCGATCATAAATACGGCAAACATCGTTTCGAGGTTTATGCCCAGCTTGGCCGCCGTCTCGCTAAGATGATTTTTCACCTCGATCTCCGTCCATCCGTGCCGCTCGCGAAGCCCCTTTTCCACCTGTTTACGTATATCTGACTGCACACGGGCAAGCCTGCGGCTGGCGGTTGCCTCATGATAGCCAAAGGTCGCGGCGATCTCCTTTAGCTTGAGATCGTCGAAATAATACATCTTCAATATTAGCCGGTCCTCGGCGTCGAGCGCATCGATCGCCGCCGCAAGTGCAGCCGTTACATCGTCCGAGGTCTGCCCGCTGGTAAAGATCTCTTCGGGCGTGTCGGTGTGCGAGACAAAATGGTTGTTATCGCTGTTGCCTGCCTCGTTAGCTAGGTTCTCAAATTCGCGGTCTTCCTCAACCTGGACAAACTTTGCCTGCTTCCTGAATTCGTCGACAGCGAGCTGCGATACCACCGCCCGCAGCCAGCCCGCAAGCGATCCGCGGCCCGAGTAATATGCAAGCTTGCTCTTTTTTTTGCCGTCAGCGTCGACCCGCAGGCCGTAAAGCTCGGCCCAGATAGAGCTTGCCAGGTCCTCGGCATCCTCGCTGTTGGATGAGATCTTTCGTGCGGCGGACCTAACCGTCGCATCAAACCCGGCTACCAGGTCCTCCCACGCCTTTTCATCCCCTCTTTCGCACGCGATTATCAGGCACAGATCGTCGGCCCGGATGTCATGTACAAAATCCTCTATCTCGACGTGTGCTGCATTAGGATTATCACGAAGCAGGTACTTCTCTACCGTCGCCTCAACCCGGCCCGCAATATCGTCACCCGAAAGCCCCCGCGCATTTTCCGCCCGCGAGATCAAATGCTCGATCGCTTCTCTAACCGTATTTTTATGTTTTTCCGCGATGGCGCTCATTCAAAAAGGTGCCACAATTTTAGCACTCTCTTGATGAAAGCTGGAACGAAAGGGGTTGCTAGGTGTCTAATTTAACTACAGCATTGTTTTGATGAGTGTATTAGAAGAGTAGTTGGAAAAGCGTTAAAACTCTTCATCAGGAAGGATTATAATCTGATCATGATCAGCATGGTTGAATATCAGGATGTGCCTAATTGTGTGCAGATCTCTAACGGCGATGCACGGCTTATCGTTTCTACCGAGATGGGCCCACGAGTGCTTTTTTTCGGATATGAGGACGGCGAGAACATTCTGGGCTGGCATCCACAGGCGGCCGTCGAGACCGCGATCGGCACCTGGAGGCCATACGGCGGGCATCGTCTGTGGGTCGCGCCCGAGAATATGCCGCTGTCATACGATCCGGACAATAGACCGATAGAATACGAAGAAGTAAGCGATTTTTCTGCCGTTTTCCGGTCACCGGTCGGAAAAGGCTATCCGGTCGATAAGGAGATGACGGTTTCGCTTGCCGAAACCGGCTCTGCTGCGACGATCGCTCACAGACTGATCAACCGCGGTGACAGCGAGTTTGAGATCGCCGCCTGGGCTCTCACCATAATGCGCCGCGGCGGTGTTGTCATTGTCCCAAATGAACCACTTGCCGGCTACAGCCCAGACAATCTGCTGCCGGTCCGTTCGATGGCCCTCTGGCCGTACACAGACTTTACCGACCCTCGTTGGAGCTTTGAAAAAGAAAGTATCCGGCTCGCTGTTGACGAGAAAGCCGCGGGAGCACAAAAGTTCGGCGTCCTCAACAAACAAGGTTGGGCCGCATATGATTGGAACGGCCTGAGATTCACCAAAAGGTCGGAGTACATCGAGGGGGCGGTTTACCCGGATATGAATTCCAACTTTGAATTCTACACAGATGGAGGTTTCGTCGAGATCGAAACGTTATCGCCGCTTAGAAACCTCAGACACGGTGAATCGCTCATCCACGATGAGCACTGGGAGCTTTTAAGGTAGGGCACAGTAAAATACATCAGCATGAAAAGAGGGCGTCAGCATTTATTTCCCGGAACCTTGTTGCATGCATAAAACTCTTGCTTTGAGATGCAACATTCTATAATGTTACCTAGGCCACTTGGCTTGGTAGATCTTTGACAATGCACATACGGAATATCCGGACACGGCGGACATTTGCCAAGCTAATATTCGCAATCCCAGAAAACGCCTGGTACACGGACAATTCCCGTATGTATCACTATCTAGAGGAGTTAGCGGAATTATGCTGTTCCGCCGCGGGACAAAAACACGATCTTTTGGGCGTGTTTGGCCGTTACCGAAGGTGTTTTCGTAGATAGGAAACGATCTTGAACGCATCCATATACACCCACGGCTTTTCGCCGAGTGTGTAATGGCCGCAGGGGATGGCGGCGCGGCTGTGTTTGATCTTGAGCCGTTTTAATTCGCGGAGGACGTCGCGTGAGAGGTCTACGGGGAAACTGAGGTCGTAGAGAGTGTAGATATAACGCTGCGGCCGGGGCGGGAGCGTTGCGAGGCGTTCGAGATACGACATCGGCGAGATGGGCAGCCAGTATTCGCGAAGCTCATCGAGGGTAAGGTTATCGCCAAAGCTTTCCCTGACGTGATAGGTCGAAAGCCCCCGCCAAACCACATCGGCCGGGTATCCCGACACGTGGTTAAAAACGGCGGCATCAAGGTCCATATCGTGCGTAAAGGCGAAAAACCCAACGCACGATCCGATACTGGTACCGACGATGCCGATCTTTTCGTAACCCTGCTGCTTAAGCCATTGAACGGCTGAGCGCGTATCGACAACCGATTGACGCAGGCTCTGCAGCGTACGGCCGACATTCGGAGCGACCAGATACTCAGCCCGCTCCAGCTCAGGCGGCATCCGCTCTTCGTGGTAGGGCAGAGTCAATCGGAGTGCAGAAAATCCCAGCTTATTGAAGAGCTTGCAGAGATCGAAATAGGTACCGGCCTTTGCATTCCAATGCGGCAGGACAAGTACTGCCGACTTTGCTCCGGCCCGGGGGAAATAAGTAGCGTAGGCTGTGTTGTTCTCGACCGAGGGCGTTTCAATACCGCTCGTCCATGTCAGTGTTTCGAGTCCCTCAGTTCTGAGTCCCCGCTTTAGCGGGCCATCTTCAGCCGGCTGAAGCCGGGACTCAGAACTGAAATCCCCGATCTCAGGCGAGAAAAAGAACGCATCGCTGTTTTTCACCGTTTCAGCTGCGTATCGCGAGAACAGTTGGTGAGGCTCTTCGTCGTCGGGATTGCCGCCGATATACTCGAAACCCCACTCGAACGGCTGCACCACGCGATTATCATTGAGCATCGCGAAATGCCGTTCCTGATTGTGCATATAACGTTTGAGCATAAGGAAACAGTTGCCAGTTGCCAGCGGTCGGTTGTCAGCAGCAAAATGCGAAGACCTTTGACTACCGACCACCGACAACTGACAACTGACTGCCGTTTACTATCTTTTCGTAGAAAGCAATATATTGCGGGATGATCTTTGAAGTGGAATATCTCTGGACAGCAAGCTCGCGGCCCTTCTCGCCAAATGTCCGGCGAAGGCCCTCGTCGCGAAGCAGCACCAAGGTATCCCGGCTCATCTTTTCGACATCGCCGACATCACTGAGAAAGCCGCTTTCGCCGTCATTCACGACCTCCGGAATACCGCCGATGCGTGTTGCGATAACGGGAACCTCACAAGCTTGGGCTTCGAGTGCAGCAAGGCCGAACGATTCGAGTTCCGACGGCAGAAGGAAAACATCGGCGATCCCGAGGTAATCCGAGATATTCGCCTGTTTCCCGACAAATACGACCGAGCCGTTCATGTCCAATTGTTCGGCTCGGTAGGTAACAGCGGAAAGCTCGGGCCCGTCGCCGACCATAATAAGCCGGGCATTTTCACCCGCGGCGCGGACCTTGGCAAGTATCTCGACACAGTCGGCGGGACGTTTTACGGCACGAAAGTTTGAAACGTGGACCAGCAGCCGCTCGCCGTTCGGGCTGTGCTCGGCCCTTAGCGGCGAATCCTCAAGCCGGCGGTAGTGCTTTTCGCAGATGAAATTCGGGATGACCTCGATCTCATCAAAATCGAAAGTCTCGATAGTCGCCTGCTTGAGAAATTTTGAAACGGCCGTCACGCCGTCCGACTGCTGCAGCCCGTATCGCGTGATCGGCAGGTATGAGCGGTCCGCACCGACCAGCGTGATATCGGTCCCGTGCAATGTGGTGATGACCGGCACGTAACGCTTCTGTTTGATAGATTCGCGAGCAAGTATCGCCGAGATCGAATGTGGTATGGCGTAATGAACATGCAGCAGATCCAGCTTTTCGGCACGGGCGACGGTTGCCATTTTGGTAGCCAACGCAAGGTCATACGGCTGATGTTCGAAAAGCGGATATGACATCATTTCCACCTCGTGAAAATGGATGCGTTCGCTAAGTTCGGTCAAACGAGTCGGCAAAAAAGACGAGATAAAATGGACATTGTGTCCCCGGTCCGCCAGATCGCGGCCAAGCTCAGACCCGACGATCCCGCTGCCGCCGTATGTTGGATAAACCGTAATGCCGATATTCATAAACTTCTCGCCAAGCGTAATTGAATATCGTATCACGGCGGGAACGGCAAAACTACGTTCACCTCTGGGCGGTTGAGGGCCTTATTTTATCGAGCCCATGGATCGACACTACAAGGGTGTCCGGGCAGCTCGGTCCGGATCAGAAAATCGAAGGATTAAAACCCGGAATTCATCTGTGTTAATCTGTGCACCAATGAAAATTGATAAATTTCGAATAGCCGAGGGGGCAAAGGTCGATCTTGCCAAACACCCAACCGATTTCACGGGCGATTATTCCGACAAAAAGGACGCCCTAAAGGACCTTCAGGAAAATGTCGGGCGGCTGAAAGTGCTTCAGGACATGCTTTACGCTCAGGATGTTCATTCGCTGCTGATAATCTTTCAGGCGATGGACGCCGCCGGTAAAGACGGGGCGATCGAGCACGTGATGAGCGGCGTCAATCCCCAGGGCTGTCATGTCGTTTCATTCAAACAGCCTTCAAAGGAGGAGCTCGATCACGATTACCTCTGGCGGTGTCAGAAGAATCTTCCTGAGCGCGGAATGATCGGCATTTTCAATCGTTCGCATTACGAAGAGGTCCTCGTGGTGAGGGTGCATCCTGCCATCCTTCAAAGCCAGCCTCTGCCGGAATACGCGAGGAACGATAAGGATATTTGGAAGAAACGCTTCAAGCACATCCGCGATTGGGAGGACCACCTCTATGAGAACGGCATTCACGTAATCAAGTTCTTCTTGAATGTGTCGAGGGACGAGCAGAAGGCCCGATTCCTCTCGCGGATCGATGAAAAGGAAAAGAATTGGAAATTCTCGGCGAGCGATGTCAAAGAACGAGGCCACTGGGATGATTATATGAGGGCTTATACCGAAGCGATCCAGGCCACGTCTACCGATAGATCGCCCTGGTTTATCATTCCCGCTGATAAGAAATGGTTCACGCGGCTCGCGGTTTCTGAAGTGATCGTGCAAACCCTGAGTTCTATGGATCTCCATTACCCGCGGATGACCGAAGAGCGTCTTGTCGCACTGGAAGAGGCGAGGAAACTGCTGATCGCCGAAGACCAGAGAACCGGGAATACCAAAGGGTGATCGATCCCGGTATTCTTCGTATGCCCGTTATTTGACCGGCACAAGCCTGACGATCTTGTCATCACCAGCCGCCGGACGTCCGCGGCCGTCACGGTTCGAGGTGGAGAAATAGATAAATCCGTCCGGCCCCTCGGCCATTTCGCGGATGCGGCCATAAACGCCTTCGAGCATGTTCTCCTGCCGCACGACTCTGCGGCCGTCGAGAACGACGCGTATTATCCTTGCTCCGCGTAGGCAGCCGAAAAAGAAGTTGCCCTTCATGGCCGGAAATTCATCACCGTCATAAAACATAGCACTCGCAGGCGCGCACGCCGGCGAATATTCCAGCAGGGGCGAGATCATTCCGTCACGCTTTTCATTGTGATGGATCACCGGCCAGCCTAGATTCTGGCCGGCTTCGACTATATTCACCTCGTCACCACCCGAACCCATGCCCTCGAAGGTGCTCGGGCCGTGCTCGGTTTGAAACATCAGCCCCGTCCCCGGCTGCCAGGCGATGCCCTGGGCATTGCGATGGCCAAAGCTCCAGATCTCGGGCCGGGCACCCGGCATTTGAACAAATGGATTATCTGGCGGCACAGAGCCGTCGTCATTGAGCCGCAAGGTTTTCCCCGCGAGGGAATCCATCTGCTGCGCCAGGTCCCAGTCGGTAGCATCGCCCGTTGTAATGTAAAGTTTGCCGTCCGGCCCAAAACGGGCGCGCATTCCGGCGTGGTTAGGTGCACCGGGGATATTGTCGATGATAACCTTCGCGTCAGAAAACGCATTGTCTTTGAGGTTGTACCTCATGACCTTCACCCGGCGGCCATCCTGCCGGTACGAGTACGCTAAATAAACAAATCCGTTCGAGGCGAAATCCGGATGGAGGGAGATGTCCATCAGCCCGCTTTCGCTCGAGGGTTCGACGTCCGGGACATTATAGAGCGGCGTCGGGCGCAATTTGCCGGATTCGATGATCCTGACACGTCCGGGCCGCTCCGTTAAGAGCAGGTCCCCATTCGGAAGCCATGCAAATCCCCATGGCACCTCCAGTCCCGAAGCCAGGACTTCCGGGCGAAACTTTACACCCTCCTGCGATTGAAATTCGGCATTTTCGGCCGCTCCAGTCGGGGCGGCGTTCCCACAGCCAAACGCCAGGGCCGCCATAAAAACCAGGACTACAGTTCTCATCATAAAAACGTTTATCACCCGAAGACAGGCTAATTGCACGGAGTAACATAGGCCCATCGTACGATCGGCCGCCCCGTCTATGATAATTATACCGAAGAACATGATGGGAGCAGCATGGTTCTTCAGCGGGGGCCTCCTGACTGCGCGATCAACCTAGACTTGCCCCCTGCGGGAGGTGTTCTTTACTTCAGCTTAGCCTGTATCGACCTGATCTGTTCAAGATGCTTCTGCAGCACTGGCAGAGTCTTGGCAGCGAAGGCTTTCACATCCGGATCGGCCGAATTCTCCGCCTGTGACTCAAAGAGTTCTACGTCGTTCTCGTGGGCTTCGACCATCGCACTTACATACTCACGGTCGAATTCCGCTCCCGTAAGCTCCCTTAGATCCTCCATCGTTCCTCGATGCGGCCCCAGGTCCGTAGGCAACTGTATGTTTTTCTTTGCGGCCAGGGCCTTAAGTTCCGCGTTCGCTTTTCCATGGTCGGATACCATCATCTGACCGAATTTTTTTACCTCAGGATCTTGCCCTCTTTCGGCAGCGAGCTTACCCAGTTCGACTTCCGCCATGCCGCTATGGGCCGCCGTGGCCATAAAGTCTTCCGGACTTTCAGTTGTCAGTGCAGCGGCAGTGTTGCTCATGGTATTGGCAGCCGTGTTTGCGGCATTCGAAATGGCGCCGCCGGTGGTATTCATCGCCGCCCGATTTGCGTCTACGTCGGCATTAACGTTGACAGACGTTTCAGATCCGCACGATGCGAGCAAAGCCGCTGAGAGGCCGCATATCGCGATCATCATTAACTTTTTCATATCTCCTCCGTTTAATAAGTAAGTTTCGAATCAAATGCCGATTCTAATTAACAGTGCCGTTATCGTTATGTTTTGTTCCTTACAATATTCAACACCACCCGCGAGGTAAAAAGGGGAGGCAAGACAAAATAACCCCAAGTACATGTATGTCTAGGCCATGTACTTGGGGTTGTATAGATATCAGTATATCGTTCTAATGTGAGGGGCGGTGGCTTCGAGCCTCGTTTTCAGCGTCGACCTCTCCGCCGGCTTGCGAAGTTCTCGACTCCTCTTCCGTTCCCATTGCGGGAAGGTCGAGCAGGTTTTTTGCCTCCATCATCATCCCGTAACCACGATTGGCCAAGTCATTTTTCTTAGCGGTTATGGCTCTTGACGCCTTCAGCGCTTTGCTGTTGACCTTATCCCGGACCAGAGCGCGTCGACGTGCTCCCCTGTCTGGGTCAAGGAAATACATTGCTGCGGCCCCGGCTCCGATGCCTGCGATTGTTCCCCAAAATGCAGTGTTTCTGTTCATTGCTTACCTCCTTGTTCTTTTTATTACCTATGACGAGCTTTCCGAGCCGTCATTATTTATCTGTCTTTGCCGGTTCCGGTTTCGGAACTCGCCAAAAATATACGGTGCGCCCGTTCACATCGATCGTACGCTCCGGTTTCCAGTCGCCCATGTGGAATGCATGAGAGACAATTCGGGTGCCGGGTTTTAACGCCAGGAGCTTCGGTCGAAGCTTAAGGTTAATGTCCGGCAAAAGATAAAGTGTGATTACTGTCGCCTTGCTTAGATCCTGTTCGAATAGGTCTCCGACTTTAAACTTCGCTTTGTCGGCGACCTTTTCCCTCTCGGCATTCTGTGTGGCTTCTGCAACGAGCGCGGGGTTGATATCGATCCCCAACCCGGTAGCTCCATAATTTTTGGCTGCCGCGATCACGATTCTGCCGTCTCCGCTGCCCAGGTCGTAAATAATGTCGTTCTTTGTTACGCTTGCCGCTTTCAACATAGCATCGACGACCTCAGGGGGTGTAGGAACATAGGGTACATCCGGTGCCCGTGCCGGGCCCTCGGCCTGAGAAAAAACCCCTGCAGTAGCGATTAGAAGTACTAAAAATGCGAGATAGATCCGATAGTGAGATTTCATATTTCCTCCGAATTCTTTAGTTTTGACAAAGATACCGATTATTTCTTCCCCGGTACTCGCCAGAAATATACATAATGGTCAGTACCGTTGACTTTTATCGTCCTTGAGTTTTCCGGGGCCCAATCACCCATGTCGTAATTGTGCGAAACGACGCGTGTCCCCGGCTTCATATTTTGGATCGTCGGTCTAAGTTTAAGATTTACACCCGGGAGCAGATACAGGGTTACAACCGTCGCTTCGCTGAAATCCGCTTCAAAAATATCTCCTTCGATAAATTGGACCTTATCGGTAACACCCGCCGCTTTCGCGTTCGCATTGGCTTCCTCAATGCGAACGGGATTCAGGTCGATCCCGACACCGCGTGTGCCGAATTTGGCCGCCGCCTTGATAGGTATTCGTCCGTCTCCAGAGCCAAGGTCATATAGCACATCGTCGCCGGTTACCTTCGCCATAGACAGCATTGCATCGACTACAGCTTCAGGCGTGGGGACGTACGGCACATCGAGTTCGCGTTTTGCCGACCCCGTCGGCGATTCGCCTTGTACCGGAGGGACCGTATTGTCCGAATTAGCCTTGGCTGTTGCGGTATTATTCGTGCCGCTCGTGGAGCTTGGTGAGCACCCAGCTACCAAAACTGCCAGAACAGCTAACAGACCGAAAACTCTAAGTTGCGGAAATTTCATCTTCTTTTCTCCTGATCTCATCCTTTTTATTCAAATTTTCCAAGGCGGGCAGTGCCGCCAGGATCAACGCCCCGAGCCCAAGAACCGCTACGCCAACAAGCGCGCCAAAACCAGTGTACATTAGACTCGAATATAGCAAATAGAGGCTCGTTGCACAGAATACGATCGGTGCGATCGGATAAAAGGGCACACGAAACGGCCTCTCAACATCAGGCTCCTTCCGTCGGAGGACGAAAAGCGAAATGCCTACCATTAGAAAGAAAAACCAAAAAACAGGTGCAGTATAATCAACGATAGATTTTATCCCTTCCCGCGTCAAAATGCTTAGGCCAACCAGTGCCAGGGCGATCATTCCCTGTACTATAAACGCGTTGATCGGAGAGTCTGCCCGGTCATTCCATTGACCGAGAATTCTGAAAGCTCTGAAATCTCGCCCGAGAGCGTAGTTAGTCCTGGCGCCTGTAAAGATGGTTGCATTAGCCGAGGTAATGGCCGCGATCGCGATCATGACACCGATAACCCAGGCAGCACCTTCTCCAAACGTCAGGCGCATTACGTCACTCGCAACTGCGCTTGACGATGCAACGCCTTCCAGTCCCAGCACATTAAGATATGCGAAGTTTATAAGTACATAGAGGGTGGTAATAACGGCTATCCCCAGAATTAAAGCGTTCGCTATTTGCCGTCTCCCACGCCGCATTTCCGAGGAAATATAAGCCGCTTCGTTCCAACCTCCAAAAGTTAAAAGAACAAAGACCATAGCCAGACCCAGTGTCGTGACTCCCGGTCCGGATGGGGCGCTTTCCCCGGTAAGGGTCCCGACGGCCGGGGCAAAGAATAATCCTGCAACAATGATCGTAACCACACCGGCTATTTGCAGCGTGGTCAGCAATTTCTGAACACCGGATCCGAATTGAATGCCTATAATATTGATGACGGTCAGTGCTGCGATCAGCAGGCCCGCGTAGATCATGGGTGAGTATTCGCCCAGACCGTAGATCTGCGTGGCATAGTCGCCGAAGATAAACGCAAGGATGGCTACCGAACCTGTCTGTATTACGCTCATCCGAGCCCATGCAAATAGGAAAGACAGTTTGTCACCGAAGGCCCTCTTGAGAAAATGATAATCGCCCCCGGCGCTCGGAAATCCCGACGACAGCTCGGCGTAACAAAGCGCACCGATCAATGATATAAGGCCGCCGAGCACCCATACGGATATAAAGGTTGTTGCAGTTGCCGTATTGGACGCTACTAGGGAAGGAAAACTAAAGATCCCGGCTCCGACGACGATCCCGACAATTAGGGCCACTGCGTCAAAGGTCCCTAATACTGGACGGGGGCCGTTCTCATTGGTCGGACCCGCTATTGTATTTCGGTTTTCCATGTTTGTGCTTAAAAATGACCCTTCGTCGCCGTTTCCGGGCGGGTCAAAGCCATTAGTGCACATGCATTCAAAACCGATCAATCGCCATTGACGCAGTCAGGAAACCCGCACACCGATCTCATCTCCGCTATATCAATACAAATATCTTAATACTCCAAAAAAGTAAAGATTGTTGCAAACTGTACATTTGACGCGATGATTTGCTATCTGACGAGTCGACCTAGGTACCGGCGCGTCGTTCAGATACCCGCTGCCTTATGGCCCCCAGACCGGACCGGACGAGAGCCGGTCGACGGCTATAGATTTCCAATCTCAATCCGTCGGGCCTGTGACTTCGCCTCAACCATCGGCATCAAGATCTCCAAAACGCCGTTTTCGAATCTCGCGGTCGCCTCCTCGTCTCTGACCCCTCGGGGGAGTGGGATCGAACGATAAAAGCTGCCATATTTTCGGTCCGACTGATAAAACCCTTTGGCCTCACTCTCGTGTTCACTGCGCCGCTCACCGCGGATCGTTAGGTGCTCGTCTTCTATATCCACCTGAATGTCGTCCTTCGAGAGCCCAGGCAGATCGGCCCTTATGACCAACTCATTATCCCGGTGAAGAACCTCGGTTTCGGGAGACCAGTCCATCCACCCCGAGAAACTGCCGACACTGGGAAATGTCAGCCCCCGACCGAAGCCAAATTCATTGAACAGTCGGTCGATCTCCGACCTGAGACTGTCGAGAAACGATAGGGGGCCCGGGGGCGAAGATCTGCCATCCGCGGGTATGGGCCGGTCGCCCGAATGCCTCCCCTCCGGCTGATTCCAGCCCGCTAAACGCGAGGGTGGGGTCTGTGTTTGTGGATTTTCCTCCGGTTGGGCCTCTTGTTTTGTACCATGCTCCATTCTATCTACCTCCTAAAGAATCAAAATCTTTGCCCTTAATCCATACATTCGGGATGCCCGCAATTACAATCATTGTCCATGCCGCCTTTTTGAGCATTTCGACAATGATCGCTGCAGTAGTCACCCACCGAAGGGCGGTGACATTTACATCCGGGATGCTGGCACTGGTCAGATTTCTGTATATTTTCCATCACTTCCTCCTTGTTCAAATTAGTGTACCGAGTCGAACTGGCGATCGGAATTGACGTCGTGAGGGAGTTGTCCGGTCTCGAGAAAACTCTTCATCCTCATCAGGTCCTCATCCATCTGTGTTTTTGGATCAGATCCGAAGATCGTCGCCACGCCGTGGCCGATCGCTCCGGCCGGCGGATTGTAGCTTAGCTTAATGTTTACTTCCGTTTCATCGGAAACTTCCGAAAATTTTACGATCCCTGCGTTATCGATGATTGACCCGGGACGCGATTTCCACGCGATGGTCCGGTCGGCTTCTGCCACCGTGATCTCTGCGTCCCACTCCACGACGGATCCCGCCGGCCCCTTTACCTTCCAATGAGACTCTCCGGGACCGATTAGATCGATATCCACGACATTGGCCATAAACTTCGGAAAATTCTCAAAATTAGCCCATAGTGCGAAAACTACGTCGATCGGGGCCCCCACGTTTATCGTTTTTTGAATATCTACGGCTCTTCGCCCGCCGCCGTAACCGAAAAGGCGCTGAAACTCGATATTTGTTGCACTTCTGGCAAGTACGGCGGCTCCCAGAGTGGCAATACTGATACTGACGGCGTCTCGTTTCAAGAGGCCATATGTGAGCGCAGCGGTGCCGGCCGTTCCTGCCAGCAGCCGCGCGGTCGGTGACCAGTTTTCCTGTAGAAACTCGGAACGCGGCTCACGTCGTGTGCCGCCTTGGAGGGCCGGGACGCCCTCGGCAGATCTGTGTTCATCTAAATTGTTGTTTACCGATCTGACGCCCGCGACCGACCGAACGCACTTTATCAGTCGGTGGGCCTCATCCGCGAGGATCGGTCCGCTTAAAGAAACGTTACCGTCCTCGCAGGTAACATTAATTGCGTGCGGATGCGATACGACCCTTCCCATCTTTGACCGGATCCGGGCCTCGACAACCTCGTCGGAAGCGTCGTCGTCACGGAACCAGCTTTGGGTCTCTGCAAAAACCCCGTACGTTCGATTAGCCAGGTCCTGGGTTGTGACTCGGAAAGCGCGCGGCAGTTTGCGAGCGGTACTGGCGACCTTGTCCGCAAATATCGAACGCCGCCGCGCACCTCGATCAGGATCCAAAAAATACATTGCGGCCGCACCCGTACCGATTCCGGCCAAACTTCCCCATATCATTTCGGTTTTCATATTCAACTCCCTTTTGTCCTTATTTAGGCTCCACCGGAAGATCCGCTTCCTTCCAGGCGTCGAACCCGCCGATGACCGGGTGCACCTCGTCGAAACCATGTTCCTCAAGCGTGAGCGCCACACTGGTGCTCGAATGCTCATTCGGTCAGGTACAGTAGACCAGGATGTAATCGTCCCGGCTTAGATCTGATATGTGTTCCGCGACGTCGTCCGGCGTTATTCTTATCGCTCCGCCGCCCTTGATATCGGCGTTGTTCCACTCCTCGGCGTTTCGGGCATCGATAACCGTGACCCGTTTATGGTTCCTCGTCAACTGCTCCTGTGCTTCTTCTACTGCAACTTTTGTCATATTTCACCCCTCGATAAATTTCCCCCCGTACGGATCATCCATCGTTAAATTGTCCCCCAAACAGAGTTGCCGAATCTGTCTGATGCAAAACCAAACCAGCTATTGATCTTACTCAAACATGCATTCTTCCGGTCTGCCGATCGTCTTTACGCACGTGATCGACAGCGCCCTTTACGCCCTCCTGTCGCGCGCAGAATGCCGAGCAATAATAGGTTTTATTTGCCTCGGTACCGTGTCCGATGACCCGACAGCCGCAATTTGAGCACACTGGCGCTAATTTATGGATCGCACACTCAAAACAGTCGAATGTATGCGTATTTCCAGCTGTGATAACCTCAAAAGATAAGTAGTAATCGTTTCCGCAAACGTCACATTTTGCCATTTGTCACTTCCTCCTCACCCGATAGCCAGGCGCTGTTAATTTTCCCGCTGCCGCGCGAGCGCTCAGCAGCAATGGATTAAAAAAAATGACGAATTTCAGTCCCGTCATGATCTGAACTCTTTAAACTATGAGGCTTTTCCTAACGGTTGGGTTTACCTGAATCTGGCCTGCTGCGAAACGTCTGTGCGAATCGCGCCCGGCAATTTGCCCCGTTTACCATATATGACTCATAGGACGGCGGCCAGTATCTTTCAGAGTTGTTTTTAGAAAAGCTTTGACCCGATTGCCTTCACCCATTTATAGGGCTTCTTTACGATCGGCAGGGCCTTGGCGATCAACGTCCGCTTCTCGGCTCTCGGCTTGACGGACACCTCCGCCACAGTGACCTCGTAACTCTGGTAGGACGACGGTGAATATGGATCTTCGATCTTCACAATATAACGCGAAGCCGAGTGTTCTGTAGAATCCTTCGGAGTAATCGCCTGTTTCGGGCTCTCCGGAAGCGGCTTTCGCGTAGGTGATGTCGTGATCCGCTCAGACATCGCCGAATTTACTTTCGAGGTGGGAATTATCGATCGGAGCCGATCCGACCTGTATCGTGATTCGTCCGATACCCGAGCCGGGACAAAATCTTCTGAATGGAGTTTTGCCGGGCCAATTATCGGATGAGCCAGGATCGGCCTAATGTGAGCATCCGCATTGAGTACGATCAGGAGGCTCTGGGAGGCAAGATCGCCCGTGGAATTCGATATGGTAAATGCCAGCTGCAGGCAGAGAATAGCCACTATACCGCCTACTATGGCCGGAGATTTTAACGATGTTGTATATTGTTGGCAGAAAGCAAACATACCGTCAGTTAGTATAACGCCTAAGGCACTGGGGTTGTAATTAAAAATAATGGCAAAACAATAAGTCGCCCGGAATTCGTGATTCGGCCGGTTTACCTTACAATTTAAGTGCAATACAGTTTTCAGGGGAGCTTGCAAGAGCTGAGAGTTGTTCCATGCGAGAACATTACCCTAAAACCTGATGCGGATAATACCGACGAAGGGAGAAAAACATGTCAGAAAATACCGAAAAAATCAGCGACCAGGTAAAGCTGCCCGCGTCCCGTAAGATCTACGTAGAGACTAACGGCGACGGCGTCAACCACAATAGGCATAACTTACGGGTGCCGTTCCGTGAAATTGCCTTAAGCCCGTCAAGGGAAATGGACGGCTCGCTCGAGCCGAACCCGCCAGTCCGTGTTTACGACACAAGCGGGCCGTGGACGGATTCGAATCAAAACTGCGGCGTGCTCAAAGGACTTCCCCCGTTGCGGAGCCAATGGATAGTGGCCCGCGGCGACGTCGAGGAATACGAGGGCCGGGAAGTGCAGCCGCAGGATAACGGTTATCTGACGAAGGGAGCCGAGGCGGCAATGCACGACCCAAGGCGTGTACAATTGAATAACGCCAGCCACAACCTCGAGAAATTCCCGGCACTCAAGCGCTCACCGCTTCGTGCAAAGCCGGGGCATGCGGTCACCCAAATGCATTACGCCCGACGGGGCATCGTGACGCCTGAGATGGAATTCGTCGCCATCCGCGAGAACCTCGGCCGGAACGCGGACACTCTTGTCCGCGTGTCAGAACGCAGCGACCGCTCTTCGTTAAACCACCAACACAATGGCGAATCCTTCGGTGCGGCGATCCCTGAATACGTAACCCCTGAATTCGTCCGCGACGAGGTCGCCCGCGGCAGGGCCATTATTCCGTCGAATATCAATCACCCCGAGTCTGAGCCGATGATCATCGGCCGCAATTTCCTGGTCAAGATCAATGCCAATATAGGTAATTCGGCCGTCGCATCATCCATCGAGGAAGAGGTTGAAAAGATGCGGTGGTCGACGCTGTGGGGCGCCGATACGGTTATGGACCTATCGACCGGCAAGAATATTCACGCGACCCGCGAATGGATCCTTCGCAATTCGCCGGTACCGATCGGTACAGTGCCGATCTTTCAGGCGCTCGAAAAGGTTAACGGCAAGGCCGAGGAACTTACGTGGGAGATCTACCGCGACACACTGATCGAACAAGCCGAACAGGGCGTTGATTATTTTACTATCCACGCCGGGGTTCGCTTGCCGTATATTCCAATGACGGCGAAACGCACCACTGGCATCGTCAGCCGCGGCGGATCCATCATGGCCAAATGGTGCCTCGCCCATCACGAAGAGAGTTTTCTCTACACACGTTTTCGCGAGATCTGCGAGATCATGCGAACGTACGACGTGGCATTTTCGCTGGGTGACGGTCTGCGGCCGGGGTCCATAGCGGATGCGAATGACGAGGCCCAATTTGCCGAGCTCGACACGCTCGGCGAGCTCACAAAGATCGCCTGGGAAATGGATTGCCAGACGATGATCGAAGGTCCCGGGCACGTACCGATGCACCTGATCAAAGAGAACATGGACAAACAGCTAGCGGTATGCGGGGAAGCTCCATTTTACACACTCGGGCCGCTGACGACCGACATCGCTCCCGGTTACGATCACATCACCAGCGGAATAGGTGCCGCGATGATCGGCTGGTTCGGCACGGCAATGCTGTGCTATGTAACGCCCAAGGAACATCTCGGTTTGCCAAATAAGCAAGATGTAAAAGAAGGCGTGATCACATACAAACTCGCCGCACACGCGGCAGATCTTGCAAAGGGACATCCGGGTGCCCAGTACCGCGACAACGCCCTCAGCAAAGCGCGTTTCGAGTTTCGCTGGGAAGACCAGTTCAATCTTGGCCTCGACCCTGAAAAGGCAAAGGAATTTCACGACGAGACCTTACCCGCCGAAGGCGCAAAGCTCGCTCACTTCTGCTCAATGTGCGGCCCGCATTTCTGCTCGATGAAAATAACCCAGGACGTCCGCGAATACGCCGCCGCTCAAAATATCGAAGCCGAAAAGGCCCTGGCCGTGGGAATGAGTGAAAAGGCCCGCGAATTCGTCTCTGCCGGCAGCGAGATATACCAAGGCAACGTCTCCGACAAAGACAGACATGGAGACTAAAAAATACCCATAGGGGTTCAAGGCTTAACCGGTTATCAGCTTATTTGCTTAGGCGGGTTCGTTAGCTCGCCATTCTTCATACGGAGTCGGATCTAGGGCCACTTGTTCGATCATCTTATCCCAATCCGGGGGCACTATCCCTGTTAACTTTCTAAATCGGTCTGAATTGAGGCTGCGGTCGATCTTAAATTCCGAGTTTTGCCTAATTTCAATATTTAAGTTCAGCTTTGTTTTTACGAGTTCCAACAATTGATATTTATTGATCGGAGTGCTGGACACATGGAACAATCCCTGGATCTCGGGATGGGAAAGTATGAGCCTCTTTATTATATCCGCCAAAACAATCGTCGGAAGCCCGCTGTAGATCGCATGGGTGTATCCATCGACGGCCTTTCCACGGTTGGAAAGGAACCATTCTAAAAGGCTGTGCGAGGTCTTGAGTTCACGACCGATGATCGACGTTCTCAGGGTAAGGCAATTAGTGCTGTCGATCTCACCCAGTCGTTTGCTCGTACCGTACAGGTCAAGGGCATTTGGGGCGTCGTCCTCGACATAACTGCCTTTCTGCCCATCAAAAACGCAGTCTGTGCTGATAGTGATCAGCTTGAAATTGAAACTTTCCGATAATTCCGCCAAACGATGGGGAAATATCGAGTTGATCATCAACGTCTGGATAACATTTCTCGAGAGCGGAAGTTGTTTGATTATACCGATAGCATTGATCACAACGTCCGGACGCACGTTCTTAATGGCATCTTCAAGACTATTTATCGACGCAACGTCGATACCCGTTAATGTTTTTGCTTTTTCGAAAATTTCATATAATTCCAATTGAGCAAAATCACACTTAGTCGTTGTCCAAACATCAAAATCGGACTGGAGCGCCTGAACAAGCTTATGGCCAAGCATTCCCGTCCCTCCTAGAACCAAAACTCTCATGAGTACTAATGTTCGCGATAATTGGTCGAGTCGTCAAACTCTACAAAATTACGAGAAGTCGCCCCGGATAACGTCGGATAGTCGAATACCTGGCCGCCCTGGTGTAGTATTTACCGTAGCGAGGTCCGATAGCCGGATCTATAACCTTTATGAAAAGCTTATCGGGAAAGAGAATTTTGGTCACTGGCGGCACAGGATCGCTCGGGCAGACCCTGGTCAAAAGGCTGTTGACCGGCGAAATGGGGCGTCCAGAAAAGATCACCGTTTTTTCGCGCGACGAGGCAAAGCAGCATCATATGCGGCTCGAGTTCCTGGACAAGACAGCGGCGACGGACGACGTAATCTATCAGAATTCCCAGGAGCTTCTAAATTTCCGTATCGGAGACGTGCGCGATTACCCTGCACTGCTGGCTGCAATGCGAAAGGCCGACGTCGTTTTTCACGCTGCGGCGTTGAAACAAGTGCCGTCGTGCGAGTATTTTCCGCTTGAGGCAGTGCAGACCAATATAATCGGAGCCTCTAACGTCGTTAGGGCGGTTCGCGAAAATGCTCTTACGGTCGAAACAGTTGTCGGTATCTCAACGGATAAGGCTTGCAAACCGATCAACGTAATGGGAATGACCAAAGCGCTGCAGGAACGCGTTCTGATCGAAGCCAACATTGATTGTCCCGAAACAAGGTTCATGTGTGTCCGATACGGAAACGTGATCGCGTCCCGCGGCTCGATCGTTCCGCTGTTTGTCGAACAGGTCCGGCACAATAAACCGCTGACCGTGACCCTGAAGGAAATGACCCGCTTCCTGCTCAGCCTCGACAAAGCGGTCGATACAGTCTTTGCAGCCATAACCGACGGGAAGCGTGGCGAAACCTTCGTGCCGCAGGTAGCTTCCGCAAAGATGGTCGACGTCGCCAAAGCTCTTATGGGCGATAAAGATTTGCCTATCGTGTTTACCGGCATTCGCCCGGGCGAAAAGATCCACGAGATCATGGTTTCTGAAGAAGAATGCTTCCGGACCGTTGAGCGAAACGGATATTACGTCATACTTCCGGTGCTGCCGGAATTACGAGCTGAAGGGGACTTTGTCGCCGCTCTGAACGGTGAATATTCATCAGTAAACAACAATCTGGATGTTCCGCAGGTTCGAGATCTGCTGGCAGGCTCGAGCCGCGAAATTGCTACATTCATCACCGCATAGTTATATTTAACGCGTGACACCCGACGCAGTATCGACTCCTGTCCCGCCGAGTACGGCGGGCATGACGACGAAGGTCGTGAAGGGAAGCTTCTGGACATTCGCCGGCCAGGCAGCTCCTTTAGCGGCCTCTCTCGTTGCTACCCCGTTTGTCATCAGGCTGCTCGGAGCGGAATCGTACGGGGTTTTCGTACTGATCTGTCTGATACCTACGTATATCGTCTTTGCCGATCTGGGAATGGGATTAGGCTCGACGAAGTTCGGATCGGAAGCGTACGCCCGCGGTGAGGGTGAGGCCAAGGTTGTCAGGACTGCCGCTCTGATAGCGTTTCTTACATCGGTTCCCTTTGCCGCCGCGATCTTTATTTTCTCGCTTCCGATCCTTAGATTGCTCAACGTGCCGGAGTATCTCCTTTCGGACGCAAATATCGCTCTGCGGATAGTTTCCGTAACGATCGTCACGAATTTCCTCAATCTAGTATTTAATACGCCGCAATTGACACGGCTGCGGATGGACCTGAACACACTGGTCAATTCCGGGGTCCGTATTGTCAGCCTCTTGACCATACCCGTCGTACTGTACCTGGGGGGCGGGATCATCGGCGCCGTTACCGTGATGCTGGCCGCGAGCGTGCTGACACTGGCCGGACACCTCGCAGTCTCGCGTTTGCTGCTTAAGGATCTGCTCGGTCTCTCGATAAATAAAGAATTGATCAGACCGTTATTGAGATTTGGCGGCCCCCTGGCCTTATCGGTGATTGCTGCGACATTGCTTATCAATATTGAGAAGCTGGTACTGACAAGAGCGACCTCGACCGAAACGCTTGCCTTCTATTCTGTCGCATTTACCTTCGCAGGTATGGCCTCGCTATTCTCGGGGGCGATGGTACAATCGCTGATCCCGGCTTTTTCCCAGCTGCTGACAAATAATTCTCGCGACCAGCTGAACAGCCTTTTTTCTCGAAGTCTCAGAATTAACATCCTGGGATTCATTCCTGTGATCGTCTGCTTGGTCGCTATCGCACAACCATTCTTTACGATTTGGGCCGGGGAGGCTTTTGGTCGGGAGAGCACATTGCCCTTTTACATTCTTTTAATAGGTTTGTTTTTTACCTTAGTTGCATATATTCCATACAGCACGCTGATGGCAGCGGGCAGGACGGATATCTTCGCTAAGCTATATTGGCTCGAACTTATTCCGTATGTTCTAGTCGTTGCTTTGTTAACCAATCGTTTTGGGGCGGTCGGAGCGGCTGCCGCGTGGAGCCTTAGAGGGATCATGGACGCAGTTTTGATAGTTTGGTTGGCGAAACGTTCAGTTGGGCTCTCTCTAAACATTTTTAAGGGCAAGGGCCTGATTTTTCTTTTCCTCCTGGCGACACTGACACCGCCTTTGTTGGTTTTGGGGCTTTTTGGTAATTATTCTATTTGGCTGGCAGTTCTGTTGCCGCTGTGCGTTACAATTTACTTACTAGTGATTTGGAAAAACTTTCTCGAATCCGAAGAAAAGATTTGGTTGAGCAATACCATCCATGCAGTCTTTAGCAGATAGAGTGCAGGCCGCCGGAGGCCCGCCAACAGAAGAGGTTCCGTTTTGTCCGCTTTGTGGGAGTTCCGACGCGGAATTCTTGTTTTGGAACTTCGATCGCCTTTATCACCTGCCCGGGAAGTTCGGTTTGGTCAGATGTGACAAGTGTGCTCTTGTACGTCTCAGCCCTCGCCCAACGACGGAAAGCCTAGGATTTTACTATCCTGAAGACGAATTTTACAGCTATCAGACTCCGACATATTCCATCCATACAGTAACTACTGGAAGTCGGAAGGATCGATTGGCGAGAGCCATACGGCGGATCGTGTTGAGCGGGCTGGGCTATCCGACGGAAAAGCTATCTGGTTGGGAAAAGCTTGTTCGCCCCCTGCTCTCGATGTTGCTTTTTACTCGTGCGACGTATGGAAGAGGAAAATGGTTTCCGCCCTACAAAGAAAATGGCTTTGCCCTTGATATCGGGGCAGGAAACGGAGCATATCTCAGCTTCCTGAAAAATCACGGATGGCGGGTTCAGGGGTTGGACATCAGCTCGAAAGCAGCGGAAACGGCAAAGAACAATTTTGATATTGACGTTTTCGTTGGTGAACTCGATCAATTACCTTTCCCGGCTGAAAGCTTTAATTATGTGCACATGAGCCATGTTCTTGAGCATGTGCCCGATCCGTTGGATACGATGAAAAGGGTCACTGAGCTTCTTACGAATGACGGAACAGTATATATAGAAGTACCTAATGGAAATAGTTATAGCCAAAAGCGAGGCAAAGAACATTGGTTCGCGTGGGAGTCGCCACGCCACCTTTTCACATTCTCACCGACTAACTTTACCGAGTTGCTTACTTTAGCCGGATTGGAGATCGTGGCCCTTGAAACCAAAATCGCGGACCTGTATGACTGGGACAGCACGTATCGAAAGGAGGAAATATATGGGGAAAGGTTACCCAATCGTCCAAATGTGGATCTTATTGCACGTCCGGGTATTTTTTGTTTGAAGATCATGGCCAGAATAAGCCGTCTTATCAAGCCTGACACTGGTGACTTTATCTGCTGCTTGGCGCGGAGAGTTCCGCGCGGTAAATCTTGATGACCACAGAAAAGAAGAACCCATTTTTTTCCTTATTGCTGCCCACTTTCAACCGCGCGGATTTTCTGCCGATGGCCATCGAGAGTATTTTGCGTCAGACATTCGGCAATTTTGAAATTGTAATCTCTGATGGCGGATCGACCGACGACACGGAAGCCAAAGTAGGTGCGATCAAGGATGATCGAATAAAATATGTGCGAAGCGAAAAGAGAATCGACATGGCTCAGAATTATCAGAAGGCTTTTGATAATTCATCCGGCGATTTTGTCGTCTTTTTTTCCGACGATGATGCTCTTTTGCCGTCCGCATTAGCCAAACTCAAACATATTATTCATGCACACGATTCCCAAATGGTCGTTTTTCCTTTTGCTCGCTACTATCATGACGACGACTACGAACCAGGGCGAAAAATTAAGAAAAACAGTGTACTCTTTGCGCCTTTTACGCGAAAAATCCTTGAGAAAAGTGGACTTGAGGAGTTACTTTGGTTGTTTAGCTCGTACGGTCTTATCAAAGGGCCCCTGACGAGAACATCGGTTCAACCGCTTATCGGAAATTGTGCATTTCCTAGTTCTATATTGAGAGAAATCAGCGAAAGGTCCAGCGGCCTTTTTCCGAGTGTCCCGATTGACATTCCATTTATCACGATGGTGCTGAGTTCTATCGAAACATTTCATGTAGTCGACGAGCCGCTTTTGGTATGGAGTAGATGGAACAATAACTCGACGCCTTCCGCCAAACTTAAAGGCACCTTGGCGCGTCAACACTATGAAAAACTTCTCGATGGGTGGTCTTTAAATCATTCGCCATTCAAATTCGCACTGCCTATGAATTGCGGCGCCAACGCGATTTTGCACGCTCGCGAGTTACTTGGCGAAAAGGCCCCGGATGTTGAAATTGATTGGAGTAATTTTTTCGTCTCGATGAAGGAATATTTATCTTCGTTGGCAGACCTTGGAATGGATGTACGGGAAGAAATCGAAGATTTTGAACTTTCACTCGCGAAACAGCCCGATGATGTGCAAAGGGCTGTAAAATGGTTCGGGTCTGGGTTTTTCCGCTTTAAACTAAAAAGAATAATGCGGAGAACATTACCCGATGGAATCCTGCGCCTCTCAAAAACGGTAATTGGGTTACCGGTTCCGAAGGTAGTACACGGCGAAGGAAAATTCGCAGACTTTCTTGAATGCGCCGAATATCTCGAGCAGAATCTCGGCAAGTTCTCTAGCGCTATGTCAAAGAGCCTGTGAAAAAAAGGATTTGCGTGACAATTCCCAACCTGCACGGTGCCGGCTGCGAAAGGATGCTTTCCGAGGTGTTACCCTATTTTTCAGAAGCTTTCGACGTCGATCTTGTATTACAAGAAAAGAAGGTCAATTATCTCTTGCCGTCGGATGTTAACGTGATCGTCCTCGGTGTGAAACCCGATCTCAAGTCAACACTCTTGACCGTTTCCCGCTTGCGGCGACTGCAAAAAGATGGAAAGTATGACGCGATCGTCAGCTATCTCGACCTGTACAATGCGACCGTTTGGCTGTCTCGTCTGTTCTGGCGAGGCAGGCCGCCGCATATCGCGGTCGAACAGACCACGGATCGTGAATTCTTTGCACATAGCCGGATGAGCGCGGTCAAACAATGGATATTCAAACTTTTCCTTAAACTTGCTTACCCCCGGGTGGACCACATAATCGCACTCTCGAATAATCTGGCCGGGTTTCTGTCAGCAGACCTTGGGATCAAGACCCCGATAACCGTTATTCACAATGGCGTCGATCCTGAGAAGTTCAATCTCGATCCACCCGCAGTCGAAGATCTTGCTCGGCATTTTCTAGACGCCGAACTCCGGGTTCTGTGCATCTCGCGTCTTGATTATCAGAAGAACATTCCGTTTTTGCTTGAGAGTTTTGCTCAGGTAGCCCAGCAGAACCCCGCGGCGAGACTATTCATCCTCGGTGCTGGCCCCGACGAAGAGGAGTTTGGAAGTTCGATAAATGAACGTGGCCTGTCGGGGAATGTCTTTTTGCTGGGATTTCAACCCAATCCCGAGGACTATCTGAAAGCCTGCGACCTTTTCGTACTCAGTTCCCGTTACGAAAGCTTCGGAAACGTGATCGTCGAGGCCATGGCCTGCGGAGTGCCGATCGTTACGACAAATTATGGCGGGGCCGTATTCGAGATCATTACCAACGAGAGGCTTGGAACTATTGTGGAGCAGGGCGAATCTGATATATTTGCAGCCGCTATCCTCGATGCATTGGAGAACCAAAAAAATTTCGATAGGAATCGATCGCACGAGTATGCAATAAAAAACTTTGCCATTTCAAACAAGGCCGAAGAATACGTCCGAACTGTCGCCAGAGCCATCAAAAGGACGTGATTTTTAGTATCCTTAGGACAGAATGTCACGCCCCATCGATAAACAATGTTCGATTTGCACGTCCCGAGAGTTTCTCGTTTGCGAGCGTGAGACGCATTTTAAAAAGCTCGATCGCGTCCCCGATCAATTCATAGTGAAGTGTTCAGGCTGCGGGATTGTCACTCGTTCGCCATCGCTGTTCAGCCCTGACTTCGATTCGAATTTGGTTGTCGATGTTCGGCGAGACGAGCACTTCATAGGTGGCGATTCCGACAATGTCGCACGATATCTCCAGGAACGCCTTCAAAAGGCTGAAGAGGAGGTCGAGGGTAGAAGTCTGCTGGATGTTGGCTGTGGCTCCGGGGCGTTTCTGATCCACGCCAAGCAGAGAGGATGGACTAGTTTCGGAACTGAAGCTCGCCCGTCGGCCGCGGACGAGATGGCCCTGCATGGTATCAAGGTATTCATCGGCGATCTCGACAACTCTAACCTTCGAGAAATGAAGTTTGATTTTATTCATATGAACCATGTGTTGGAACATGTGAGTGATCCCGTTGCTGTTCTTAGCTCAATAAGGTCGCTACTGTCAGAGGGGGGTATCGCTATTGTGGAGGTGCCGAATGAGTTCGATGCATTTACTCAACGCCTTAGACAGGCAATGAATTTGGACGGGTCGTCGGTTACAACTTATTTCCAGCACGAATGGTTTTTTGCGCCACGGACTCTTAGACTTGTTTGCGAAAAGAGTGGCCTGCGTGTCAGGAGGCTTCACACACCCTTCAGAACTTCGGATAGCTTGCTAAAAGAACCGATGCGCTTAGCCGGGGCTTTTGTAGGAGCCGGTGAAGTGATAGAAGCTGTTCTCGAAATATAACTCAATATTT
Source organism: Pyrinomonadaceae bacterium (assembly GCA_041745615.1). Classification (GTDB taxonomy): domain Bacteria; phylum Acidobacteriota; class Blastocatellia; order Pyrinomonadales; family Pyrinomonadaceae; genus OLB17. The sequence goes on along the minus strand of JBGTIP010000019.1, from coordinate 186,052 downwards.
CGTGGTCCATTCCCCAATATTTCGAAATGCAACGCAAAAGGATTGCTATTCTGGTGAATTCCCTGGCTGCCGGCGGGGCCGAGCGGATCGTGGCGAATCTGCTTTTTGCCTTACACGAAGATTACGAGGTCCATTTGCTGCTCCTCCGGGATGAGATCGATTATCCGGTTCCCGAGGGCCAAATCATTGAGTTTCTGAGTAATGAAAAGCAGGGGGGAAGCGAGGCCGGCAGCAACATGGTCCGTTTGCCAATTGTCGCGTGGCGGCTTCGAAAGTATTGCACTGAAAACAGGATTGATCTGCTCATTTCGTTTCTAACGCGGCCTAATTTCGCAGCCGGCCTTGCTAAGAAATTCGGTTTGGAGACGGCTGTGATTATGAGCGAGCGTGTCTACACGCCCCTCTTTTACAATCCCTCAACTCTACGGGGCAAAATCGGCGGAATGCTGGTTTCTTTACTCTATCCGTACGCAGATGCGATCGTGCCGAATTCTGAGGGGACTAAGAATGCACTGATTGATATCTATGGAGTAGAGGTCACATACTTCGTCGCTTTGAATCAAATTCCCGTACAGAATATACGAACACTCAGTATCGAGAAGGTTGAAGACGTCGATTTTCAGCGATTCACTTTCGTATGCGTGGCCGGTTTTAGAGAACAAAAGAATCACCTTCTTCTGATTGACGCTTTTAAACAGTTAGAGGAACGAGACGTTCAACTCCTGTTGATCGGAAAGGGAAGGACGTTTGAGACGGTGCGCGCTCGGGTAGCGGCACTGGGCCTAACAGATAAGGTTATTTTTCTGGGACAGACAGAAAACCCTCATAAGTACGTAGCAAAATCTCAATGCTTCATTCTCCCGTCAAACTACGAAGGGTTTCCGAATGTTATTCTCGAGGCTCTTGCGTGCGGCACTCCGGTTTTATCGACGGATTGTTTGACCGGGCCTCGGGAACTGTTGGCGCCGTCGGCTGAATCTTCGATTCCCGCGGAAACCGTGTTTCATGGAGAATATGGTGTTCTCGTTCCTGCGGGTGACCCGACCGTACTCGCCGTGGCAATGGCTGAGATGGTAAATAATTTAGAGTTGCGGAACCGTTACAGTCAGGCAAGTGCAAGAAGAATTCGGGACTTCGATCGCGACACCAATCCGGACCCGTTCAAGTACGCAATCAAAAAGACCCTCGAGGGCCATCCGCTTTGAATCCCAGTGGTCGGCAGGTAAACTTAACCAGATGTGCGGGATCACCGGATTTGTATATAAAAACGGACATGCGGCCGACCGGGAGCTGCTCGAGGCGATGAATTTTGCCATCTATCATCGCGGGCCGGATGAGGACGGTTTTTTTGTTCACGAGAACGTGGGGCTTGCCATGCGGCGGCTATCGATCATAGATCTCGCCAGCGGCCAGCAGCCCATCTTCAATGCCGACCGGACGAAGTGTATTGTTTTCAATGGCGAGATCTACAATTATCAGGAATTGCGGCAGGGGCTCATTGACCGCGGGCACGAGCTTTTTACAAAATCAGACACCGAGGCGGTCCTTAGGCTTTACGAAGAGTCCGGGCCCGACAGCCTTCAGCACCTGCGGGGTATGTTCGCCTTTGCCATTTGGGATGACGTTGATAAGTCACTGTTCCTCGCCCGCGACCGGGTCGGAAAGAAACCTCTGCTGTACTCCCGGCAATCGAATGGCGATCTGATCTTCGGGTCCGAATTTCAGGCCCTACTAAAACACCCGTCTATCTCGCGTGAGGTCGATCATGACGCTATCGACAGCTACTTCACGTACCTGTGTGTACCGGCCCCTCAGACAGGATTCAAGGCGATCCGCAAGCTCGAGCCCGGCCACTGGCTGCGTTGGAAGGACGGCGAGGTCGAAACCCGACGCTACTGGCTGCCTGATTTCTCAAAAAAGATAAAGATCTCCGAGGAAGAGGCCATCGGGGAAACCACGCGGCTGATACGTGAGGCGACCAAACTGAGGATGATCTCCGAGGTCCCGCTAGGAGCCTTTCTCTCCGGCGGAGTGGATTCTTCCGTCGTCGTCGCGTTAATGGCCCAGGAAAGCGATGCCCCGGTCAAGACATTTTCCATTGGCTTCGAAGAACAGGATTTCAGCGAGCTCAAATACGCCAGGGCCGTCGCCGAACATGTCGGGGCCGAATATAACGAGTTCATCGTCCGTCCGAATGCTGTCGACGTGCTGCCCACCCTGATCGACCACTACGGTGAGCCGTATGCCGATTCTAGCGCGATACCGACATATTACGTTTCTAAAGAGACGCGAAAGCATGTGACCGTCGCACTCAACGGCGATGGCGGGGACGAGAGTTTTGGCGGCTACGAACGATATGCCGCTATGCGGCTTGCCGAAATATATCAGCGATTTCCTGCCGCATTGCGAAAGATATTTGTAGAGATGCCCGTCGGGGTTCTGCCTTCGTCTGAACTGAGGCGAAGCCGCATCCGTGACGTCCAGCGCTTTATCCAGGCTGCCAACCTCTCGCGAAGCGAGCGATATTATTACTGGATGTCCGGTATAAAGGAATCGATGAAGAACGAGCTTTACACCGAGGAGTTCAAACGGGATCGCAACGGAAACTCGCCTTTTCATTTTATCGATCAGTGGTATAGACAAGCTAACGGCAGCGGCATGCTCGATGCAACCCTCCTCGCCGATCAGATGACATATCTGCCTAATGATCTCCTGGTCAAGGTCGATATCGCGACAATGGCCAATTCGCTCGAGGCCCGTTCTCCTCTTCTCGATCATAAGATCATAGAGTTCGCCGCCAGCCTGCCGGAAAATCTCAAGATGCGGCGGTTTCAGACAAAGTATTTGCTCAAGAAGGTCGCCGCCCGTCTCGTGCCGAGAAACGTTATATACCGCCCGAAAATGGGTTTCGGTGTGCCGATCGGCGCGTGGTTCCGCGGCGAGATGAAGGATTTTGTGCACTCCATCCTTCTTTCCGAACAGGCGATGAAACGCGGAATTATGAACCCAGCCGTCGTCGCCCGATGGATCGATGAACACGAAACCGCCACCGCCGATCATACGCATCGTATATGGGGGCTTCTAATGCTGGAGTTGTGGTTCCAGCGGTTCATCGACTAGATGCAGACCGGCGACATGACACAGAAGTTCAGACTCGTAATGTTAGCTTTAGTGGCGATCTTGCCGTCGCCGCTGGCTTGTCTCTGCCTGCGGCTTTTATTCGGGTACAAGATCGGAAGGCGGGTTCGGATAGGCTTTTCGATCATTGACGCGCGGGGATGCGAGATCGGTGACGATGTTTCGATCGGGCATCTCAATGTTTTCACCGGCATTAAGCGCCTTTCGATAGGTGAGCATACACGGATCGGTGTGCTCAACGTTTTTCGGGGCGGTGATGAGGTCCGGATCGGGCGGTACTGTGAGATTCTGCGATTGAACGAGATCAATTCGATCCCGGATCCGGACGTCGTCAATGAGACGGATCCGCGTTTTATCATGGGTGACGGAAGCATAGTCGCTGCGTCTCACAAGATAGATTTTACCGACCGTGTCGAATTTGGTGGTCGGGTGATACTCGGAGGACGCAACTCGTCGATCTGGACGCATAACAGGCAGCGGACATTGCCGGTGTCAATAGGTGAAAAAAGCTATGTCGGCTCTGAGATACGGATCGCTCCCGGCGGTGCAATACCGCCGCGATGTATTGTCGGTATCGGTTCCGTAATAACGCGGGCGTTTACAGCCGAATACCGTCTTATTGCCGGCGTTCCGGCAAAAGAGGTCAAAGAACTCGACGAGGAATCTCGATTTTTAATCGAAGAAAAAACCAGGAATGATTTGCCCGATGATATTTAAGCGTCGATTTTTAAGATTATGGTATTGAAACAGGAAAATCTTTTTGATCTAGGTACGAACTCCTGATGCTGAAGAGTTTTATTTATCTGGGCTGCATCGTAGTTGCGGCCCTCGCGATCTTCGTTGTCGAATTCCCTGACGGTCTGATGGCGGTTGCGATCCTATCCATATTGGCTGGGGGGATCGTATTGTCAATTCGCAAGTTCGCGGAGGACAGGGAGTTTCTGACTTTGGTCTTCCTCGCCGCTCTGGCTCTGAGATTAGCGTTTGGGATTTTCATCGATGTATTCGATCTCAGGATGTTTTTTGGGACCGACGGCCTCGGGTATCATGAGTCAGCCATACATCTGCTTGATGTTTGGACGGGACGTGAAGAGTTGTCGGGTGTTCTGCTGCTCCAGACCTACGATACGACTGCGTCATTTTGGGGTATCTACTATTTGATCGCTTCAATTTATTACCTGTTTGGCCCGAAGATCTTCTTAGCGCAGTCAATTTTCGCGGTCGTGGGTGCGGCTACCGCTCCCATGGTGTATTTCTGCTCCAAGAGTATTTTCGGTAATGTACGGGTGGCCCGGTTTGCAGCCGTTTCGATCGCTGTATTTCCGACATTTATTGTTTGGTCAAGCCAATTGTTGAAAGATGGCCTTATCGTTTTCTCCCTTGTTACATGCATGGTAATGGTCCTGCATTTACAGAAGAAGTTTACCTATCCTACCTTGGCCGTTCTCGTCTTCTCGCTGTTGGCCATAGTTTCCTTGCGATTTTACGTCGCCTACATGGCGGTCATTGCGGTCGTCAGCAGCTTCTTAATAGGCATATCGCATTCGAACAGGTCTTTCGTAAGAAACGCCTTTGTCCTAATTCTGGTGGGGCTGGCAATGGTATATTTTGGGGTCGGGCAGCGCGCGACCCTCGAATACGAGGTATTTGGAAATCTCGAACGAATCCAGATAAGCCGCTTGGATCTGGCAACGTCAGGCGAATCGGGATATGGAGCGGAGGCTGACGTCTCTACAGCTGGAGGGGCGTTATCGACGATTCCCCTTGGATTTGTGTACCTCGTGTTCGCTCCATTCCCTTGGGACGCGGCAAATTTCCGGCAGGCCATAACTATCCCGGAGGTCCTGGTCTGGTGGGCCTTGCTGCCATTTATGGTTGTCGGACTCATCTATACGATGAGAAACCGGCTCCGCACTGCGTTCCCGATACTTGCTTTCAGTTTTCTATTGACGCTTGCCTATTCGATCGGCCAGGGAAACGTCGGAGCGGCCTATCGCCAGCGAACGCAGATACAGGTCTTTATGTTCATTCTGATCGGAGTGGGCTGGATCGTCGTCCGTGAACACTTCGAAAACCAGCGCCTCATCCGGCAGGCGGCCCAGCGCCGTGTCGACGAACGTCTACGCGCGAACAGATTAGCCCCGGTAAAGAAATAGGGACTAAAACCACGCCAAATGCGACAAATGCGACAAATGCGACATTTGGTCTTCCCCTCCCCTGTCAAAATAAGGTAGCCTATGGCGGATCGCGGTCCTCCCGGATCGTGCGGATTTTTGAAAATTCTCCTTGCCCGAGCTGCCTGAAACACGTTACGCACTTTTTGAAAAATGGGATATTTGGGGTTAACTCATTGAGCCCCAATGGGTTCTGCGTCCCATTTTCCGTCCCACGTGGGACGCTAACTATGCATTTTCCCCGCAAATAGTGCTAAAATTCATTAAACAGTTCGGTAATCGGCCGGCGATCATCCCGCACGATCGTATGATCGGCCGCCGCTCGTGTGCGAACGCGAGACGCGGTGATCAGGCCGGTTACTGATATTTTTTTGTAAGGAAGTCGGGGTCGCACGTGTCCGGTCCCGCACCTCGATGAGTAACACTGTCCGGACGAGAAATAACATCGCAGCCGCAGGGCCTTCTGACGCCGGGCCGGTACGCGTTCTGCATATCATCACTCGCATGATACTCGGCGGTGCGCAGGAGAATACGCTGCTTTCCGTTGTCGGGCTCGACGCCATGCCGGAGTACGATGTAACACTGCTCAGCGGCGTCGATCATGGCCCCGAGGGTGAGCTCCTGACTCAGGCCGGAGAAACCTGTGATCTGATCGTTCTGCCCGAGATGGAGCGCCGCCTGAACCCGTTTTCCGACACCGCGTCATTTTGGGCGATCTACCGGTTGATCCGTAAGGGCAAGTATCATATCGTCCATACGCATTCGTCTAAGGCCGGCGTGCTCGGCAGGCTCGCCGCCAGGCTTGCAGGGACCCCGATAATCGTTCACACGATCCACGGCCTGGCCTTTCACGAATACCAGCCCTGGTTCGTAAACAGGACCTGGCGAATGGCCGAAAAGATCTGCGCACCCGTCACCGACAGTATTGTTACTGTTTGTGACGTTATGGCCGAAAAAGCCGTGGCCGCCGGCATCGCCCGGCCCGAGAAGTTTCGCACCATCTACAGCGGCATGGAGCTGGATTGGTTCCTCAACGCGAAGTTCGATACGGCCAAGGTCAGACAGGAATTCGGAATTCCACTCGACGCACCGGTTGTCGGCAAAGTCGCTCGGCTCTTTTCCCTTAAAGGGCACGACCAGTTGATGGATGCGGCGCCTGAGATCGTAAGGCGAGTGCCGAATGTACGCTTCTTTCTGATCGGCGATGGTATCCTGCTCGAGCATCTGCAGGAACGGGCCAGGGGGTATGGAATTCTCGAAAATTTCGTTTTCGCCGGCCTGATCGACCGGACGCGGATCCCCGAGATGATCTCGGCGATGGATGTTGTCGTCCACACGTCGCTCCGCGAGGGCCTCGCCCGCGTGCTGCCCCAGTCGCTGGCCATGGGTAAGCCGTGCGTTTCGTTCGACATCGACGGTGCTCGCGAGGTTGTGATCGACGATCATACGGGCTACCTGGTGAAAGCATTTGATTCCGTCGGGCTTGCTGACAAGGTGGCTCGGCTGCTGGAGGATAAGGAGCTTCGCGACCAATTCGGAGCTAACGGACGAGAACACGTCGATCCCAATTTCCGTACCGAAAAGATGGTGGCTGATATTTCCGAAGTTTATCAAATGCTGCTGGAAAAACATGCGGACCGCATCCAGCGTTTCGACTCAGCAACCGGTCGAAACGTCGTATCCTATTGATTTTCTGCCGCATTTGGCTTGTAATAAACCAGTAATCTAAACAACATGCCCGGTTTGACTCAAAACCCACTTTTCGTTGGTGCGATAGCCGTTTTACTTTCGGTCGCCTGCACCTTCGTCGTCCGGGCATTCGCGGTGAAATACGGTTATGTCGCCAAGCCAAAATCGGATCGATGGCATAAGAAGCCGACGGCGATGCTCGGCGGTGTGGGGATCTTCATTGCCACCGTAAGTGCCTACTTTCTGCTGGTTCCGGTTACTGTGGAATCCCTGATCGTGCTTGTCGGGGGAACGTTTCTCTTTTTCGTAGGCCTCATCGACGACCTATTTAATATTCGTCCATATCAGAAACTTATCGGCCAGCTGATAGGCGCCGGATTATTGGTTTTTTATGGACTAAAGCTCCCGCTGACGGGCTACGAGATCATCGACATTTGGCTGACCGTCTTTTGGGTGATCGGCATCACGAATGCGATAAATCTGCTCGACAATATGGACGGCCTCGCGGCCGGTATCTCGGCCATAGCTTCACTTTCCTTGGCCTTGAATTTCGCCGCAAACGGACTCACCAACGAGCTGCTTCTCGCCAGTGCCATTATCGGTGCGTTGGTGGGTTTCCTTATTTTTAATTTCAACCCGGCCTCGATCTTTATGGGAGATTGCGGATCGATGTTCGTCGGATTTATGCTTTCAGGTACCGTCCTGTTGAATCAGGTTGGCGGTCGATCGCGGGGCATTGTGGCAATCCTCGCTGTACCGGTGCTCATCCTATTCGTCCCGATCTTCGACACGACGTTCGTGACAGTCCTCCGCAAGCTGTGGGGACGGAAGGCATCGCAAGGGGGCCGCGACCACACCTCGCACAGGCTTGTGGCCCTCGGGCTTTCCGAAAGGCGAGCTGTTTTGATGCTCTATGCATTCGCCTTTGTGGCAGGAGCTCTTGCCGTAATGGTCGGGCAAGTCGGACCTTTCCAGAGCTTCACTTTCATAGGAATTTTTATTGTTGTATTAGTGATCCTCGGGGTATATCTTTCCAAGGTCAAGGTTTACGAGGGCGAGGAAGAGGAACTAGCGTTGAGGGAAAATGCTGCTTTCGCATTTCTGCTAAATGTATCTCACAAGCGTCGTTTATTCGAGGTCATTTTGGACGCATTTCTGATCACGCTGGCTTATTACACCGCCTTTGACCTTCTTTTCCCGTTCTTTGAGGATACCGCCCACTGGGATCTTTTTCTGAAAACTTTGCCTCTTCTCATAGTGCTAAAGCTGGGAGCTTTTCTCGTGGTCGGTGTTTACCGTGGGCTATGGCGATATACCGGCTTGACGGACCTGATCACGTTTTCGAAGGCAGTGATTCTCGGATCCGTGCTAAGTGTTTTGGCAATCCTGCTCTTATACCGTTTCGATGGGTTTTCGCGAACTGTTTTTATTCTCGATGGTATTCTCTTGCTGCTTGCTGTGGTAGCTAGTCGCCTTGGGTTCCGCCTCATCCGACAGATGCTCCCGCTGCCCTCGTCCGGCGAAGGCCATAAGGTCCTGATTTATGGAGCCGGGGACGGCGGGGAGATGGTCCTTCGCGAATTGAACAATAATCCGAATTGGAACTATCTGCCGGTTGGTTTTATCGACGATGACCCCCTTAAGAAGGACAAGGTTATCCACGGGCTGAGGGTTTATGACGGCAATGGTTCACTTTCCGACCTTTGCCGTCAGAAAGATATCGCCGAGATCCTAATATCGGCCCGTGACATGCCGCCAGAGAAGCTAAAGCGGGTACGCGAAGTGTGTAGGGAAACGCAAGTGCTACTCAAACGAGCCCAGATTAAGATCGAACCCGTGGATTTCATTTAGGATTTTCCGGAAAGAAATGCCAGTTAAATTGATAAAAATAGGACCTAGATTTTCGCGTACCATACTGAGTACGGCAGCTTTATTGTGCCTTATCCTTACCTGGTTTTTTATTCGCTGGAACCTCGGGAATGTCATTGCGGAACAAGTGGAACCTGGGAGCCCCGACTCTTCCCGCATTGCTGAATGGCTCACGGAATTTTCGCCGTCTGATCCGAGAACCCACTTTCTCGCCGCCACCGTCTTCGAAAAGACTTTCAATCCTGACGATCTGATCCGAGCGGTCAAAGAATATGAAGAAGCGGCTGCTTTGTCACCTCATAATTATGCGATATGGCTCGGTCTCGGAAGGGCTAGAAGTCTCGTCGGCGATGCTGATGGTTCTTTCAGGGCCTATCGAAAGGCTCTTGAACTTGCCCCGCATTATTCCGCTGTGCAGTGGATTTACGGGAACGCCCTTTTACGTGAAGGGACGCCTGACGAGGGAATGGCGATACTTGCCCTGGCGGCTGCAAAGGACCCTCAGTATGGGGCACCCGCCATCTCCACAGCTCTGCAGACCTACGAAGGAGATATTGATCAGGTGCGGCGAGTAATGGGCAACACTCCAGTTATCAATGCGGGTCTCGCCCGGGTACTTTCATCTACGGATCGCCTGGACGAATCGTTCGAAGCTTGGGGCCGCTTATCACCGGAAAGCCGAGGCGTCGAATACAAGACTCTCGGTGAGACTCTCCGCAATAAGATGGTTGAGCAAAAGAAATTTCGCATGGCCGCGAGTATTCACGCCGATATCACAGACGAAGAGATACCGGCGGTTTCGAAAGTAGTCAACGGTGGATTCGAAGACAATGTAAAACTTGGAAATACAAACATTTTCAATTGGCGAATCTCAGACGGCACGCATCCGCAAGTAGGACTCAGTGATGGTATCAAGCGGTCCGGGCGATTTAGCTTGCTACTTGTGTTTAATTCTTTCGAGGCATCAGGATTACGATCTATCGACCAGATCATTGCGGTTGAACCGGATGCTGAGTACGAGCTCGAGATCTTTTATAGATCGGATATAAGATCGGATGCGAATTTCAGATGGGAGGTCGCTGATGCGGCAAACTTAGAGAAGATCGCTGAATCGGAACCGATCTCTCCGGCATCCGACTGGACCGCTTTACGTGTCCGCTTCAGGTCCCCAGGCGACTCGGATGGGGTGCAGCTGAGCCTCGTTAGATATGGCTGTGGCAGTCTTTCATGTCCAACAAACGGAAGGTTATTGTTCGACGACATCACCCTGCGACGATTATAAAATGCCCAATTCGATCAGTTCGGAGCCTGTGGGAATAAGCGAGTCGGAGCCAATGCTTCGCTCACGCTTAGACTCGGCGATTTTCTTCATCCTTTGCTTCCTGCCGATAATGGGCACGATATTGTTCGGCGCCGTTGATAATACCACATGGATAATAATCACCCTCTGTTGGGCCGCAATAATAATGCTTTGGATAGCCGAGTCCTGGAATACAGGTGGAATACTTCTGAGCAACCAGAGGCTTCAGATACCACTTATTTGTCTATTCCTCATCGGGCTTGTCCACTTGCTTCCATTTGGGAACTCAGGCGACATTGATGCGATTCTCTCGATCCCTGCCTCGAGTGCGATCTCGCTTGACCCCTTTGCAACCCGGTTTTTTGTATCAAAGCTGGCCGTATACATCGTTTTCTTTGCGGCCTGTCTTACGTTTGTCAATAGCGAAGACCGTCTGAAGAAAATAGTTGTGGCCGTGATCATCTTCGGTTCGATAATGGCGTTCTTCGGTATATTACAGCGCCTGGCCAACCCTGACGGCATTTACGGAGTTCGCGTAGCATCGCAAGCGGTTCCGTTCGGTCCCTTTGTGAACGGACATCATTTTGCGTCACTTATGCAGATGACCGCCGGCATCACATTAGGCTTTCTCCTTGGTTCCACAACAAAACGCGATATGAAAATTCTCCTGGTGATCGCGTTTGTTGTTATGTGTGTAGCGGTCATACTCACCAGTTCGCGGGGCGGTCTGCTCGGCCTTTTGTCGGTTGTCGCCCTTGTTTCGCTTTTCAGCTTCTTTGCCGGTAGGTTCACAGCCTCACAAGGGGTGTCGTCCGAGTCACCTTTTCTTGGACGAAAAGTCGCTGTCGCAGCCTCGGGCGTGGCCCTAATCTTCGTGATACTGGGTGTAGTCTTGTACATCGGAGGTGAAGATTCCCTTTTGAGAGGGATCGGTGCTGTACAGCACGATCCGGACTTTACGACCGGGCGAACCCATTTCTGGTCGGGTGCCCTCCAGATCTTTTATGAGAATCCGGTGATCGGGGTCGGGTTCGAAGCCTTCGGGGTTGCATTTACCCGGCATGACACGTGGACTGGGTCATTCCGTGTTGAGCAGGCCCACAATGAATACCTTCAGATGCTTGCCGAAGGAGGCGTTCTGGGATTCTTATGTGTGATCGGGTTTATCTATTTGTTGTTTCGAAATAGCCTGCGGACGATCTCGGCCGGAGAGGGGATTGTCCGAGACGCATCGATAGGTTCTCTTGCAGGCTGTTTCGGAATATTGATCCACAGCTTTTTTGATTTTCCTCTGCGGACCCCTTCAAACGCATTCTTTTTTCTGCTGTTGTGTTCGATCGCCGTCTTTCCGACTTCTGATACGAAACGAGTTAACCGACCCTAACGACGATCACCTTCTTTCCGCACGGAAGTTCGAAAGTGACTTGGTAGACCCCCGGCTTGGAGTTTTCGGATCTTACAACAAATAGGGCTCTGGACTTTATGCCAGGAATGGATTCACGGCGAACACTTACATTCTCGGGGCTCGACGAGATGCCCTTGATCGCTTCCAAGTCAGTGTCATCGTCAATACTTACGATGACGGCCCGTCCACCGCTATCGCTTAAAAGTGTCAGATTTTCATCGCTCGCGGTGATGGTGCAGGGAACGGCAGTACCGACGGTAGAGCCCTGGGAAGAAGGGTTAGTCAGTATTTCATCAGGATTCGGAATCTGGACGTCTGGCGGATCGCCTCGGATCTCGGCGGTCCCGAGATTGTCCTTGGTAGACTTTGGCACTGGATTAGGAAGATAGGGTATCGCCTTTGTCACAGCCGTTTTTCTAACCTGAGGAGAAGGAATAGTGATCACGACCGGACTGAAAATATTAGTGTTTCTCGCAGCCGAGCCAGAAGCTTCGTCGATTTTCGTTTTTTCTGCAGACACGGCCTTTTCGACAGGAGTTTCCGAAGCCGGTTTCGAAGTGTCGGCTTCCGGTACTTCCTCTGGTTCGGGTACTGGCAATGGGGCCGGGTGCTTGTCCACCTTCACGGGAGCCTCCGGCATGGGACTTGGTGTGGTCTGGCTTTCGGTGGGCGTAGCAGCTATCGGTACCACGGAAGGAGGTGAGAACGCCTCACTTCTTCTGGTCTCTTTGGTATTTGCTTCCAAGGTGATTTCGCCTGCCGGAACTGCTTTTTCCGCGACAGTTTTCGGATTTGAGGGATCTGGTCCGATCAAAGATTCAAGATCGCCGGTGTTGCCATGTATTGTACGGTAAAGGGAGGCGATCGTTTCGTATCGAAAGGTGTCTTGTTGTCCGCTCGCCTTGTAGGTCCGCACGTAGGCTTCGAGAGCCTCCTCGTTCTTTCCGCTCAAAGCCAAAGCCGACCCCAAGCGCCACGAGGCCGACTGCCACCAAGCACTATTGGGAGGGAAAACGCTTACGGCTCTCTTCAAGCGGACCGCTGCCCCTTCAGGGTCGTCCATCTGATACTTCGCCCACCCATTAATCTCCTCAATCCGGCCTCGAACGATCGCTGACAACGTAGACCGTGGCACTTCGGGAACACTCAGATATTCACCGCGGGCAACGGCAATCGCCCGATTCTCGTAAAGTTCGCTTGCAAGGACTGCGGCACTGGCATTTGGAGCGGCGATGCCGGCCTCTACGTTAGCGATCGCGGATTGCGCAAGGTCGGCGGCACGCGTAAGCTCGATTCTTCGATCCAACAGAATCCCTGCCACATACAACTGGCGATGGAGTTTCATTGCGTCGTCGCCTTGAACAAATTGGTCAACGGCCTTAACGACCGTTTGGGTGTCTGATCTCGGAGCATCCAGCGCCTGTTTAAGTTCAAGAAGCTCAAACAACTTCGCAGCATTCTCCTCAGTGTCCGCCGCGGCCGGCTCAAAGATACTCGCTCGACGCTCGAGTCCCAGGAGATCCGCAAACCGGCTTGAATCCCGCAAAATGCGGCCGCCGAGCTTTGTTCGAACGGAGCCTTCATTTATCACGAAGCTCTTTGCCAATTCCTCGGCCGCGTCACGAAAAAAGCCCGCCGCGAGCCGGGTTGACGAAATCTCATATTCGAGTGTCGGGAAATTACCGTAACGTCGGGCTGCAAGTAGTGTTTTCTCAGCCTCGAAGGGCTTTCCAAGGAGCAAGAGACCGCGTGCCAGGGCAATGTGCGACCATATATACCTCGGATCGGTATCGATCGCTTTCCGCGCGAATTCAATAGCTTTCTCCCCTTCTCCGTGCGCAGCATACCAATACGCCGCCCCACTCAAGAGGATTATGTTGCCTGGATTCTCACTCAGGGATTTTGCCAGTTCTGCTTCTGCTTCAACGCGTTTTCCTGCGCCGAACAACGATAAGATCAGGCCGGATCGAGCAGGTAAATTCTCTGCATCTTTCTCGAGGATCGTACTGTAGAGGATGATCGCTTCATCGGACTTTCCCAACGACCTCTTCATCTCGGCGAGGCCACGTCGAGCGAGGTCCGAATCAGGATCCAGTTCAAGCGCTCGTTGATAAGCTGCCGCGGATTCTTCCAGCTGGAAGTCCATTCGATAGGCCAATCCCAGCGCCTGATAGGCTGCTGGAGATTCAGGCTTGATCTTAATCGCACGATCAGCCAGTTGACGGGCCTTTGAGCCATTTTCCACGCTCAAATAAAAATTAGCTAAAATGAGATTCTGTTCCGCACTGGTTTCCGACTTTTCTTCAAGTATCTCGGCAATCCGAATTCCCTGCTCACGAGCCCCGCGAAAATAGAGATTCGCCGGAAGTTCCGATAAGACCTCAAAAAGATGATCATCAACTGGTTTGGGAGCGTCTGTGGCAGCCGCCACAAAACGCTCCACTGCAGCAACAGTGTTACCCGACTGAAGCCCAAGATTACCCTCCTCGACCTCCGATGTCACCAGCAGATCCCGTGCCTGAGCACGGAGTGCTGAATCGGGAAAAGACGTTATGAAAGCTCTGACAGCCGCGGCTCTGTCACCCGGCTTTTCGATCGCGGAGATCCTTTGCCATTCCGCCTTTTCATCGGGAGTTTTGGCAGTCGAGGAAGATCCGGACTTTATCGAAGAGACTATTTTGGGTGGTGTCTGCGGATATGCCAATAATGACATCGACCCGAATAAAACTATGCTCACAATGGATCTCATAAATAAATACTGAACGGCATCCATGCCGAAATGGTACCACGAAATTGCCTTTTCAAGCGGCCCACCTTATCCTCGCCATATATGGCCGAGCTTGAACAAATATGGAAAAACCTTTTGGATCAAGCTTCCCTTAGTGCTCTCGAAGGCAGCAGACACGATGTTGCGGACTATCTTCGTCTTAAATTGGCAAATGACGCTATCCGTCGTGCAGGTGTCGACTGGCTCTTTCAAACCCTGATTGAGCATGCATCGGAGGCATCGAAAGACATCCCTCACTTAAGAATCGACCGAATTTCTCCACACTCATTCAAAATAGGCGCGTCGAACATGGTCGGATCCTTGATCCAAGTTACGCTTGGTGTGAGATGTTTGAGCCTCGAGGCGGGTTGGGCGCGAACACCGTCCGACGGTATTATGCGAAATAGTGCACTTGCGAATGCCCGTATCAGCCACTTCGGAATGCCGCGAGAGGTCGAGGAATACAAATTGATCAAGGGCGAGCCGTTCCCTAAATGGAAAAACGCCCTTGGAGAGGATGTCAGGACCGATCACCTCGAACAACATCTTCAGATTCTTCTGAGGCCCTAGATCCGTTTTGCCCCTGACGCGTTGTGCGTTAATATTAAAGATTAGCTTTGAATGCATGGGGAGAGATAATAAGTGATAGCAGAACTTGGTAAATTAATAGAACTACAAAAGACCGATACCAACCTTCGCAGGTTAAAGAGGTCACTTGAAATGGCAGATGAGAGGCGTGCGGCAATCGAACAAGAGTTTGAACAGCACGCCTTCTCTATTCGGGAGCTGCAGAACAAACGAGATGAGCTTCACGCCCGAAGGGCAGATCTCGAAAAGCAGATCGCCGAAAATAAAACCTACCTGGAACGGGCGGACCGGAACCTCAAACACGCACAGAATCAAAAAGAGTACGAAACGGCGATGCGGGAAACCGATGCATTGCAGAAGCAAATAGGAGCATTTGAAACCCAGATCGTCGAAACGATGGAAGAGGTCGAGACCGTCGAGAAAGAGCTCGAGGGCCGCGCCGAAGAGATCAGCTCGCTCGACGCCAAGCGAGAAGAGGCTCTAAAGGAATTCGACTCTCTGGCCGCGAAAGACCGGGCCGAGTATGACGCCGAGCTAAAGCATCGTGCCGAAGCGTTTTCTACGCTTCCGGCCCGGCTGGCATCGGTGTATGACCGGATGGCCCAGCGAAGCCGCGACGGGATCGCGGTTGCCGAGGTCGTGAACGGATCTTGCAGTGCTTGCTACATGCAGCTTCGGCCGCAAGTCCAATTGAACGTCAAAAAAGGGGACGAGATCATCACTTGTGAGAGCTGTACCCGTATCCTTTATCTAGCCCCTCGGGAAGCTGAAGCGAGCGCCTGAGCCCGGCGTTCAAAAGGCCGTTTATATGAGCCAACTTGAAACCGCAACATTGGCCGCCGGCTGCTTTTGGTGCGTCGAGGCCGTATTTGATGATCTCCGCGGCGTTGAAGACGTCGTTTCAGGTTATTCGGGCGGACGTACGGAGAATCCGACCTACCAACAGGTTTGTTCGGAAACGACAGGTCATGCCGAGGTCGTGCAGATCAAATTCGACCCGGCAGAGTTGTCATACGCTGACCTTCTTCGCGTCTTTTTCACAGTCCATGATCCTACCACGCTAAACCGTCAGGGAGGCGATGTAGGCACCTCGTACCGATCGGCGATCTTTTACCACGATGACGATCAACGCCGTACTGCTGACGAGATCATCGCCGAGATCAGTGCGGAAGAGATCTACAGTGCTCCGATAGTCACAGAGGTCACAGCCTTCGACAAATTCTGGCCGGCCGAGGATTATCACCAGGAATATTTTTCGAATAACCCGAACCAGCCTTATTGTGCGGCAGTCGTGGCACCGAAGGTTGCAAAATTTCGGCAGAAGTTCGTCGATCGTTTAAAGCGGTAGCTCTATAGCTTCCCAAATAACATCAACACTCCGATCGAGATAAATGCAGCGGCCACGATCCGGTGAAGCCACTCGGCCGGGACCCATTGGGTAATTACACCTCCAACCAGAACACCGAGCGAGGTGACGACCACAAGCGCAAGGGACGCCCCCAAAAGTACCGATACCTTTGCCTCGGTACTTGCAGTCATTGTGATGACGGCTAGCTGGGTCTTATCACCGATCTCTGCCAGAAAGAGAGTAATAAAGGCCGTTCCGAATATTTTCCAGTCCATATTTAGTCCTTATGATCAACCTTAGGGTCAATCTCTGATGCCAGACTTACACACCACCTGTGCACAAAACAACTTGCGAAGTTCTATTCGATCCGGCCTTATTGAACCGCCCAAAAAATTCCCGTGTAAACCGCGGGGACCGGACGCTCACCATTTACAATTCTTTACAGTCTCATTAAAACCATTCGGTATAGAATTGCGTCTTACACCAGATGGTAATCAGACCTTTTCCTGAGGAGCAGTTTATATGAGACGTAATTTCTTATTCGCAGCAATACTCACGCTGTTTGTTATGGCCGTATCGGTTTCCGCTCAGAAGGGGGGATCGTATTCCGGCACCTGGGTGCTCGACGTTACCAAGTCGAAACTTGGCGAGCGCAACAACATCGAATCACAGACCCTTACAGTTACCCAGACCGATAGGGACATAAAAGTGGCAACCGAAACCAAACGTGGAGCACCCCCTGCAGGTGCGCCGGGCGGCGGTGGGCGTCCCGGCGGAGGCGGTGGAATGGGCGGCCCTGGCGGCGACAATTCTGTCACTTACACGCTCGACGGCAAGGAAGTGATGATCGAGCAGGACACCCCTCGGGGCAAGATACCCGTCAAGACGATGGGTAAAGCAGACGGCGGTAAACTCAGCCTTTCGACATCGCGAACGTTCCAGGGGCCTAACGGCGATGTGACTTCGACGAGCAAAGAAACATGGTCGCTATCTGCCGACGGACAAACCCTGACTGTCGACCGAGAAATGACGTCCATGCGCGGGGCAGTATCTACTCAATCTGTTTACGCTCTTAAGCCATAACGTATTTCCGCTAATTGTTTCACGGAGGCTGTATTACAAAATACGGCCTTTTTTTATCCAACGAAAATGATTTCGTTCTAAACCGCTAAACACTGGACTGGTTGTTCCACTGCCCGAGCGCGCTCTCTCCGCTATTGCCTGATCGGCCGCCGGAAGGGTAAATTGTCAAAGATCTGACCGACCGAGGCATTCTAACACAAGTTGTATCGCACAGCACATAGAATTGCACTGATGCAACGCTTCTAACGAAAAAGGTCCTCGGATAACGGACTTTGGTCGTTTAGTCAATCCGCAAACCGCAAGGTCTCGATAATCTCACTCATAATTTGCCGGCCCTTGTCGAGGGCGTCCGGTTTGAGCGAGACGGCGCCGACGACGGCGTGGCCGCCGCCGCCGTAGCGTTCGCAGATCTCGGCGATATTGTGCAGGCGCGGGCGAGGCGACCAGGGGTTTGAGCCAACGGATATTTTCGTCCGGAATTCGCTTTGGGTCAGGGCCACGTTATATGTGGTTTCCGGGTAGAAATAATAGGGAATGAACTTGTTATAGCCGTCGATACCGGTATCGGTCAGGTCAAAGCTCACGACCCCGCGGTCGTACCCGGCACGCTCCTTAATGAGGCTGACGGTGTTCCAGTGGCGTTCGAGTATAGGCGTCAGTTTTTCCTGGACAACATCACCTTCGACAATCTCGTCAAGGGTCTTTACCGTGAGATCGCGAATGATCGACTCGACGAACGCGGGGTCTTTTTCGCCCTCGATAAGCTGCATCAGCTTTAAGGCCGGCGAGCGAAGCTCGACACACTGGGCTGCGGAATCGTATAGAGCCCCGTCGATGATGTGGGCCCACTCGATCAGCTCGGCGAGGGAACCGTCTTCCCAATCGAAATTCTCCTTGCCAATGCGGGCGATGAACTCGGCGCACGATTTACTGGTCGTATCGAGAAACTTTTTTCCCGATGTGTCGGCAAGGAAATGCTGTTCATCGCTCTCAGACAGAAACGCTGACTGATGATGATCGAACCACCATGTAAGCCGCTCGTCCGGGCAATATTTGAAATCGACTATGGCGTTTTCATCCCCGTCAAACTGCTCGCGGTCAAACGCGTTGCCGGCCCGATGCATCGTAGGGGTGTAATGGATCTCGGCGTCGGCATCGACCTTCGCCCGATAGAACTTGCTGAAGACAGCGGCCGACGAAACGCCGTCGAAACAGTTGCCGTGATAGAGTATCCGAAGTTTCATATGCAAGGTTTGCGCCCGCTCGCAAAACATTTTAGGCTAGATTACGGGCAAGGTTTCGTCAAGTAAACGTTTATGAATATTAGAGTTGCCACATCGGCAGACGCCGATGCATTGATCGAGTTTAACCAGGCGATGGCATTGGAGACCGAGGACAAGAGCCTCGATAGCGAGGTCCTGGGCCCCGGCGTTCGGGCCGTCTTCGGCGATCCGCAGAAGGGCTATTATGTCGTCGCCGAGGATGCAGGGCACATCATTGGCGCCCTAATGGTAACGTACGAATGGAGCGACTGGCGAAACGGATGGTTCTGGTGGATACAAAGCGTTTACATCCTGCCCGAGGCACGCGGCCGTCGGATCTATAGCCGGCTATACGAATTTGTCAAAGATCGAGCGGCCGAGGCCGGCAACGTCTGCGGATTCAGGCTTTATGTCGAGCAGGACAACAGCCACGCACGCCGCGTTTACGAGAACGTCGGCATGGTAGCCTCGCATTATGTTATGTACGAGGAATCACTGTCAGAACCGCCTGCGGAAGCGGCTGGCCGGTTCGACGGAACATCACAATGACAAAGATTAGCGAGGCCGAATTCGCGCGGATCGTAGGCGGCATCATCGAGGACCGCGAGAGCATTATCAAGCACAACCCGATCGGCCCCGATGATGAGGTCCTGCTCTGGATGCTGCTGAGCTGCCTCGTCAGCTATCTCAACCTCACTGACATCGAAACGCCTTGTTTTACCGGGAAGCCGGAGGCTAAGACCTATCGCGATGCCATTCTATTCGTGCTCAAGGATAGAAGGGAAGGGGAATTCGACCCCGAGCCTTATCTTTCGGCGATGACAGCGAGTTAGATAAGCAACTCTGTGCTTTCTACCTGAGCATTTTGTTTCCCCGTTACGAAGATTTCAACACAGAGTTCGCAGAACGAAGCCACGCAGGGGACACAGAGGAAAACTGAGACCCGGAAGCGATGGGGTAGAATAGACACAATATGCTGGTCGAAAAATTTACTCTTACCGCATTTCAGCAGAATACTCGCGTCGTCGTATGTGAGGCGACCGGCAAGGCGATCTGCATCGATCCCGGCGAGGGTTCGGATGAGATCGTCGATTTTCTCAACACAAGTTCATACACGCTGCAGGCGATCACGCTGACCCACGGGCATCTTGATCATGTCGGCGGGACCTCGGCCCTCTCAAAGAGCTTTCCCGATACCGAGATACTGCTTCACAAGGACGACGAGGACCTTTATTACGGACTGCCGCAGCAGCCCCTGTTTATGGGCATCCAGCCGCACCAGATGCGTGATCTCGGGAT
The DNA here is from genome assembly GCA_041745615.1 of Pyrinomonadaceae bacterium. Classification (GTDB taxonomy): domain Bacteria; phylum Acidobacteriota; class Blastocatellia; order Pyrinomonadales; family Pyrinomonadaceae; genus OLB17. The sequence goes on along the minus strand of JBGTIP010000019.1, from coordinate 166,130 downwards.
GGCCTATGACGACCCTCCAAAACTCACCCGCAGCTGGGAGCATAACGAGATCTACGAGGTCGGCGAACTTCGCTTTTCTGTACGACACTGCCCCGGCCACACGCGTGGGCATGTGGTTTTGGCCGAGGAGAACGAGAAAAAGGTCTTCGTGGGCGATTGCCTCTTCCTCGGCTCGATCGGCCGCACGGATTTGCCCGGAGGCAGCTACGAACAGCTTATGGAATCCATCTTCCAGCAGATCATGACCCTGCCGGACGAAACCACCGTCTTCAGCGGCCACGGCCCTGAAACCACCGTCGGTCACGAGCGGGCGACCAATCCATTTCTCACGGGCGTTTATCAGCCTTCAAAAGGACGTTTCTTTTAACCGCTAACCAATAAAATGCGTCGAAAGTGTCCCACGGTGGGACACTCGAAATGGCATTTAAATGATGGTTTTAGGACACTTAAGGGGGCCTTATTAGTGTCCCACCATTTAAGCAAAGTTTCGACCTGCCAAGGGTTGTACACATGAGGGTGGAAATCCTGGAAAAGGTTTGCACCTCTTTGCTTGTCCTGACCGAGGTTTACGTTCCGTTTCTTGTTTCACATCCCCTGTTTTTGTACCACCTCGGGACAAGAAAATAACCGTAACCGTAAACTCGTCTTAGCTTTACAAGAATGAGCGGTGTACCAGCATTTTTCTAGTTTCTGTAATACATTGTCATGCAGATGCCAAAAACGGGAATCGAGAACGTAAACGAACCTCGATTGACTGACCCCAAGGTTATGCTCCTGAACCGCAGGTTATTCTCCGATCATCCCAATTTCAAAGATCAAGCTAGTCTTAGATCAAAGCTCGAAAGACCCTGCACCGCAACAGGCTAGCTTATTTTATTGGTCGAAGGGAATACCAAATGGCGTATTTGGCGGATTTGGCTCATTTGTCGCACAATTCTCTGGAAGAATGTATTCCGACTGAAGGTCAAATTCGAAATACCAGGCACTAAAAATAGAACTTTATTCCGAGTTGGGTTTGACGGCTTTCCTGGCCGACCGACTGGTTCCGTAACCGAAAGTCCGGGATTGGTCCAAGCAATTCCCCATTATTGTTGGTCGCAACCGCGACGTTGTTAAACTGGACGATACTATTGATATTAAAGAGGTTGGTGAATTCCGCGAAAAACTCTAGCCTCAACCGTTCTCGAAGGGAAACAAATCGCGAGTACCTGAGATCAAGATTGAACAGAGGAGGTGTTGTCCCCGCGTTTCGCGAGATCCCTAGCGGCCTGTCTTGCAGCAAGGTATCGTTGTTGAGATCGAGATTCGAGACAATGTTAAAAGCCTGGCCGCTGTTCGCCATTGCAATCACGGCAAACTGATTGTTATTCAATAGGTAATTTAGCCTTGTGTTCCCAGTCTCAAACGTCGGGTGGGCGACCATGCTCATTACGAACGTATGCCGCTGGTCCGCGAACGATCGGCCGTGGTCGTAACTGCGATCCTGTGGGTTTGAAAGCACGAGATTCGTGCCGCCGGGATTCGCCAGATTTTGCTCCGGGGCATCGTCGGTAGCTTTGGAGAGCGTGTAGTTCGCGCTTACCTGCATGCCCTTCCACGACCGCGCGGTAAATTGAATTGTAAGCGCATCATAACGTGACCTGCCTGCCGACTCGGCAATAAAAATATTATTAAAACGCGGATCATGGCGCGTGATCGAATTGACCAGACGGCTATAAACGGGACGCCCGTCAGCGAGAATCCGGATAGGAATGTGGTTAAGGCTGCGATAGACGGCGATATGCCGTCCGCCGGAATGAACGAAGCCGACCTGGACGGAGGCGTTTGTCGAGATTGCTTTTTCCAATTGGACGTTCGCATGAATTGCGTAGAGATTCTCGAGATCGGGAGCGACAGCGTCGATATCCTGCGTTGGAAGCTGCAGGCCCCCGGGATTGACAGTCGGAAATGCCGGAGCCAAGGGAGAATTTGGGGTTACAGAGAAGTTGAAGTAAGTCGGATTGCCGTTTTTTCGCAATGCCCGTTCGTACATATTCAGCCATGGAGTCTCATAGTACAACCCCGAGCCAACCCGCAGGACAATAGGACGTTCACCTTGCCGCAATGCGTAAACTGCAGCAAAGCGGGGCGCAATATTGTCCTTATCGACATTGAATTTTCTATTGATCGTGATCGCTGCCGAGGTATCAGCGTCAGGCACTTGGTAGAGATCGTATCGCAAGCCAAAAGTCAGCTTTAGGCGTTGTGTCACCTTCCAGTCATCTTGGGCAAACAGATTCCAGAAGATCGATTTGAACCGGGAATCGGGATTGCCGGACGATTCGGAATAATTCGAGTATGAATACGGATTCGTTCCGTTGCGGGCAGAGATGTATGCGGTGATGGAAGGGAAGGTATACCGGGCAAAAATCGCCGCCCTTGTATGATTGTTGATATGAATGAAGCCGGCGCCAAATTTACTCACGTGAGCCCCGCGGATGCTCGTGATATTGTTTTGGATCTGCGTCGGCTTCTCTAGAGGCGCGATGCTGCCGGGATTTTCCGGCGCTCCGAAATTAGCTGCGTTCGAGATCACGACCGTAGGTCCGGAGCCCGACAATTCATTGGCAAGCGCGGTAGCTTTTCGCCTAACGAACTGAAAACGAAGCTCATTTATCAGACGTGTTGAGTAAGAGATCAGTTGTGAGGCGATCGCCTGGTCCACACTTGACGTGTCTGTACTTCGTTCAAGCGTGTTCAATCCGCCCTGAATGAAGTTCTCGACAAAAAGGTTCGAATTATTTAACCGCAACGCCAGCCGGTGTGCCGGGTTCAGCTGAAGGTCCGTCCTTAGCACCATGAAGCGCCCGCGTTCGAGTGTCGGTATCGCTGGCGGGAAGATCGAGGCGGGAAGGCCGGCGGCGATCAACTGGGCTTTGTTTGCTTCGGTGATCGTAAGAAGCCTGTTCGGCAGCACAGTATCGTCCCGTAATATCTGTTCGTAGCCGCCGTAAAGATGCCAGCGGTCCGTCATTATTGGCAGACCGAGCTTTAACGCGACATTATTGACACGATTTTCAGGCAGCGGCTGAGAGGACGAATAGTTGAAAGGACGCGAATAGAAGGATGGAAGTCGAAACATGTAGGCGGCTGAGCCCTGGATCTCATTTGTTCCTGACGGCGTAACTACGTTCATTATCAGGCCGGGAGTATTTCCGAACTCCGGCGCAAAAGCGTTGGAGACAAGCTGAACCTCCTTCACAAAGGTTTCGGATACCTGTATCAGCCTTACACCGGCCCGGTCGGCTTGCGTTGCTGTATTGCCGTCAAGCAGATAATTGACCCTGCGGAGATAGCCGTTCGCCGAGATATTCGGGAACTGGAAACCACGGCTCGGTCTTCCGTTAACATTTGCCTGCTGAAGAACGAAGTTATAAGGATTTCGCGCGACGAGCGGCAGGCTTTCAGTTTCATAAGCGGTCATTACGCGGCCCAGATCTGTCTTTCCTGTATCCGCTATTGGGCTGTCCGCCATTACGGTAACGGTTGCATGCGGCTCGCCCGGCGTGAGAGTGAAATCGAGCGTCACGATCTGGCCGGTGGCGAGCGTCAGGCCATCTCGTATCGCCGTCTCGTAGTTTTGTGCGTCCGCGACAAGGCGATATGTTCCGAGCGGCAACAGCGGGATGCGGTAGACGCCAGATGCATCCGTCGCAGCGATTCGGCTAAGGCCGGTTCCGGTATTCGTTGCCGAAACCCGTGCTCCCGTAACGGCAGCACCGTTTTGGTCGACCACTGAGCCCTCGATCTGGCCATCGAGCGCCTGCGATTGAGGGTAAGCATTCGCTACCCCGAGAAGAATGATCAATAGAATGCAACCGGCCGCGGCAGTGAGATTTCGGAGGGTAAAGCCTGTCATTTGCGTGCCGAGGGAATAGGCTCCTTACTGTAAATGCCGATAACAATGCCCTGAGCTTCACTTAAACCCGACACGTATCAGCAGTGTGCCAAATCGCGGGTCGTCGCGCAGGCTGTCGAATGCGGGCTCAACGTTTAGCGTAATCATAAGCCACTCGCGCTTTTCGATGGCCTTATTCAGATATTCAAAAGCCGCATCCTTTTCGCCCTGTAGGGCGTGAAGCCTTGCAAAGTCGAAAAGCCCAACTTCAGTGTCGGCCACGTCGCGCCTGACGCCAATCCAGCCAGCGGCTTGGAAAGCTTTTTGATAACTCTGGAGCTGGTCCTTACGCGGACTCCTTTCCTCTCTTTTTAGAAAGGACTGATATGCTGAGTCGTAATCGCCCTTTATTTCGTAGGCACGAACCATCCATCCATATGGCTGCATAAACCGATCGTCCAGATCTATCGCCTGTTTGTATTGAGCGATCGCTTCATCGTAGCGGCGGGCATAATACAAAATTCGTCCTCGATGAAACATATACGCAACCGCACCGGGATCGATCGCCTGTGCGGTTGCGATCTCCCGCATACTGTCGTCGAAACTCCCGCGATAGGCGACTAACATGCTATACAGCCAATGGGCCGTGTCGTTGTTCGGCTCCAACTCGATGGCTCGGAGAAAATCCGTCTCGGCTGCGGCATAATTCCAATCGTACAACAGACTAATATTTCCCCGACTGACGTACGCTTCCGCCAAATTAGGATCGAGATCCAATGCTTTTCTTACGAGTTCCTTTGCCTTTTCGACGTCATCGGCCTTTTCACCGATGTTAGAGCTAAGGTAAGCGTGGGCCATTCGCGCATACGCAAGCGCGAAGTTCGGGTCAAGTCTGATGGCTTGTTCAAAATTCTCAATCGCTTTTCTATGATCGTCCCGGTTTCGCTTCATCGTCAGGTTTCTGCCGTGGAGATAAAACCGGTATGCTTCTTCGTTGCTGGTGCCGCGTTTTGTCACCGTTGGAACAGCGGCACTCTCGAATCGCGAGATCAGCTTTTTCGCGATCTCATCGACCGCATCCTGGATCGCGAAGATACTCCCGGCCTCGGTTTCGACATTGTACGAGTCTTCGACCTGCCCGCTCGTTACATTAATCAGTTGAGCCGTCATCCTGAACTTTCCGTCAGCAAGCTGGTAGTCTGACACGAGTACGTGATCGACCTTTTGCTCGCGGCCCGCCGCTACCGGATTTTGGTCGAGCGCATCGTACTTGAGCGTGGCGCTCAGCGGGCGAACGACGAAACCCTTGATCGAATTGAGACGGTGTATGAGCGATTCGGCCACACCGATCTCGTGGATGTTGCTGCGGTTTGCCGCATCGGTGGGTTTTAGGGGTAAAACCGCTATCCGAGGCCCGGTCCCGGATCCAAGCGTCGGCGGGCCGGTCGACGCTAGATACAGAATGATCGTGCTGACCGTGAGGAGAACCGTCGCGAGGACGGCATAGCCCTTCCAACCACTAAAACGTATTGGTTCATCTGCCGGCCGGGCAGTTGTGATCGGCATTTCTGGGACATCATTGATAGCGGAGGCATACCGGGCTTCGACTGACCGCGCGTGTTCGTTCCCGTTGGTTTCCGCTTTTGATCGATCTGTTTGACGACGTTCGGACACGTCCGCAACAAACTTGTAGCCCCGCTTTGGAACGGTTTGAATGAATCGGTAGTTTTTTGAGTCTTCTCCGAGAGCGTTCCTGATGGTCCATATAGCGCGCGATACCGCTGCTTCCTCGACGAACGCGTCCTCCCAGATCCTTTCGATCAACTCCTCTTTGCGAACGAGGTGCCCGTGGTGTTCGACGAGAAGAACGAGCGTCGAAAATGCTTTCGGAGATAACGGAATAGTTTCACCATCGCGCACGAGCAGATTGTCTCTCGGGATAAGTCGAAAGTCAGCGAATTCGTAGATGATCCAGTCCGAAACGGCCATATTCGCAGCGTCGGAAGTTTTTTGGAAAAAAAATAGAGATTTTCTCAAGGATTTGTCCTCCATGGGTCGGGTACCGTTGAGCCAGATCCAACCGAGGACTTGTCCGAGCCTTCAGCACGGAGACGAAATGCGGACTGAAAGCTTTTGGCCTTGTAAGGTTGGATTCTAACGCCGCTCAGGCCGAAATGCAAGATATTTTGCCTGAGCGGCAACTCATCGAAAGCAATTGAATTATCACAATCTCAATAGCCTTTTAGATGTGGCAGGGAGGAGAAGTTATGAACGCAAGAATATTATGGGCCGTTTTTTCATGGCTGCTCGTGACTTTTGTTGTTACCGGTCCAGCAAAGCTGGAAGCAGATGCGGCTCCGCTTTTCCGGCAGAACGGAAAGATCGCATTTGCCAGCGACCGCGACGGTAATGCCGAGATCTATGTGATGAATCCGGATGGCACGGACCAGGTAAGGCTCACAAAGAACTCGCTTAGTGACTCCTGGCCTGCCTGGTCACCGAACGGACGCAGCATAGCTTTTGTGTGCCAGCGGCATTCAGGTGACTTCGCCATCTGTCTAATGGACGGCGACGGTGCCAACAGAAGGGAGATCACCGCTCTGGGTGATTCCGATTTTGGCGGGCAAATAAGCTGGTCGCCGGAGGGGTCTAGATTAGCATTCGAGGTGGTCTCATCTACGTCGGCAAATAGCGACATTCATGTTGTCGAAATCGACGGAAGTAATCGTCGAAATCTGACGTCCGATAACCCCTCATGGGACGGAGGGGGGTCCTGGTCGCCGGACGGTTCGAGAATATTGTTTAGCCGTTACCTGCCAGGGAATATTGGGCCGATACTTCATACGATCCGGCCAGACGGGACTGGTTTGCAAGCATTACCGAATGGATTTGCGGACGGATTTGGTGATTTCGATCCAAAATGGTCTCCAGCCGGCGATAAGATCGTTTTTGTCGTTAATGTTTGGGATTTTTACAGCGTAATTTACACAGCAAATGCAGACGGCACAAACCGTCGTTTTTTGACTGGCTGTTGGAATCCGTCTCAATGCCCGGACGATTCCGATCGGTTTTTGCCCAACTGGTCACCTGACGGCACGAAGATCGTTTTCAACGTAGCTGACCGTTTTTGGACCACTTGGGATATACACGTAGTAGATATCGACGGTACCAACCTAAAGTCGTTAACCAGCAGCCAAGGTCGAAATACTAACCCATCATGGCAGCCGGTTGAGGCGAACATTTCGATCGCGGGACGAGTGATGACACCGTCCGGAGTTGGCTTACGAAACGCGATCGTCTCGCTTATCGATTCATCAGGTGTAAGGCGAACTGCCACGACCAGCTCGCTGGGATTTTATTCCTTCTCCGATGTTCAAGCCGACAAGATCATCACGATCACCGTGTCGTCACGGCGTTATAGATTTCAACCCATCACACGCGAGGTAAATGAAAGCCTGTCAAATGTCGATCTTGTGGGAATTGAATAGTGGGGAAATTTTTGGGGGAACAAGCGGGAGGTTTGAGAATCATGAAAAGGACATTTCTTCGCAATTCAATGATCGCGATGATCGTTGGGCTGGCTGTGAGCACTCTCACTGCGGCGCCAGGCGACCTTGATCCAATATTTTCCCGTGGCGGAACCGTAAACAGTGCGGAAAGCCCGGAATGCGACCAAGGCTGGCAGCCGGGAGCTCCTGTCAACGGCCTCGACGGTCATGTTACAGCCATCGCGGTCGACGGTGCAGGAAACGTCTATGCGGGCGGCTTTTTCGTTGCTGCCGGGAGTAGCCTTGTAAAATACTTAGCCAAATGGGACGGGACAAGCTGGTCGGCTCTCGGTGCCGGCGTCAACGGTCCGGTAACCGCTATTGCGATCTCCGGAACAGTTGTTTATGTGGGTGGTCACTTCAGTACTGCCGGCGGCATCGCGGCCAACAGGGTTGCCAAGTGGAATGGGTCCGACTGGTCGGCCGTTGGACCCGGTCCGGGGCATTTGGTCGAGGATCTCGCGATTTCGGGTTCGACCCTTTATGCCGGAGGCGGTACCGGCGCTCCGGATCACAAAGGAGTCGTGTCTGTATGGAACGGCTCAACGTGGTCCGACCTCGGCCCTCAGCTTGAAGGCGGGCTAACCGACATCACTGTTTCGGGAAGCAATATCTACGCATCTCGTGACTATAGTGGCCTGATCTACAAATGGAACGGGTCGGCCTGGATCAATATCAGTGCAGGATCCAATGTTCGGGCCTTAGACCTTGCGGCATCCGGCTCCGATCTATACGTGGCCGGATACCAGTATCTTGGGCCGACCCAGGGTGAAGCCGGCTACGTCGCCCGCTGGAACGGCAGTACCTGGACGACGCTCGGTTCAGGGATGGTTTTTGGCTCTGACAGGTGGGGCTATGTTTATGCCGTTGCGGTGAGCGGTACGGATGTTTATATAGCAGGGCTCTTTTCGAGCGTGGGCGGCGTGCCGGCGAACAATGTCGCGAAATGGGACGGTTCAAGCTGGTCCGGCCTCGGCGACTGGCATACGACCAGCGCTAGAGTAGTCGTAGCATCGGGAGGGGACGTATATTTCGGCGGCAAGTTTGTTTCAAGCGGAGGACTCGAGAGGCGGGCGGAGGGAATCGCAAAATGGAACGGTTCGACTTGGTCAGATCTTGGTGACGGCATATATACAATCCCAAATGCGATGGTAGCCGCCGGCGGAGACGTTTACGCAGCGGGGTATTTCACAACGGACGGCGGCAATACTGTGGACCGTCTGGTCAAATGGAACGGCTCAGCTTGGCAGCCCGTCACATCTACTTTCCCGGCCGGGCCGGCAGGATGGGCTCTTACCCTTAGGGCTATCGCCGTCTCGGGATCGGACTTTTACATAGGCGGATACTCGACCGATCCAAGTAAGTCATCGACGGCAGGGTTCGTCTATAAATGGAACGGTTCATCGTGGTCAGAGCTCGGCACCGGAATGGACAACCAGGTCACTTCCATTGCCGTATCAGGAACGGAGGTTTACGCGGGCGGCAGGTTCTCAATGGCCGGGGGTGTCGCGGCCAACCGTGTCGCAAGATGGAACGGCTCAGCCTGGCAGCCGCTAGGCTCGGGAATCAATGGAAGTGTTAACACTCTGACGTTGTCCGGAAAAGACCTGTACGTTGGAGGCGACTTTCACTCGGCATGGGATGCTCCCGGGGACAATGTCGCAAAATGGGATGGAACAAATTGGTCAGGTTTTGGTGATGGACCGATGCTCGCTCTGGCCCCGGATGCGCCACAAGCGGGCTTCAGGGCCGTGACCAGCATTGTGGTGTTGGGCACGGATATTTATGCAGGCGGCGGATGGGACCTGTCGGATTATGAGGACATCGGGTTCGTGTCAAAATGGAACGGTTCTGAGTGGTCGCAGCTTTTGGCCTGCTGCGGTTTCGTCAACTGGCTCACAATGGCGGAAGACGAACTTTATGCGGCCGGGGGCGGAGGAGCGGTCACAAAATGGAATGGTTCGACGTGGTTGAACATCGGTAACAACGGCGTCGGCGGTTTTCCAGGCACCGTCCTAATTGTAGGACGTGAGATCTTTGTCGGAAGTGGATTTAATCTCGGATTGGAGGGTCTCCTCGTCAGTGGAGACATCGAGGGAAGATTTTCGACAGCCGGATGTCACGTGTCGGCGAACTTTGCCAGGTACTTGGTGCCGGCGGTCTCGATCTCGGGCCGGGTGACGACGCCGTCAGGGCTGGGCCTGCGAAGCGCGGTTGTTACCCTTACGGATTCCGTGGGAAACAGGCGGTCAGCGCTTACGAGCTCTCTAGGATTCTATTCAATCGGTGATATTCCCGCGGGCGAAACCGTTACGATCAACGTATCGTCGCGGCGTTATCGATTTGAACCCCTCGTACGCACGGTGAATGAGAACCTGTCGGACGTCGATCTCGTGGGGATTGAATAGTCAGCTTGATCTTCGCGGAAACGGGGAGGATCTTCGGCATAGCGGGCGTTGGGTGGGGTGCAAAAAGGATCGGGTCGGTCCTGATGTTATAAAGACGGTTTCTCGTTGACGCGGAGTAAAATCCGTGTTGACGACAAAAGATCTAGTTCTTTGACAGGAGAAACCGTTATGACATTTTACATCGGAGTGGATTTTCATCCACATCAGCAGACACTTTGCGGGATTGATAGGGAAACCGGTGCGCTGATCCCAGCTACTTTCGCCTTACGACCGATATCGTGACCTCGGAGGGGTATTGGCGGGAGTGGTGGACCTTGTTGCGGGCCACGATGCCTTTGGTTTCGTCGTAGTTGTTGCCGCCGGTGTTCATATTTCGGTCGAAGCGGGGGAAGTTTGAGCTTGAGACCTCGATCCTGAGCCGTTGGCCGGGGGCGAAGTAGTTGCTGGTCGTCATTGGCTGCAGAGTGACCTTGTAGACCTTGTCTTTTTCCATCCAGGCGAGGGGTTTGTCGTATCCATCGCGGTAGCGCATTCGCTGGATGGTTTCGTCGAGGTTCCAGGCCTTGCCGTTTTCGTCGACGACGATCAGCTTGACGGTGAAGTCTGTGTCTCTGGCATCGGAGGAAACGTAGAGCGTGACATCGATCGGGCCCGAAAGCTCGGTGCCCTCTTTGAACGGTTCGGATGTGTAGACGAGGATGTCGGGCCGCTCTTCCATCTTTGACTGGTCGAACGAGCCGCCGCGGACGGCGTTGCCGGTGCAGCAGACATTCCCGCCGTACGACGGTACCGGGTTCATCGGGTCATAGGTAAATCCATCAGGCTGGTCGATGGCGGGCGGGGCTGAGGCCAGAACTCCGTCGCCTTTGAGGGAATTAGCCTTACCGGCGCTCGAGAGGTAAAACTTCATCGGCTCGGCCCCGCGGGGCGGCCACTGGTCGGACTCCTGCCATTTGTTCGAGCCCATCGTGAAGTAGCGCACCTTCGGCCATTTGGCGACGTCGTTGCCCTCCGAAATGCCCTTTAGGAAATAGTCGAACCAGCCGTAGGTCAGCTCGCTGTAATTGAGCCGGGCGTCGCCCATGCTGCGTTCGCCGACGATGGTGTTCTCGGTGGCGCGGGTGTAGCTGCAATGAAGAACGGGGGCGATGACGGCGTACTGCTTATCGGCGATCTCGGGGCTGGCCGTTCTGCGGATGTGGTTGTACATCGCGAGATTCGGACCGGTAGCTACGTCATACCACGACATGAACCAAAAGCCGGGGATATTGACCCGCATGTTGTCGTGCCAGAGGCCGCCCTTGTACCACGCGGGATCGTTTGGGGTGCGTTTAATCATCGCACCGCCAGTCGGTACCGGCATTTCATCGGCGAAGATACCGCGCGGGCCGTCGATCGCGGTGAAGATATCCTTGACCGGCAGGTGCGTCAGCGCCTTTGACCAATCGACTGGCTGCGATTGCTGGGCGAGGTCGAACCATTTCGAGGCCCGGATCAACTCTTCCTGCGTCGTATCCGGAGCGAATTTCGGCCGCACCTGATTTTGCTGGCCATACAGCCACGCGATAAAGAGCATCTGCACCGCTCCGCCGCGATACCAGTTTCCCTGCTCGTAATACGGCCCGACGCGACCGACGCCGGCACCGAATCCCTGCCCTATCATCGTCGTAAAGCCGGGAACGTTCCGGGCCGCGACCGCCATTTGCCACTCGGCCGTCGACGAGCAGCCGATAGCTCCTAATTTTCCGTTTGACCAGGGCTGCGATGTGATCGCCTTGATGGCGTCTTCGCCGTCGGTGGTCGGCGGTCCGAGAATGTCATAATTGCCTTCACTGAAGAAACGGCCGCGCTCATTCATGATCACGTAAGCATAGCCCCGTTTTACAGCGTCAAGCACCGTCGACATATCACGAGGAGCACCAAGACGAACGTCCCACCAGTTGAAGTTATAAGGAGTGCGAGAAAGGATGGTCGGGTACTGCGTGTTGTTATCCTTAGGCCGGTAGATGTCAGCCTGCATTCGTTTTCCGTCACGCATTGGGACCATAACCTTGCGATAAATGGTCGCGACCGACTGCAGCTCGGCCTCGATCTGATTTCGACGCTGACGGAGTTCGGCATCGCTCTGGGCCGTTCCCTGGCCGAAAGATACGGATGTGAAAACGAGGGCGAAGGCTACGACTGTGAGGACAGTTCTCCTGATCATCTGGGGCTCCTGTGTTGTGATCTTGATATCAACGTCATTCTAGACCGGAGTGGGGCTTGATACAAGGAGGCAATCGGATTTGGATCACGGGTGCGACGGCGGGACATTAAAAGCAGGAGATCCCGAATTGGGGGTGCAGGACAAATCTGCTAAAATCTGCCATACCAAATATCTTAGGGAGAAAATCTATGCGTAAGCTTTTTGCCGTTTCGGCGGTCGTTTGTATGGCAGTTAGCGGGCTGTTTGCACACGGGGACAACAGCCATTTTGCGAACAAGCAGGATGTGCCGGTCAAGACTACTAAGGTAAGCGGCAACGTTTATATGCTGCAGGGGCAGGGTGGAAATGTCGGGGCGATAAATGGGCCTGACGGCATTCTTATCATCGATGATTTCTACAAGGTTGCCAGCGAAAGGCTGCGCGACGCGCTGAAGGAGTTAGGAAGCCCCAGCCCGCGGTTCATCCTCAATACGCATTGGCACGGCGATCATACGGAAGGAAACGAAGTTTTTGGCAAAGGCGGTTCGACGATCATCGCTCATCATAACGTCCGGCGGCGGATGTTGGACCCACCGCAGATCTTTGGAATGAAGATCGCACCTTATGTGTCGCATGCTTTGCCGATCGTGACATACAGCGAGAGCATGACGCTGCACCTTAACGGAGAAGAGATCCGGGTGATTCATTATCCGGCCAGCCATACGGATGGCGATTCGGTCGTACATTTCGTCAAGGCAAATGTGGTGCACTTCGGCGATAACTTTTTTGTCGGGCGGTTTCCCTTTGTCGACATTGAAAGCGGCGGGAATGTGCAGGGAATGATCAATAATGTCGCGGCGATGATCGCGAAATTCCCGGCGGATGCCAAGTTTATCCCGGGCCACGGGCCGCTTGCAACGATGGACGACCTGAAGGCATACCACCAGCTAATGGTTGAATCGACCAACTTTATCCAGGACGCGATGAAAGCCGGCAAATCGCTCGATGAGATAAAGAAGACCGGCCTGCCTGAGAAATTCAAGGAGGCAGGCAGCGGGTTTATCAAGACCCCGATGTGGATCGATATAGTTCACCGGAGCTATTCGAAGAAATAGGAGATTTCAACGCAGAGTCGGAGAGACGCATAGAAGAGAAAAGATGCCGATGATCAAGCTGCTGCATCTCTTTTCTTATTAAATTAACGAGTCTTTCTAGGCCACGGTTATTTCGTCTGTCAGGTAAACATCCTGGATGGCATTGAGCAGTTCGACGCCCTCGGACATTGGGCGTTGGAATGCTTTTCGGCCCGAGATCAGGCCTGTGCCGCCGCCTCGCTTGTTGACGACCGCCGTGCGTACCGCATCGGCCATGTCGCTTTCGCCTTTTGACTCGCCGCCCGAATTGATCAGCCCGCAGCGGCCCATGTAGCAATTGGCTACCTGGTAACGTACTAGATCGATCGGGTTGTCTGAGGTCAACTTGTCATAGACAAGCTTGTTCGTCTTGCCATAGCTGCTCTCGATATTGAGCGAATTGTAGCCTCCATTTCGCTCGGGAAGCTTTTGCTTGATGATGTCGGCCTGGATCGTGACGCCAAGGTGGTTTGCCTGGCCGGTGAGGTCGGCCGCGGTGTGCATGTCACCTTCAGCTGTTTTGAATTTGGAATTTCGCAGATAGCACCATAGGATCGTCGCCATGCCCAGCTCATGTGCGTAGGCAAATGCCTCAGCCACTTCGGTGATCTGCCGCGTGGCATTGTCCGATCCGAAATAGATCGTTGCACCAACGGCCACAGCACCCATATTGCGTGATTGTTCGATCGTTCCAAACATCACCTGGTCGAAGGCGTTCGGGTAGGTCAAAAGTTCGTTGTGATTGATCTTTACTATAAACGGTATCTTATGTGCGTATTTCCGAGCCACGATACCCAGCACTCCAAATGTCGATGCTACGGCATTACAGCCGCCCTCCATCGCGAGCTTGACTATGTTATCGGGGTCGAAATACTGCGGATTTGGAGCAAAACTCGCTCCGGCCGAGTGCTCGATGCCCTGGTCAACCGGAAGGATCGAAAGATACCCGGTGCCGCTAAGCCGGCCATGAACGTAAAGCGACTTAAGGCTGCGCAAAACGCTCGGGTTCCTGTCGGAATACATCCAGACGCGGTCAACAAAATCGGGGCCAGGCAAGCTAAGATCGGCTTTTGGTATGGTCTGCGATTCGTGTCCTAAAAGTGTGTCCGCTTCGTCGCCAAGAAGCTCCTGTATCCTGCTGAAATCGGTTGGCATCAAAAAAATTCTCCTTAAACTAAAGTGGTAGATAAAAGTTGTTGCTGTTCTATTAATATACAACGCTTATTTGCACTTGTTAATCAGCCAGCTTTGTTACCTGAGCTGTTCGGCTCGGTGAGCAACTTTAAAAGGGCCCTTTCGTCCTCGTCAAGCTCAGGCTGGATCTTTCGGATCTTTCGTTTTGTTTTGCAGGAAAAATCCTCGAGCGTTCTTCCCTTTTCATAGGCTTTGAGCACCGCCGGGTGGATATAGGAACTGCGACAGACTGCCGGCGTGTTGCCTAGCTCCTCGGCGACGTGCTTTACAGCCGAGACTATATTCGTTTTTCTCAGCTTTTCATCGTCACAACAGCCGATCTCGGCGAGTTGGATCGCGGTCAGGACGGTTCCCGCCCAGGTCCTTAGGTCTTTGGCGGAAAATTCTGAGCTGGTCGCATCCTTTAGATAGCTGTTCAGGTCATGGGGGCGAACGGGGCTCGGCTTGCCGTCACCGTTGATGTAATTGAATAGTTTTTTCGCCTTGCCCAAAGCCTTGAGTTCCTTCATCACATCGGCGAGCTCTTGATCGACGAGGACCTTGCGATGTTTGACATGGCTTTTGCCGACGAAATCGAAGATCAGCTCGCCGTTCTCGCCAAAAGAAAGATGCTTGTTCTGAAGCGTCGTGATCCCGTAGGTTCGGTAGTGCTTGGCGCTTTTCTCGGTGCCGACACGGAAGTAGAGCGAGTTGATAAGCCGCGTCATGACGGCAAGAACCTTCTCACGAGGGAAGCCTTCGAGCATGATGTGCTCGTTGGTGATCTGCCTCAGACGCGGCAGATGTTTGCCAAAGTCCACAAGTCTCGAGAATTTTTTCGCCTGCTGACGCGCGGCAAATTTTGCGTTATAGAGATACTGGACGCGGCCCGTGGTATCCATGCCGACGGCCTGCAGCCTGCTGCCGCGGGTAGGGGATATCCGGACGTGTTTCCACGCCGGGGGTATTACCAGGGCTTTTATCCTTTCTAAATGGGTGTCGTCGGTTATTTTCTGCCCGTCGGCATCGACGTAATGAAACCCGCTTTTCATCGAGCCGCGGCGTTTCCACCATTTCGCACGCCTTCCCTTTTCGATAGTTTGACGTGCCTTTTTTGTATCAAACAACGGTTCTGAAGTCGCCATTCATTCCCCCCTTTCCTGTTGACAATTAGACCACAAAAAAAGGCCGGGCCTCCAGCACCCAGCCTTCAAGAAGAAGCGATCGCCAGACTTTAGTTCCCGGGCGCCGCGACGGGGGCAGTCACCGGATTACCCTCTGTATCTATAAGATAAAGCGGATAGCCGAGCTCCTTGAGGCCAGCCTCTACAACAGCTCGATCACCTACGATGACGATCGCCATCTTCGTCGGATCGAGGTATTGCTTGGCCACACGATTGACGTCAGAGAGCGTCACGGAATTGATCTTGCCGATGTAATCGTTGAAGTACGAATCAGGCAGGTCATAAGTAAGCAGGCTAGCAAGCTGGCCAGAGATCGCTCCGACGGTCTCGAATCCAGCGGGATAGCGGCGGATGATGCTCTGCTTGTTGTAATCGAGCTCTGCCTGTGTTACAGGACGCCCGCTGCGGATGTCGTTAAGCTCTTTCATGAACTCAAAGACCGACGCCTTTGTATCGGCTGTCCTTACATCGCTGCTCGCCGAGAACGGACCCGCACCGCGGCGGAAGCTAAATGCGCTCCGGGCACCGTACGTATAGCCCTTGTCCTCGCGAAGGTTCATATTTATACGCGAGGTAAATCCACCGCCAAGGATCGAGTTCATGATCATGACGGGAAAATAATCGGCGTGCATACGGTCGAGGCCGATATGTCCGATCGCCACGGTCGACTGGGCCGAGCCGGGCCTGTCAACCAGATAGATCGCAGTCTTCTCAAGAGGCTTTGTCGCCGGAAGGCTGCTGGATGGTGCATTGGAAGGCTTCCAATTAGCAAAAGCTTTTTCGAGCTTTGACTTCAACGATCCCTTGTCAAAATCACCGACTACGATCAGCGTAGCGTTATTGGGGCGATAGGTCGATCCATAGTATTTGACCAGATCGTCACGTGTAAGTGCCTTGAGCGAGGCCTCGTTCGAGCTTCGTCCATAGGGATGGTTGCCGAAGAGAATTTTGTTATACACGTTATTACTGATCGCGCCGGGAACCGTCCGCTGCTGCCTGAGTCCCAACAGGGCCCTTGTCCTGAGGCTCTCAAGCTCAGACGCCGGAAAAGCAGGATTTTGAATAACGTCGGAATAGAGCTCCAGGGCTCGATCCATGTGCTTTGTAAGCGACTGGATAGAAACGCTTGTGGAATCGTACCCGGAACCGGAACCGATATTATTCACGCCGATCTCTCTGAGTGCATTCGCAAGCTGCTCCGCGGACATGGTCGTAGTGCCCGTAGTCAGGAGTGAAGATGTCATTCCGGCTACGCCAAAACGGTCCTCGGGCTCATTGGTCGTGCCAGTTTTGAAGACCATATTCATGGACACTATTGGAAGCTCACCGTGCCTGACCATCCAGACGTTCATACCATTTGAAAGTGTTGTTTTTTCAATGGCGGGAAGCACAAGTTTGGGGTCGGGTCCGGGTTTGGGAAGTGCGGCAGCCTGGGCTGCACGTTTGGCATCGTCAGATTCCTTTTTCTTGGCTTCGGATGCCGCCTCAACGTCCTGGGCAGCGGTGGGCCGCGGGGCACCGCCCGGACGCGGGGTGAATGTCATGACCAGCTTGTTGTCGGTCAGGTACCGGTTTGCAACACGCGAAACGTCTGCGGCGGTCACTTTCCGATATCGATCGAGGTCCTGCTGGAACCAGTTTGCTTTACCTCGATACCCTGCGAAGGCGGCGAGCTGGCTCGCCTTTCCAAGCACGGTCTGCAATCCAAAGATGGACTGTGACTCGATCGAATTCAACGTGCGCCTCATTTCTTCGGCCGTGGGCGGCTCTCGCTTGATACGCTCGAGCTCGGCATTGATCTCTTTCTCGATATCGTCGAGCGACTTGCCCGGACGGGCAGTGGCAACCACCTGAAAGAGCCCGGCGATCTCATTTGTGCTGCTATTGGCGCCGATACTCGACACCATTTCCTTACCGAAGAGCAGGTTGCTCTGCAGCCTGGAAGTTCTGCCGCTCGAAAGGATCGAGCTAAGGAAATCGAGTGCAGGCTCGTCCGCTGAATATGCCGGCACGCCGTGCCAGACCATGTAGCGGCGGGCGAAAGGAACCGCATCCTCTACGGTGGTCCGGATCTCTTTGGCGAGCGTCGGCTGTGCGGGATTTGGCCGCTTGATGTCACCGCCTTTCGGTATCGGGCCGAAGTATTTCTCGATCCAGCCGCGGGTCTGCTTTTCGTCGAATGAGCCGGAGACGACCAGCACGGTATTGTTAGGAACATAATACTGCCGGAAAAATGACTTTACGTCCTCCATCGATGCCGCCTGAAGGTCATCAAGCGATCCGATGGTCGTCCAGTTGTAAGGATGCGGCTTCGGGAACATCAACTCGCCGATCTTCTCAAATGCGGTGCCGTACGGCACGTTGTCGACACGCAGGCGGCGCTCATTCTTTACGACATCCTTCTGATTGTCGAGCTTTTCCTGGGTCATCGCCGGCAGCAGGTTGTGCAGGCGGTCGGCCTCCATGAATAGGGCCAGTTCGAGGAAATTCGATGGCACGGTCTCGTAATACCAGGTGCGATCCTGGTTCGTCGTTCCATTAATGCTCGCCCCGGCCTCCTGCAGCGGGAAGAAATAGTCGGAGTCATAATTTCCAGACCCCTGGAACATCATATGCTCGAATAGATGGGCAAAACCCGTTCGCCCTTCGACCTCATTCTTCGCCCCGACGTGGTACCAGACCCCGACCGAGGCGATCGGTGTGGAGGTGTCCCGATGAAGGATCACGCGGAGGCCATTCTTAAGGGAATACTCCTTAACTCCTATCTTCGGCAGCTTGTCGCCTCGTTGTGAGAGGCTGCTCGCGGGCATAAACAGCAGCAACGCGAGAAATAATGTCACGATCTTTACACTTCTCATTCTTTAAATACTCCTGTGATCTATCTGGGAAATAAACGGTAATAGGTCAGAGGCGCCAACCATCGGAAAGCACTTCTAACCATTAGATGCGTTTTATTATTATACGCGATCTAACTCGGCTGGGTTTCAACCTTGGCTAACGCGGCGATCTTTTCACGGCTTGAAACAACTACGCCGCCTGGTTTCTCAATAGTGATGGCGAACATCTCGGGGCCCTCGGCCTTTAATTTTGCATTGATCGGTATCACGACCTCTCCCTCGGAAGATACGTCAAATGTCCCGCCGTCGATGGGCGTGGCCTTGTCCTGAGTCTTATCGAATATCCAAAGCTGATATGTTTCCTTACCGGGATCGTTCGGCGGAAGGCCGCGAAACCGCATGTACCCGGCCTGCTTTTCGTCGCTCCAGACTACATCGCCTGAAATTTCTTTCAGCTCCTTAACATTCCCCAGAGCCCAATTGCCCCGCACAATATCACTGTCCGAACGCAGCAGCTCATCACGCTTCTCGGCAGGAGAAAGCACCCTCGGGGTTTCCACCGGGGTCTGCCCGATCTGAGCAACTTCCGGCCCCTCGGGCCTCATTATAAACACGTTTACCGCAAGCGCGATGCACGCCGCTGCCGCGACCGCCCATCCAAGCCATCCGAACCACGGGCTCCCAGACGATTCTTCTACATTCTTATCGGTTTTTTCCGGCGGCGGCCAAGGCGACGCCGACTCTGCCGGCGTTGTGCTGCCGATATAAGCTTCGGCATTGTCAGCTATTTTTGCAAAAATGTGCGAGGGAAGTTTATCTTCCTCGAGGCCGATCATGCTGATGGCCGCAGCAGTCCGCTCGAAGGAAAGCAGTTCCTGCTCGGTAAGCTGTGGGTCAAACTCATTCAACTCCCTCTGTGCTTCTTCGTCGAGGCCGTAGACGGCCTTCATTGCCAGGAGGTCGAAGAATCGGTCTTTCTGTTCTTCGGTCATACAGCCGCCTCCTGAGGTAATTGATTTCCGCTGAGTCCGAGTAGCTCCCTGACCTGCAAAATTCCACGTCTGGCATGGGTTTTGACGGTGCCGAGCGGCATACCCGTTGCTTCCGATATCTCCTGATGAGACATGCCCTGGATTATCGACAAACGCAGCACCTGCTGCTGCTCCGGCCGCAGATTGCGCATTGCCTCGGCCGCCTGCTCTGCTTCAAGGCTTACCTGCATGTCCTTGTCCGCGCGGGTAAATGGCTCGATCAGTACGTCGTCAAGTGAATCGGGTGAGAGGCGGCGTGTCGAATAGCGGATCTTATCGATCAATCGTCGTCTGGCGATCATAGCGATAAAAGTCGTCTCGGACGACTTACTCG
Source organism: Pyrinomonadaceae bacterium (assembly GCA_041745615.1). Lineage (GTDB taxonomy): Bacteria > Acidobacteriota > Blastocatellia > Pyrinomonadales > Pyrinomonadaceae > OLB17. The sequence continues at coordinate 146,420 of JBGTIP010000019.1, read as the reverse complement.
CATCAAAACGATCGGCATTTTTCCAGATGTCCACGAATATTTCCTGCACGGCGTCTTCAGCATCATCCGAGTTTCGGAGCATCCGGCGGGCAAGCGACCAGACGAGGCCGCCGTATTTCTTAAGGCAATCCTCGACGGCGTTCCTGTCACCGTTTGCAACACGTTGTAAAATGGCTTGATCCACTAATAGTTCGCGGAATATGTTAGCTTACCTATTTCAACCGCGATTGCCAATAGTTCGTCGTTCCACCGGGCAGCCTCCACTGACACATTTCGCCGACTAGGCTCCATTGGATTCAGACCAAGCGGTCTGGCCGGCCCGGCGGTTGAAGAATAAAGATGCCAGAAAGAGAATTAGAAGCGTGTAGGTGGTCGCGGCGGAAAGTAAACAAAATTGACAGAAGGCACCGATGACGAACGCCTGTACATATATGAGCCAGGTCGAAAACAGGGCCATCAACGCGACGTGAACACCGAATATCCGCCACATTCGTTCGTCGCCGTAAGCTTTGAGCAATGCCAGTGAAAACGCGACAAAATACGCTGCAGCCCCGAAGCCCGCAAGCGGAATGCCCGCGATCTCGGCATACGAGCTCGTCAGTACCTGCTCGCAGCCTTCCAGCAAACTGCACGGTACCGGCTCAGCGGTGTAATGATGAGCGGTCAGGTAAATCGAATCGACGAGCCCGACTAGTGCCACTAGAGAGGCCGCGATCGCCAGTTTAGATGTTCGCGGCCCCGTCGATATAAGTTCGTCGTCGCTCACGGATTGGTATTGGCTGCGCCGGCGGGCGGCTTAGCAGAGTCGCCGGTGGGCTGCTGTGCGGCCCTGGCGAGCTCCATGTCGATAATGGCCTTCAGTTTTTGCGGATCATTGATCTCGGTATAGGGGATCATAGTTCCGTTTATATACAGGGTCGGCGTAGAATTCACGCCGATCGCCTTCGCCCGTTTCATATCTTCGTCAACCCGGTTCTTAGCGGCTATGCCCAGCATATCGGTTTCCCACTTTGCCACATCAATCCCGATCCTCTCGGCATAGCCTTTCCAAAGGTCTTTATGCGACGCCGAATTCGTCCATGCCTGCTGGTTTGAGAGCAGCTGATGCTGCATATCCCAAAATCGGTTCTGCATGCCGGCGGCCTCGGCGGCAACCGCTGCATCGTAAGATTTGGGGTGATTGGGCAGCGGGAAATGACGGAACACGAAATGGATCTTGGTGCCGTAAGCCGCTTTGATCTCATTGAAAACCGGATTTACCTGTGCGCATGAACCGCACTGGAAATCAGCGAATTCCTCGATCTTAACAGCTGCGGTCGGGGACCCTGCCTGGCTTGGCGGTTGTGCTCCCGGAGGAGCCCCCGCGGGGATGGTGCTCACCCGGGGGGTACTGGCTGCCGAATTCGTGGCGGTGTTGGTCCGGGTCGTCGTCGTCGTAGGTCTTGAGGTAATAAACCACCATCCGCCCAGTACGGCCAAGACAAGGACGCCGACGATTATTAGCGTTGGAGTATTGCTCTTACTTTCTTTTTTCTTGCTCATTATGATTAATAAATTTATCCGACGGCCTTGATCCGGTTCTTACCGGCATGTTCATCAAGGAGCTGTAGCGATTGAGTTACCCGAGAAACTATCCCGTTCACGTCGAGGCCAAACTCTGCCATAAGCCGCTTGGGGTCGCCGTGAGTGACGATTTGGTCCGGTACACCCATCCTAACGACCTTAATTTTATCCGAAAGATCATTTTCTTCAAGCAGTTCGAGTATCGCCGAACCGAACCCGCCAGCCAGGTATGCATCCTCTACAGTGACAATAAGACGCTTATTCCGGGCAAGACCGAGGATCAGCTCGGCATCCAGCGGCTTTGCAAAGCGGCCATTGACCACCGTGGTTTGGATGCCGGCGGATGCAAGTTTATTGCCTGCCTCGACTGCAGGATAGACCATTTCCCCGTAAGCAATTATCGCAACATCGCCGCCGTCACGGAGAATCTCTGCTTTTCCGATCTCGATCTGTTTGGGGGGGCTGCTTATATCGACGCCCTCGCCGTTTCCTCGCGGGTACCTGATCGCCGCCGGTCCAGGATATTCAATAGCCGTCAGCAGCATGTCACGCATTTCGGCCTCGTTTTTAGGGGCCATCAGCACAATATTGGGATACCCGCGAAGATATGCAATATCGAGCAGCCCGTGGTGTGTCGGGCCGTCGGCTCCGACTATACCGGCACGGTCCATTGCAAAAGTTACGTTAAGATTCTGAAGACAGACGTCATGTATGACCTGGTCGAATGCCCGCTGAAGGAAGGTCGAGTATATTGCTGCAACAGGCTTTAGCCCTTCGCACGCCATACCGGCGCAAAACGTGATCGCGTGCTGCTCGGCAATTCCTACGTCGTAGGCACGATCGGGGAATTTTTCAAGGACCTTGTCGACGCCGGTCCCGTCCGGCATGGCCGCTGTGAGAGCGACAATACTCTCGTCGCTCGCCATCAGCTCGCACATCGTATCGCCAAATACCTTTGTGTACGTGGGCGGCACCATCTTGCTGGATTTATATGGAAGCCCTGTGCGGGGGTCGAAGGGGCCGGTGGCATGGTAAGCGTAATAATTCTTTTCCGGATTCGGAAAACCCTTTCCCTTCGTCGTAAGGGCATGAACGATGACGGGCCCGTCGTCTACCCGCTTGGCTTCCTCGAGTGCCCTGACAAGCATCGGTACGTTATGCCCATCAACATAGCCGATATATTTGAACCCGAGCTCGTTGACCAATGCGCCAGGCAGAACGGCGGCCGCGATCGCATCCTTAAATGATTTTGCCGCCCGACGCAGTGAACCTCCGATCCCCGGTACGCTCCCGAGGGCGTCGCCTATTTCTTCCTTAAGGTGCTGGTAGCTTTGGGCTTCCTTAATCCGGTTGAGATAGCCATTGATCGAACCGACGCCCGGAGCGATCGACATACCGTTGTCGTTCAGCAGGACAATAAGACGGGATTTGAGATGGCCCGCCTGGTTGATTGCCTCCATGGCCATTCCGCCCGCAAGGCTGGAATCGCCGATCAGCGCGCAAACGTGAAAATCGGCTTTTTTTGTATCCCGCGCCACCGCCATTCCGAGAGCAGCGGATAGAGATGTCGACGCATGCCCGGCACCGAAAGTGTCGAATTCGGATTCCTCGCGTCGCAGGAATCCAGACAGTCCGCCATCCTGCTTAATGGTGTGAAGCTGGTCGCGCCGGCCGGTAAGGATCTTGTGGGCGTATGCCTGATGGCCGACATCCCAGACAAGCTTGTCATCGGGGGTGTCAAAGACGTAATGCATCGCCACTGCTAACTCGACGGCCCCGAGGCTTGCACCTGTATGGCCGCCTACGCGCGAGCATGTATCTATTATGAATTGCCTGACCTCGTCGGCGACTTCCTGAAGGTCTTCGACCTTCAGACGGCGAAGATCAGCAGGCGAATTTATCTCAGATAAGAATCTCATTTAAAGCTAAGTAATAAACGACTATCAAATGTCGCATTTTAGCTTGCGCCGACGCAAATGTTAAATGGTACGCCGCCCTTAAGTGCTATAGAGTGGCCTGAACGACTGACATTTCTTTACACAATAGCCCCGATTTTGTTCAACCAAACGCTGATGAGCTACGTCAAAAGATGCGTGAAGCGAAAGCTTAAAATAAAAACAAGAGGTACAAAAATGTCATTAAAATCCAGATTCTTTACTATTTTTACTGCAGCAGCCGCAACAGCAGCTTTTGCCACTTTCACCATCGCCCAGGAAGCCCCGGCGACCGCCGCTCCGGAAAAGAAGGAAAGAAAAGCGAAAGGTTTCGGCAAACACAAGATGGGCGGTAAAGCCAAAATGGGCAAAGGCGGCATGATGGGCATGCGCGGCGGCCCCATGGGCGGACTTCGCGGCATTGAGCTGAGCGATGTCCAGAAAGAGCAGATCAAGTCGATCCGCGAGGCTAACAAGCCGACCGGTGTTCACCGCGAAGAACTCAAGGCCATCGCCGAAGCTCGAAAGGCCGGCACCGTTACCGATGCTCAGAAAGAGCGTATGAAGGCGATCCGCCAGGAGATGATGGCACATCGTCAGAATGTTCAGGCCCAGATCCAGGCGATCCTTACCCCTGAGCAAAAAGCCCAGATCGAGCAGCGCAGGAACGAAATGCAGCAGCGTCGTGAGCAGTTTCGCCAGAATCGTGAACAGCGAAGACAGGCACGACCGGCCGCGACAACCAACGACACCATCTAATTGCAAACTTAGATCTATTACCGAAGAGGGTCGTCCGAAAGGGCGGCCCTCTTTGCCGCGCGGGCAAAATTGAATCGAATGGCGCAGAACCCGCGTTCCACGCCGTTATGGTGGAGGAGCAATTAGCAGCAGAAGTTCAGGCGGCCTCGAGTTTCACCGCGGCGGGGAAGAGAACGTTGTTCTCCAGATGAATATGGCGGTGAAGGTCACGCTCGAGGTCTTCGAGTCCGGCAAAGAGGGCGGTGTAGCTCGGACAAGCGCCTTCGGGCAGGGAGTAATCGTTGGTCAGTTCACGCATTTTTCGCAGACGCTCGCCGTCGGTCTCATGTTCGGCCATCATCATCCCGACAGGGTTCCGGACGGTACCGAAGTGTGATGGCGGTGCGGACAGGCCAGCCTTCACAGCGTCTTCAAGCTGCAGTATGTATGGGAAGAGCACGACCTCCTCCTTTTGCATATGCGGAACGAGGCTTTCGGTCAGCTCGATAAAGAGCGACTTGAGCTGAAGAAGCTCGGGATGCAGCTCGCCGTGACGCGTGGCTACTTTTGCCATAAGCGGCGTCAGACGCTCTATCTCCTGGGCTGTAAAAACGTGATGCTTCGATAGAATATAGTCGATAAGGTCTGAGGGCGTCTGATCCTCGGGATGAGCGAGCTCTGCCTGACTGCTGCTATCGAGGATAGCGGTCTCAATTCGATCGATTAGGACCCGCGGATCGATACCCGATGATGCGCATACATCTTCGATCGAGCGGCGGCCGCCGCAGCAATAATCTATCTTAAATTCCTCAAAAATACGCGTGGTTGCGGGGGCTTCGAGAGCGATATCCCGAATCGTCTTATTAATTGTCTGTAACATATATTTCCTGTGTGCCTTCACTGAAATTAGGATATCGTATAGGAATCTAGGTAAATATGATCTGAATCACCTTTTGAAAGGATCCAGATCATAGGGTAATCAAAATGAAACTGCGGCTGCGAAGTGGCTCTATTCGACTAAGGCTGACCCACGGTGAATTGTCTCGATTTGCGGTAACGGGGGTTGTCGAGGAGGTAGTGGAATTTGGCAGCGGCCCGAACGAACGGTTTCGGTACCGGCTCATCACTGACCCAACGAACCAGCGGATCGCGGCAAAGGTCGACGTCCACAGCATCACCGTGACGATTCCGTCCGATGCCGCAGCCGAATGGGCCGCCACCAAGCAGGTCGGCATCGAAGGCGAGGTGAATACCGGCGGCTGTCAGATGCTTCGGATCTTAGTGGAAAAGGATTTCGCATGTCTCCGGTCACGGGCCGGCGAAGAAGATCTCGATGCTTTTCCGCACCCCGGGGCCGAGGATGGCGGATGATGTGGTTTCGTAGTATCACAGTCTGGGTTTTGATAATTATTGCCGAGAGCATTCACGGTACGCTAAGGGAATTGCTGCTGACGCCTCGTTTGGGCGATGCGCTGGCCCGCCGGGTTTCGATCGTCACGGGAATGGCGATCATTCTCACAATAACCCTGCTGACCGTCCGATGGATCGGGGCGGTCAGACCAGGGCAGCTTCTAGCGATCGGCGTAGTTTGGTCGGCATTGACCATTGCATTCGAGGCCCTGTTGGGCGTGTTAGTATTTGGGTTCACGAGCGATCGGTTACTTGCCGAATATGATGTGCGCCGGGGCGGCCTTATGGGTTTTGGAATTCTGTTTATGACATTTGTGCCGTTACTCGCAGCGATCATGCGCAGGATCGATAGAGAAGCTCCAGACTAATAATGAACTCCATTTTAGATATTGACGGCTGGATCATCGCCGGCGGGGCGAGCAGCCGGATGGGTGAGGACAAGGCCGCCCTCGAGATCGGCGGGTGCTCCCTGATCGAGCTCGCCGGCAAGGCCCTGTCAAAAGTTGCCGAAGGCCGCATCTCGATCGCTGGCGAACCGCGGGAGTTTGTCTCCCAATGGCCCGCGTTCCCCGATAAAGGCCCGTCCGGACAGGGGCCGCTGTCGGGCGTCTCAACCGCTCTGTCGAATGGCAGCAGCGAATGGGTCGCGGTCATCTCATGCGACATGCCCTTTACCACGGGCAAGGTTTTGACGAGGCTTGTCAGCCACATCCACTCCGGCATCGACGCGGTCGTCCCAATACAGCCCGATGGATTCCCCCAACCTCTATGTGCGCTCTATCGGCGAAAACCGGTTCTTGCCGCCGTTCAGGATCTCTTCGAAAACAGAGATCGCAGCCTGCGTTACCTGCTCTCACGTTTGGCCAAACACTACGTCCCTTTCTCCGCCTTCAAAGATCTGCAGAATGCGGATCACCTGTTTCTGAACTTAAATTCGCCGGCCGAATACCGACAAGCGATAACGTTGTCTCAACTTCAGAAAAGAAGTTAGCCACGAATTACACTAATGGCACGAATAAGAGGAAAAAATAATTCGTGCATTCGTGGCAAATGACTGTTGGCGAGAACACGCAGAGAGGTTGGGGGGCATCGTCGTACGTGTTAGAGCGAGTGTTCAAAAATCAGCACACCTAAGAGATGGTCGGGGCATCTTAATTTATTATGAGGTTATTCGGAGGGGTGTGGGCGGTTGTGTTTTTGGCTGGCGTTTTGACGGCGGGGGTTATGTCCGTGGAGGCGCAGAGCGGACGGATCACGGCGACGCCAACGCCTACGCCGGCGGAGGAAACGGAGCGGGTACTGATCGAGGAGATCAAGCTCAATGTCCTGGCCTTCGATGATGACGGGAACTTCTTTCGCGATGTTGTGGCGAGCGACCTTGTAATAAACGAAAACAATATTCTTCATCAGCCTGAGAGCGTGAGGCGTCTGCCTGCCAATGTCCTGATCGTGATGGACACGGGCGGCGAGATGCGTTCGGTAAAAACGCTGGACCGCACCCGACAGGTCGCTCAGAGCATTGTGAATGCTTTACGGCCGGAGAATTCTGTCGCGATCATGCAGTATGCCGAGAAGCCTTCGATCGTGACGGAATGGACGACCGACAAAGCGCAGCTTACGGCAGCGATAAAGCGGACTAACTTCGGCCGAAGATCAGCATTTGTCGATGCTTTGAAGATGGCGACAGACTTTTTGCTACGAAACCCGGTCGAAAACAGGCATCTAGTGCTGATAACCGACGGAACCGATAGCGGGGGCCGTTCGTCGGCTAAATTCGATGCGATGCAGCGGCTGCTGGCGACCGACATTAGCGTCCACGTGATGAGCTACACCGCGATGGAGGCCGCCGATATCGAACCGCGCACGAAACGCATCTCGAATTCACCCCCGCCGAAAGCCATGCCTGATGAGATCGCGGCACAATTGCCTAACGGAGTTCGCGATATCGCCACAGCCCCGACTTTTAAGTCGATAAACATGGACCGTACGATGATCAAAAAGATCGAGGCCCGAAAAACAGATCTTGAGCAAAGCCAGATGCAGCTCGATAAGCTCGCGGAGAATACGAATGGCGAATTTATTTTGCCATCGACTATTGACGAAATGGTCGAAAAGGCCGAGCGCGTCGCCCGGATGATCGACGCGGCCTATGTCGTAACCTATACCCCCAAAATACCGGTGGTCGACACTCGCGGCGTTGCCGAGCGAACGATCGAAGTTACGTCGAAACGGCCGGGATTGACCGTGCTCGCTCGGCGTAAACTGGTATTCAGGTCACCCGTTAAGTAGGGACACGCCCCAGGCTCGACAGAAACTTCCTCGCGCAAAGACGCCAAGCTGCAAGGAAAGACGTAGAGATGCCGCGAGCCCTCCTGCACGGATGGGGCGCATACATTCAAAGTAAAACTTTACCCAACGGATCAGCGTAGAAGAACTATCTTGTAACCGGTAGTAGAATTTCGGCGTCTTCAATTTCAGCGAGCAAGGCAAGAGATCTGGTCAATGAGCAGCTACCCCACCGTTTTGAGTAACGATACGATCATCACCCGCGCTGAGGAAGGACGCGCTGAGGCTGCGCTGCGCGTGGAGAGGTCGGACAATCAGCTCGTCGATCTCGTGCTGGCTGGGGACAGCACGGCATTCGAACAGATCTTCGACCGGCACAAGCGGCTGGTGGCCCTGATCGCAAGGCGGTATTTTCGCCGTCCGGAGGAGGTCGAGGAGATAATTCAGATCAGCTTTGCAAAGGCGTATACTGAAATGGGCAAGTTTCGGGGGCTGCACGAGCGGTCCTTCTCGAGCTGGCTCGTTAGGATCACGTCAAATGCGTGTTTTGACACGATCCGGGGCCAAAGGCGCAAGCCCGAACGCCTGGCTTGCGACCTTTCGGAACAGGAAACCGATTCCCTACTCGAGCTTTCAGCCACGAGTTCCGACAGTACGGAAAAATCGGTGGTTGACCGAGACCTGGTGGACAAACTTCTGGCCGGTATGCCGGATGAGGACCGTGTGCTGCTGCGAATGATGTATGCCGAGGAGATGAGCGTTGCAGATATCGCGGACGCCTTGGGCTGCTCGAACTCAAATGTTAAGGTCCGTGCATGGCGTGCACGCGGTGTTTTGCGGAAATTGATCCGAAAGTATTTGTAACCCGGCCTGCGGGCGCAACGTCCTTATTACTTGGAAGATGTTTAGACGAGAACACAACAATCAGAAAGTGGACGCGATCGGCAGGAAACTTGTCGAGAACGACCTGCTTTCCGTCGACGAGATCGAAAGCATTATCGATAAGCCGGATCTTTTTGATCAGGTCAATCGACGTATCGCGGTGATCGAGAATGGCGGCACGGAGCGTGCAGAGCGTAAGGCCCCGAATTGGGTGCCGGCTGCCACGGCGTCGTTTGCCTCTCTCGCTGTTATTTCCGTTCTCGCTTTCGCGGTTATCGATAGGATCGGCGTTAATCCCGTCGAGACCCCGGTTACATATGTTCAGGTTCCGGATGCCGTTCCGGACGTAGCACGGCCCGATGTTCCTCCTAAACCGATTGTTACGAAACCCTCGGCGGGCCGTGCTCAAAATTTAGATAAGCCGGTGATCAAGGCCCAAAAAGCCACGTATCGCCCGCCGGTCAAAAGGGCTAATGTCAGGAAAGCGCCAATTACGGTGGAATCCGAGACCGAGTTTTATCCGGTAGCCTACACGGGTGATCCGGCCGAGACCGCGGGCGGCGGGCGCATTATCAGGGTCGACCTGGACAGATCGTCCCTTTTTGCTCTCGGCGTGAATATGCCGCTCGAGAATGACCACGCAAGGGTCAAGGCGGACCTTCTTGTCGGGATGGACGGCGTAACCCGTGCCATTCGTCTAGTGGAATAGAGATTACAGTTTAAGAGGTTAAAACGATGAAATTGTTATTGTTGGGAATTGTTATTGTGGTCGGGTCGACGACGATCGTGATCGGGCAGGAGGCACCCAGAGCCATACAGCCGGTGGAGGCAGAAACCCGGGCCAAGATGGTAGCTGAACTCGCCGCCGCTACCGTGCACCGATCGGTGAAAAACTCGCCTTTCTCGGCCGAAGAGGTCAGTGAAAGCGTGCAGAACCTGGCGGACGGCAATCGCATCGTTCGCAGCTCGACCGGAAAGATCTATCGCAATGGCGAGGGCAGGGTCAGGCGTGAGCACTCGGGCGGGACGGGGGGTATGCTGGGCTCTTTTTATACCACGGCCCCAAACGTTTCCATCTTTAGCCCTGTTGAGGGCCAGAATGTTCTTCTCAATCTACAGGAAAAAACAGCCAAGGTGCGAGAGCTGACACAGGCCCAAAGCGAGCTGGTGATAGTCGAGAGAGAAAGGGCGTCGGGCCAAGAGGAAAGGACCAGGGCTGTCGAGCTTCTCAGAAGCCAGGCCGGAGCCGAAGCGGGGGCCCGCGAACCGGTCATCGTAACTGGGACCGGCGGTCCTGGTTTTGCAACGACGGTTACCGCTGCCGGACAAGGATTTGCTTACTCGACTGGCGTCGGAAGCAGCAGGTATGAAACCCGGACTGAGGAACTCGGTACGAGAGACTTTGAGGGCGTCTCGGCCGAAGGCACCCGTCGGATAACAACCATTCCTGCCGGTGCGATCGGCAACGATCTCCCGATCGAGACTGTATATGAACGCTGGTTTTCAAAGGAATTGGGAATGGTCGTTTACTCGAAAAATACCGATCCGCGATTTGGCGAGCAGACCTATCGGCTGACGAACATTCAGCGAGCGGAACCCGATCCCTCGCTCTTTAGTATACCTACGGAATATCGGAGGATCGCTGAGCCGGGCGGGGTTTACCGGATCAACAGCGGCAATGCGAAACCGTCAAGGGCGGTGCCATCCGCGAGAGCGGTAAATGTTGCCAATCCTGCGGCGAGATCAAAGCCGTAGGGGCGGGATGATAGATCAAGAAGGGCGGGCTTATGGTGCTCGCCCTTTTTTGTGTTTAACGAACATGACAACTTGGGCTTGACATATATTAGAATTAGAATTATTCTAACTACAGTTATGTACGAGTCAGAGATACAAGAAATGGGATTAACACGGCAGCGTGAGGTTGTGCTGCGTGTGATCCGCGACAGCAGCGAGCATTTGACAGCAAATGAGGTCTTCTCGGAAGCGAAAGCGAAATTGTCGGATATCTCGTTTGCGACCGTGTATAACTCGCTGCGGTTTTTGAAGGAAGCGGGGCATATTGCGGAGATACAGTTTGGCAACGGTGCCAGCCGTTACGACCGAATGACATCGCGACATGACCACGCGATCTGCACGAAATGCAGTGCCCTCGTGGATATTGAGATGGAGCATCCCGCTGAGCTCGTCGAGGTAGCGGCCGCTTATTCCCGCTTTAGACCCGAATCATTGGAATTTACGTTAAGGGGTATTTGCCCCGACTGTCTGGAAGAGGACTAGTAAATAAAAGGCACAGAGCGCGAGGGTATGATTTATCGGGTTCTCTGTGCCAATCAGCGCAAATTTTAGTAATAAATTCAATCATAAATTAAGGAGATATATAATTATCATGTCAACAGCAACAGGAAGAGCATTAGAAAATACGGTCACGCTGGCCAAGGTCGGCCAGCCGGCTCCGGATTTCAATATGCCTTCGACTAAGAACATCGACACTTTGGCCGAGAACGTCAAATTGTCGGATTACAAGGGTAAATGGCTCGTTATGCTCTTTTACCCGCTGGATTTTACCTTCGTGTGCCCGACGGAGCTGATCAATTTTTCGGATCGCCTGGAGGATTTCCAGGGTGTCGGCGCCGAGGTGCTCGGCGTATCGACGGACTCGGTCCATTCGCACCGTGCGTGGCTGAAAACACCCCAGGATCAGAATGGTATCCAGGGCGTTCAGTACCCGATCGCATCGGATGTAGGCGGAAAACTCGCCCGTGCGTACAACATCCTGGTAGAGGAATCGAATATTGCTCTTCGGGGACTTTTTATCATTAATCCGGAAGGCGTTCTTCAATATTCGGTCGTGCACGATCTGAATATCGGACGCTCGGTGGACGAGACGCTTCGAGTACTGCAAGGTCTGCAGACAGGCGGTCTGTGTGCAGCAGATTGGAAGCCGGGGCAGGAGAACCTGAAGGTTTAACGCATAATTCACAATGCAAAATGCACAATTCAGGATATTGTGCATTTTGCATTAAGCACTGGAGAATTAAAGAAATGCCGATGAGAATTGGGGATGCGATGCCGACGCTCGAAGGGGCGACGACGTGGTTTAACGGCTCGCTTGAGAACACGCTGGAGCACATCAAGGGGAAACCTGTGCTCGTACACTTTTGGGCAGTATCGTGCGGGATCTGCAAAGACAAAATGCCGCAGCTTAACGAGATCAAAGCGAAATACGGCGCTTTTGGCCTGCAGACGATCGCCGTCCACATGCCGCGATATGAGGCCGATACGGATCTCGACACGGTAAATCATGCCATGATCGAAAACAAGATCGCCGAAACCTGCGCCGTTGACAGCCTGCACAAGCTCAAGGACGCCTTCCAGAACGAACAGGGCTGGGTGCCGGTTTATTATCTTTTCGATGCCGAAGGTAAGCTGAAGACCCGGGCTGCCGGTGAATTCGGTGTCAATGTGCTGCAAACGGCACTTGATAAGATGTTTCCGGTTCTGACATCAGAAGCAAGCGCGTAGGTCCTACTGCTCTGGAAAAAGGGCATCGAACGGAAGAATCTTTAACTTATCACCTATCACTTATCAGTTATCACTTATTTCGGATTCGGAAGTTTCGGAATAAGTGATAACTGATAAGTGAAAAGTGATAAGTATTTTTATGTTTCGCTTATCAGTCCTTTATTTGGATCAGATCAGCGGACGGCTGGTAAGGATGTAGTAAAGGATCAGGCCGCTTACGAGGATCGAACCGATGAGCAGGAGGATCAGGATTCCGATGATCGCGAATACGAAGATGTAATCGGCGTTTGTCCCTACATCCTTCCCGGTCGCCCGTTCGCGAATGAGGGCCATGTTCTTCCTGTTCGATTTCCAGAAGAAGTCAAAGGCATCGCCCAGGAACGGTATCGATCCCACCAGGTAGTCCACACCTATATTAAAAGCCATTCGCAGCAGAGTGATCTTTGGCACGCCGTAACGCACGCCAGCAAGCAATATATAGAAAGAAGCAAACGAAGTGATCGTGTCGCCGACATTCGGCACTAGTCCGATCAGCCCATCCAGCCCAAACCGCCAGGACGTTCCGGGCACACGAAATAACCCGTCCAGATAATGCGCCAGATTATCAAGACCTTCTTCGATCTCGATCTCGCGACGGCGTTCGACCGGAAGGTCAAGGCGTGTGCGGGGATGTAAATCTTCCATTTATCAAATATATCGCCGAAGTTTCGCGATCATAATATTAACGCCGAGCCCTTGCTCCGTCCACGATCCGAACGCTTACGATCTTATCCCCTCGCACGATATTATCTACGACTTTCGTGTCGGTTTCGTTCACTCGCCCGAAGACAGTGTAGCCGCCGTCGAGGTGGGGTTGGGGGGAATGCGTGACGAACCATTGCGAGCCGCCGGTGTCTTTGCCTGAGAGGGCCATGCCGACGGCACCGCGTTCGTAGGGCACCATGTTTACTTCGCAGCGGATCGACCAGCCGGGGCCGCCGCTGCCATTACCGAGCGGATCGCCGTCCTGCATTACGAAATTAGGCACTACGCGATGTACCTCAAGACCGTCGAAATATCGCGAACGGGCGAGCTTTACAAAATTATCTACCGTCAGAGGGGCGTCTTCAGGCAGAAGGTCGATAGTAAAAGTTCCCTTTTGCGTGGTCAGGACGGCCTTAACGCTGCCGTTGTTTCGCGATAGCGCCCGGCGGTAATCGGCATCGGTGCTGAGCATTTGGCCGAGTTTTGTGCCCGATGCCGGGGCATATCGCGAAACAATATTGGCCTTGGGAAAGTTTAATTCCTCGACCCTTCGAATCGTCGCGGCCGATGTGCCTTTCCACGCATCCTTATCCTTAATCAGATCGAGAGCCTTCCGTCGAACTAAATAATCCGGGGCCGCCAATGCATAATTGAGAATTGTTGAGAGTACATTCTTGTCTATCTTGTAAAGGGCATCGAGAAAGGCAAGCTGGGCGTCGTTCTCCTCTTTATCCGACACCAGCGATCGCATAAGGGCTGACCTCACTGCCTCGGCATTTTCGGCGGACGCCGGCAAGTCCGCGATCAAGCCCGCCGCTGCCGAGCGAATATACACATCCTTGTTTTGCAAAGCGGTCCGAAGCAACGCCGCCAGGTCCGGCGTTTTGAATCGGGCGTAAGCCCGCAATACGTCCGGTGCCGCCAATATAGTCGCAGCGTCCGCCTGAGGGTCCGCCGCAGCAAACGCCGCGGCCATTGGACGCAGAATTTCGGGCGCCTCCAACTTCATCTTCTTTGCAAGATCAATGGTAGGTTCGAGAACAGCAAATTCCCCGACGATCTGAGCCAAAGTGCTGTATTGCCGCCAATGTGTAAGCACTGGTTTTTCTTCGTCACCGGGCCCGGGAGCGATCCTGATCCTCGCGAGATAAACTTCGGTTGTGTGCCCATTGTCCAGTTTTCCAAACTGCCGGAATATGTCGACGGCCCGCTGATCGTAACTGTTGGCCATGATACGCCCGAGCGCGGTCGCGACTTCAACAAACTCGCTATGCACAGGAGGGATGTAGTCGGGTTTCTTCTGCGCCTTGTATTCGTCGAGCAGATGCTCGCCTCGATCAAGCAGACTGGCTGCCGTGCTTTTATCTCTAAGCTGCGCCAGCGAGCGGACCGCCGAGACGCGTACGCGAGAATCGTTATCGTTGAGCGCAGCGGTCAGTAATGACTCGACTGACTCCTTATCATCTGCAGCACCAAGTGCGCGAGCGGCGTTTGCCCGGGCAATGGGATCGCGGTCGTCTGCAAGCATCTTTCTGAACTCGGGATTCGCGTTCTTGGCACGGCCACGAGCCAGTGTGTTCGCGGCATCGGCTCGAATACGGGCATCCGGACTAGTCAGGAACTTAGCTACGGCCTTTTCTGTGCCTTCAGGGCGTACGCGGAGAGCAGCGGTGATCGCAGAAAGAATAGTTTCGCGTTCACGAATGCTGCCGTCAAGAACCTTAAGAATAGCGGCGCCAAGCAGCTTTGCCTGCGGGTTTTTTGCGTTTGCCGCAGCTATTTTGCCGGCGGCCTCGACGGCACGGGCGCGGACCAGGTCGGACGTTTGCTTGTCGCTCAATGATTTGAGAACGGCATCTGCACCATTTGGCGATTCGATCTCGCCGAGCGCAAATGCGGCCATCGCTCTGACCTCGATCGACGCGTCTGTTTCGAGCAACTTTGCAAGTGTGGCAACTGCGGCATCATTTCCTATCCGGCCAGCCGCAAGGGCAGCTCGCTGACGAACCGCTGGCGAACGATGGAACATCAGATTCTGCAGTGCGGGAGAAAAGTGCCGCGAGTCCTCAGCCTTTAGTATCTGAACACCAATATTTAGTGGCAGTTGACCGTACGCCGAAACCCATGCCGTCGTGATCAAAATAATAACTATCGATAAACTCTTCATGTATTGTTCGATTCCAGGTGAGGAGCATCTCATTTCGCACCTCACACTTGTGGTACGTCTATGATCTCAAAACTTGTAACGATCTCAGCGGTCGGTCTTACGGTTGCAGCGACCGAGCAATACTTGGTGTCGGACAGTTCGACTGCGTCGGCTACTGCCTTTTCCGAAACGTTGCGCCCGTACACGATATGGTTAACGTGAAACCTGATAAAGGCACGCGGATGGTCATCCTTTCGTTCCCCCGTGATCTCCACGTTGTACTGAGTTACATCCTGCCGTTTTTTGAGCAGGATCGAGATCACGTCTACGGCAGAGCATGCCGCTACGGCCATGAGCAGCATCTCCATCGGGGTTGGGGCTGAGTGCCTATCGCCTTTGCTGTCAATGACTTGTGCGTGGCCGCTCGGGGACGTGCCGATGAACATCTCGTCTCCCACATATCTTACCGTTGCTTTCATAAATTTAGCCGATCCTATCTGGCTCTGTCCTTAGTCGGATTCTAGCACAATCGAAAGTTCGAAAAGACAATGTGAGAACAACCAATGGCACGAAAGATGCTTCAAAAGGCGCGGATACGAGTGTGCCGGGTCCGTAACGGCTAGGAGAGAGAAATGAACAGTTTCAGGAACAGTATTTTGTCGTCGATGGTGGCTCTTTCGTTATTGCTCGCAGTGGCCGCTGATGCCAATGCCCAGCGAAGAAACGAACGCGATATCAGTGACGCTGTCCGTAGTCTGAATTCTAGGGTGGAAGCCTTTGAACAAACTCTGAGATTTCAAATGCAGAGCAGTTCTGCCGAACGGGTGAGCGTCTCGAGGGTGACGGACAACATTCGAGGCCTGCGGGACAGTATTCGGAGATTTCAGGACAATTACGACCGGCGTCGGGAAAATCGGGAGGATGTCGGTGCGATAGTCGATTCTGCACGCCGGATCGAAGGTTTTCTGCAAACTAATCCTCAAAACCGACGGGTATCGGACGAGTGGATGGGCGCGCGAGCCCAGATAGACCGGCTCGGCGCAAATTACGGCATGACTAACCGGTGGGATGCCGAAGAGGATCCGCAGCACGTGAGCGATCATCCGCCCGCATCGAGAAATACAATTACAGTCGGCCTGTCAGGAACCTTTGAGATCGATCTCACGCGAAGCGAGAATGTTGATGACATCGTCGCCGACACAAGGCTGGGAAACGACCATCGCGAGGATCTAAAAGACAAGCTTAATGCTCCCGGGCAGATCGCGATCGATATTCGGGGAAATCAGGTCACCCTTGCGACGTCGAATGCGGAGCCGGTTATTTTTACCGCGGACGGACAGGACAAAACGGAACGGTCAGCATCGGGCGGGACCATTCGGCTAAGGGCAACTCTCAGTGGCGATAAATTGGTCGTAGCTAGCCGGGGCGGGGATTCGGATTTTACGATCACCTTTACTTCGCTGAGCAATGGACAGGGATTGAAAGTATCTCGTCGTGTTACCACCGATTATCTCAGTCAGACCGTTTTTGCCGACAGCGTATACAACAAAACCGATTCGGTGGCCCGGCTTAGTAACGGAGCCCCGATAAACGCCGGCGGGCCCGATGCTACGCAGGCGGCCTACGACCCGAATGGCGGCTACTCAGATAATGACCAGCCCTCCGGCCGTGCGTCCGCTCAGACATCGCGGGCCGGTTCGCCCTACCCGCGCGCGGCTACTACGAAACCAGGCAATTATGTGGTGCCTAATGGAACCCTCCTGACCGGCACTCTCGAAAACGAGATCAATACCGGCGTTTCGCATAATAACGATCGCTTCAGGATGACCGTCCAATCACCGGATGAATTTCGCGGAGCAACGGTACAGGGGTATATCTCAAACGTGACGCGATCCGGCAAGGTCACTGGGCAGGCAACGGTCACCCTGAATTTCGAGACGATCACCTTGCGTGACGGTAAACGCTACGACCTTGCAGGCTATGTGACAGATGTAAGAACGGTAAGCGGCAAGACGGTTCGTGTGGATGACGAGAGTACGCTGAAGGGCGACAACCAGACCACAAATACCGCAAAAAGAGGCGGGATCGGTGCCGGCATAGGGGCTATTATCGGAGCGATCGCAGGCGGCGGAAAAGGGGCCGCGATCGGTGCCGTTATAGGTGCCGGCGGAGGGGCCGGTTCGGTCGCCGTTCAGGGCCGCGAAGATGTTGTGCTTCAGCTCGGATCTACGATAACCATTATTTCCTCATCGCCGGTCCAGAGAAACGCATCTGACCAGTAGATCCGCCATGAAGCAGATCAAAGGGTGGGCTTCGTTGCTCACCCTTTTCTTTTTGTCTATCATCTCGTTTACGAGTTATGAGAACCCTTCCTCCGGAGATCGAACGTTACCGGGACCGCAAATGGCGCCGCGAAGAGTCCCTCAAGGTCGACTCGGCCGATGACGTGCGTGCAATGGTCGAGGACCTTGGGTTTTGCCTCGGGCTGACGGATGTGCGCAAAGGGCTCCCCTCTGTCTATATCGCCGTTTGCGGACGCAGGGATGCTCACATGCCGCGAAACGTTCAGAAGGACTACGAGGCGAGCCGGGCGTGGGTGCTCAAAGACGAGACGATCGCCCGCGGTGACCTATACTACGGCAAGTTGATCAAAGGAAACTCATGGTTTGTAGCACGCCGGATGGTCCCGGTTTTCAACTCCATCTGGGGCGTCACGCGGAGATCAGAATCCAAAGAATTATCAAAACCGGCGCTGAAGGTCCTCAAAGTACTCCGCAAAGAATGGGAGATGGCGACCGCCGATCTGCGCAAAGAGTGCGGGTTTACGGACAAAAAGGAACTTACAAACGCTATCGATGAACTGCAGAAAAGGATGAAGGTCGTGCCGCTGGAGGTCGTTTATTCGCCCAAGTTCACTTACATCTGGACTCTGGCAGAGGCACGCTTTCCCGACGAGTTAGCGGTGAAAATGCCGCGAGATGAGGCAGTGCGAGAATTGGCGAGATGCTATCTCGAGATGTGCGGAATGACTCTGCTGGGAGACCTATCGCGAACGTTCGGATTTTACCGTTGGGAATCGGGAAGGGCAAACCATCAACTCGTCACGGAGGGCTTTGCCGAACGGCTCGCTACCGGGGTTTACAGAGTCAAGCAATAACCTGATGTGCGATAGCAGACGTCACTTTTTTCGCGCAGCAGGAATCGCTACAAAGTTCACGTCTGCGAGTGAATCGTCGACGTTCAGAGTCCGAGATTCAAAAGCGTAACGTCTTGAGGCAACCGTTATCGCGTAAGTCATCCCGACCTTAACATCGTCAAACCGGTAGTAGCCTAACGAGCCTGTGGTGGCTGTACGCATTTTGCCGTCGGCAGATACGAGCGTCACAACTGCGTTGCGTAGCCCCGCGTCTCGGGCCGCAATGACACGACCTGAAACGCTCACACCTGCGGACGTCGTTTCCAGGTTGAAACCGCCTTCCGTTATGGCGATATCGCAGATCGGCCCGAATAGCATGGTCGCTCGCGATTGCGTCGTATTGCCGGTTTCATCCACGTATTGAGCGCGCGTACCGTTTCCAGATCCAGGCGTCGCTGTGAGCAGGAGGCGCTGTTCCGGTGACGAAGGTGCAGCATAAACGTCATAAGCAAGGATCACGCTAGTGCCTGCCGCTACGGTCCCCGGATCCCAGATCAAATTACCGGAGCCGCCGATCGACGGCTGGCTGTCCAACGTCCCCTGGCTCACCGTTGCGTTGCCGGCGTAGACCACGCCGCTTCCGGGCACATTAGCAGTGATGCGGTTTGCAGGCGACGAGAATGTCACTGAGTGCGCGGTCGGGTTCATAAATGCAACGCGAATCCTCATAGTTCCCGTTTGACCCACTGGGACCGGATTCGGCCCGCCCACCTGGGTGTACGACTGCGTAAGATAGGGCTTTCTCGGTGCGGGCTCCTGAACTATCGTCACTGAAACTTTCTAGAGTCGACCAGTTTGACCCTCCGTTGCCCGAGACTTCGACGATGATCTCATCGCCGCTTTCCAGATTATTTGACGTTCTGTAGTCGAAGCTGAAGAACGCGGTCGTAAAACCAAGTCCTGAGCCGGAAAGATTGACCTGCCGTTCGATGCTCACGGTGCCCGGAACGTCATCCTGGATCCTGAGTTCTCCGCCGGTGATTCGGATGGCGCCGGCAGACGGCCCGGCTCCACCTGAATCTGACTCGATCCAGTTTCCGGAAAAGTTATCGGTGCCGTTATTATTGCCGAATGACACGGTCGAGAAGCTATCGGCTACCGAACGTCCGGTCCCGTCGAAAAACGTGAGCCATGCATTATCAGCTCCAGCCGGTCCGGAAGAATCGCCGGAGGTGAACGTCACCGGACGGACGTTGCCGGACGGGTCGCGGAGCGAATACTGTGCAGCAGAATTGAATGAACCGCGTGCCCGGTCACGTCCCGCACTTGCTTCACCGCTCCCGCCGGCGCCGACATCAGCGTCAAAAATATCGACACTTAGACGGCTGAGGGTGGGCGGCACTTCGATGAAGTAACTATAGTAGGTATTGAGTGCGGCAGAACTCGACACATAATCTCCATGATCGGTTCCGCTACCGGCACCCGTGACGGTAAAGAGCGAGGTGGTAGAAGAGGACGCTTCATTCGAAGCCATCACTCCCTTGCCGTTCTGTGCCGAGGTGATAGATCCGGTCTGCTGCAGGCCTAGAAAAAGTACTGCTGCGAGTAAAACGAAACGAGGCTCGCGCAGAAAAACATTTACAATTTTATTGTTCATTTTGGTTTTTCGCGGGAGCGACTGGATTTTTTAGAGAAGGAAGAAAGGAGGGAGGCACGATAGGTGCCTCATCTATCTTGTGTCATCTACGAGGTTTAAGTCAATAGAAAACTTTTTGCCAATCTTCGCGTATAATTGAGATTAAACTGCTTTCCCCTACGATGACTAAAAAAAGGAGTATCTCAATGTGTCGACGAAATTCAATTGTTTTTGTGATCCTGGCTGCGCTATTGATGCCTGGTTTCTCGTTAGCCGTGGTCCCGGCCGGTTCTCCGGACGCGGTTGCTAAGTTCAAAGAAGAAGGTATGAATCGCTCGCAAGCCATGGCGACCATCCGATACCTGACGGACGTGATCGGCGCTCGTCTGACAAACTCGCCCAGCCAGAAGCGGGCTAATCAGTGGACGAAGGAGCAGCTCGAGAAATGGGGGCTGAAGAATGGAGCTATCGATCCATGGGGTGAATTCGGAAGAGGATGGGAGATCAAGCGATTTGAAGCCGCCTATTCGACCCCTCACGAAAACGGGCCTCTCCGAGCATTTCCAAAAGCATGGTCACCGTCAACACAGGGGGCTATTACGGGCAACGTGGTATTCGTCGATGCCACGGATGAAGCCGGCCTCGAAAAATACAAAGGGAAACTAAAAGGGGCCATCGTCCTTACGGCCAACGAACGCTCGCTCCGTGACCCGTTCGAACCAACCGCCCAACGGCAATCGGATGCGGACCTCAAGAAGTTGGAGGATGCCAAACTTACTCCGCCCGGGCAACAGGGGCAATTCTCGCCATCGGCCGCTATGCAGTTCAATGCGCGTAAGAATCGCTTTTATCATGAAGAAGGGGCTGCGATGCTGATCGATTCCGGAAGCGGCGTGGACGCAGGTGCGATCCGCGTGATGGGAGCCAGCTTGCCCCCGACGGCCCCGGGATCGACACCGACGCCCGGCATGAGAGCGGCGTCCAAAGGTGCACCAGCCACAATTCCGCAACTCGTTGCCGAGGTCGAGCAATATAACCGACTCGTACGCATCGTTAAACAGGGCGTTCCTGTAAAGATCTCGGTCGATCTTCAGGTCGCCTGGTACGACAATGACCTGCAGGGTTACAACACGATAGCTGAGATCCCGGGCACTGATCCGGCATTAAAAGATGAGATCGTGATGGTAGGTGCCCATCTGGATTCGTGGCACTCAGGCACCGGAGCAACCGACAACGGTGCGGGTACCACGGTGGCTATGGAGGCGATGAGGATAATCGCGGCATCGGGCCTTAAACCCCGCCGTACCATCCGAATCGGCCTGTGGACAGGCGAGGAACAGGGACTGCTCGGTGCCCGCGGGTATGTCGCGAAGAATTTTGCCCAGCGTGGCGACGGCACAACCCCTG
This sequence comes from Pyrinomonadaceae bacterium, assembly GCA_041745615.1. GTDB lineage: Bacteria > Acidobacteriota > Blastocatellia > Pyrinomonadales > Pyrinomonadaceae > OLB17. Next base: position 125,016 of record JBGTIP010000019.1, on the reverse strand, counting down.
CATTTGGCGGGGGCGGACAGGCGAACCAAGTGCCGCTTACATTCAAGGCGGCCCATGAGAAGTTTTCAGCCTACTACAACCTCGACAACGGCACGGGCCAGATCCGCGGCATCTACATGCAGGGGAATGAAGCTCTCCGGCCGATATTTAAAGCATGGTTCGAACCATTCAAGGATTGGGGAGCCTCGACGGTAACGGTCAATAATACGGGTGGAACAGACCATCTCGCTTTCGATGCCGTTGGTCTTCCGGGTTTTCAGTTCATTCAGGACCCGGTCGAGTATTCCAGCAGGACCTGGCACACCACGCAGGACGTTTCGGACCGCATCCTCGAAGAGGACCTCAAGCGTTCGGCCGTGATCATGGCTGCCTTTGCATTCAATACGGCGATGATGGACGAGAGACTACCTCGCAAGAGCGCTCAGGCCATTGCCTCTGTGTTCCCGCAGTTCGATTTTTCGAACGAACTCGACGAGATCCGGTTCCGACGGATGGGCTATTCGATGTCAGTTTGCGGCGGCGATGCCGATGGATCGGACCTGGAAAGTGCAGGATTTCCGGCATTTCTAGCGGTCAGCGAATCATTGCATAATCACGCGGAATAGCAGTTCCCTCATGGAGATAGGCCGGTACGTACTCATTCGTACCGGCCTTCTTTTTTCTCGTTCACGGGAACTTCATTGTCATCAAACTTGCCATTAACTCGACCCCGTCCCACAGGTTTTGGAGCCGAATATTCTCGTTCTCGGCGTGCTGATTGTTGTCATTATTCGCGATCGGTACAGTTATCGTCGGCACGTTGAGAGTCTCACTGATGATCGACAGCGGCAGACTGCCGCCGAGGCTTGGCATCCTGACGACCGGGTCGCCCGACGCGGCCTGAACAGCATTTATAACCGCCAGCGAAACGGGCAGGTCCATTTTCGTCCGCTGTGCGTTGTAGCTGCCTGAGCGGTGGATGAATTTAGCGATGAATGGATGCTTTAGCCGCTCCTCGGTTGTGGGGTCGCGGTCGATGACGTAAAAACCCTGGTCCTCGATGTGCCTCTTCAATTTTCCGACCTGGCGTATGTGATCGTTCCCCTTGACGAGCCGCAGATCGAGGACGACGGTTGCGGTTGTGGGGATGACGTTTCTCGCCAGATCGCCGACATCACCGCTCTTAAACCCATTGATATTTAACGACGGCTGATTTATCAGATCGAGCAGGCTCTTGCCGCTGCCTTCAGTGAACGTTATCCCCAGCTGCCTCTTTATCTCCTCGTCATACTTCGGCGCGGCGTTTATCGCCTGCATTTCAGCCTCGCCGAGAGCTTCAACGTCATCCGCCCAACCCTTCACAGTCACGTTTCCCTTAGCATCCTTCATCGAAGCCAAAAGGCGCGCCAGTGTCATTGCAGGGTTAGGTGACCAATTACCGTAGTGACCACTATGGAGCGGCCGAACGGCACCGTAAACCGTCACATCCACATTCACATCCCCACGCACACCGAAAACCACCTGCTTCCGGCCCGATTGATGCACCGGCCCGTCGCACACGATAAACGCGTCTGCCTTGAGCAGGTCTTTGTGTTTTTCGAGGATCTCCTTGAGATTTTCCGAGCCGGCCTCTTCCTCTCCCTCAAAGAAGAATTTGATGTTAACGGTGGGTTTTATTTTCTGCGCAATGAGCGCGTCAAAAGCCGTCAGGATCGCAACGACCCCGGCCTTGTCATCCGAAGCCGAGCGGGCGTAAATACGCCATTCGGGATCGATCTTCTCTCCATCTTTAGGAAAAGGGATCGTCGTGCCGCCCTTCTCGAGCGAGTTCGTTCTTAACACCGGCTCCCACGGCTTGCTCCCCGTCCAGTCCGCCGGATCCGTCGGCTGCCCGTCGTAGTGAGCGTAAAAGATAACCGTCTTCGTCGCCCCCGGCGTCATCCACTCGCCATACACAACCGGCGGCACCTTCCTATCCGCCGCCTCCAGCAGCTGCGGCTTCAACCCACGCTTCTGCATTTGGGCAACCAGATAGTCGGCGTTCTTACGAATATTCGGCGTGTCGGAGGCGACGTTGGGAATTGAAAGAAATTCGAAGTACTCGGTTAGCAGCCGATGTTCATTGATCTGTCGATAGGTGCGGACCGAGTTTGGAATGGATTGCGACCAACCATTTGAAGACATCAGGGCTATGAAAATGACGATGCTGTAAAGTCGGTTCATTGAATTTGTTTCTCCCTCGGGGTTGTTTCTCATGGCCTTCGGTTACAACGCCCTTAAAATCGACAATGTAAGGGCTCCTAACTCAGCCAATGACGCGGGCGTCTCATACGGTTCGACCCCTTCCTTCACGGAACCAGTCACTAAGAGGGCGAACATTTTATGCTCCGATATTCCCAGTACGTATCTTCCATTTAAGTATTTACCAGAGCCTACAGCTTCTACCAAGTACTTGGCGTCATCGGCCGTCGGCATTGCTACAACCCACTCGACGAACATCTGATTGCCTTTTTGACTAAATCCTTCGCGCAACGTGCCGCGGATAGCAGCGGCACCTTGTGACCGTCTGAGTCGGGATTTAACTTGATTGCGACTATTTGGCGCAAACCAGATTTCAGGAACGCTGCTCGCTATTTCAACATCCCCAACATAGCGACCGCTTGTTAGGGATTCACTGATTCTCAGAGCAATTGCGGTCAAATGGATCGTTGGATTATATTCAGCAAAACCGCATTTGATAAGGCCTACACCGTCAGCCGTTCTGATCTGCGAATAACCCCATTCGCCAAGCTTCGATGTTTGCAGTAAGTGTCTGAGGAATTCGGCCGATGTGCTGGAAAGGTTGTCGGCATCGACGATTAGACTGTCCCCCCTTTCTCCGATATTGAGAATCGCGTGTTCTAGAATTCCTGCTGCCCATTTAGCGTCTCGCCAGTCAACGCGGTTTTCGTCGATCAAAGATAAGGCTACAAGTCCGGCGCGACACCATTCGACGGGGTCGTGATTTAACGCGATTACGGAGGCGCGCTTCACGAAGTGAATTAAGGTGTACAGGTCATCGAAGCTTAACCTTTGCCTTACGACGTCACGCTGATCAGGACCTTGGTCCAGATACTCGCTCATGAAAGTGCGAAGTTCCCGATCGAGAGGCAAAGGCGAAACGGCGACTAGGTTGTAATCGCCGGTCTCAAGATCATATTGGTCATCAGGCAGAGGAGATTTGACCGATATCCCGGAAGCGAGTCGTTCATCTTCGGCTTTCATCGCAGATGCAAGCTCGGATCCTAAGATGATCTGCTTTCGCCCCAATGGCCATTTCATAAATGTTTCACTATCACTTCATAAGATAAGATCCTCAAACCTTTCCTACCTAGGACTTTATGAACAATCGATCAATTGGGTTCCCTAGTTCGAATCTTGGATGGCAACAAAGTGATAAGCCCACGCAAGGCTCTGTTGACCGCTTCGGAATCGGGAAAATACTTGCGGACATCAGTTTCAAGCATTACAGCGCCGTCCTCCAGCGTGAAATGCTGAACCTGTTCGCTGCCGTCCGCTTTTTGAACGGTTACAGTATGACCCTTTCGATAGGCCTTGAAGTGCTTGCCGCGGACTCCTTCGCTGAAGTCATATTCGGATAATAATTCGTCCTTTTCTTTCGCTGACTGTTTAACGTCCTTCTTTTTCTTCATAAACATTCCGCTCAGTCTTAGATGCTTTCCGGCAGCTGATCAGGCGAATCTTCTTTCGGTCAGTATACGACACAACCAGCAAATTACCGTTTGACGAGGTTCCGATATCGATGAATCGTCGCTCTTCTTTAGAGTGGGCGGGGTCACCGATGGTAATCGAAAACGGATCTGCAAAAACGGTCTTGGCTTCCTCAAAAGTAATCTTATGCTTCTTTACATTTGCAGCTGCTTTTTCTTCGTCCCACTCGAATTCCAAATCCATACGCTTTATAGCTAATTATTCCACGCAAAGTAACCAGATAAAAAGCCTAAGAGTGTAGGTTAGAAGTCAAGCTATCTAAAAGACCCGGCGCCCCGAATTTCGGAAGCCGCCGGGCCTGTATCAGACATGCGCAGGCGTTAAGCCGCCGGCTTCTTCAGAATTTCAGCCAATTCCCGCAGCCGGGCTGCATCGGCTGCATTCTTCGAGCTGCCTGCGCTTTTCTCTAACGATGAAGCATGACTCTTCAGCTTGCCGCGTTCGGAACTTGAACCCTCGCCTTTTTGAATGGCTTGGCGTAGATCGGCGACCCGCGCAGCATCGAGGGCTCCCGACCTCTCTAACTGATCAACATATGCCTTCGCGACCGTCAGTGTCTTGGTCCACTTGATCATCTCCTGGGTCTGTACATTGAGCACGTCAACGCGAACCGACTTCGCAGCATCTATTTCATTCTGAGAAAGATGCTGTGTCGGCGTCAGCTCAAAAATGTCGAGGCCGCGGGCGATCTCAGCCGAATAGATCTTGCCGTTGTACCAGTAGGCGGACCATGAGCCGCCCATAACGAGCATCTTCGCGTCGATAGGGCCGCGGTCGAAATAGCCGATCTCGAACGGATTCGCCGGGTCGGTAAAATCCATCAGCAATATGCCGCCCTGGTACCACGCCTGCACCTTGATATCGCGACCGGGCACCGGAACCAGTGATCCATTGTGTGCAACGCAATTCTCGGTCTCGGTCTGCGCGGCTGAAAGCTTGAAATAGCTGGCAAACGTAAGGTCATTGCCCGACCGCCGAAATAATGCGTTAGCTCCCCACTTGTCAGGGTCATTCTCGCGGCAACGAGGGGCCATCCCGCCTCCCCACTCGTCTGTGAAAACGACCGTTGATCCATCATTCGAGAAAGATGCCGAGTGCCAATAGGCATAATTGGGATCATTGACCGCCGCCACACGCTTAGGATTTGCCGGGTCCCTAATATCTAAAAGGATGCCGTTGCCGGCGCAGGCACCGGCCGCGAGGCCGATCTCAGGATAGGCGGTAATGTCATGACACTGATCGGTCGGCTCGGGCCGCCCTGTACCGTGCGTCTCGGCGCTTTTCAAGACATTGATCGCGCCCGTTGCCGGATCGCCGAATATCCGTGGTGTCGAAACGACCTTTGCATTCTGCGGAGCGGCCAGCGGGACCTTGATCACTTCGATACGGAACAACGCGGTGTTTGGATCCTTCTCAGGTGGAGCTCCGGAACAGCCCGCGAGTTCCTCATTCGGACGGACATTAGAAGTTCCGGATACGTAGATGTAGATGTTGGATTTGTCTTTAGGATCTGTTACCAGAGTATGGGTGTGCGAACCGCGACAGGTCTGAACGGCTGCGACCTGTTTCGGATTCCGGATATCACTTATATCGAAGACCCTGACCCCGCGAAAACGGTCCTTCTCAGCAGAGTTAGGAGGCTCCTGTCCCTCTGCCGCCGGCACGGGGATCGGAAAGCCCTGCTCACCGCAATCGAGCCGGCCATTTTGCATCTCGACCGACATGAAGAGCAGATTCTTGAATACTGTCACATCTCCCTGCCCGCCCGGGCAGATCAATGAGGTCACAAGCTTGGCCTTGGCTGGTTCCGCAATGTCGTAGATATTGATCCCGTAAAAGTTTCCAAGGAAAAGATGATTGCCCTGCATGGCCAGATCGGAATTCGAAAAGGCGAGCCCCGCGAACGACATCTTGACCGCCGGCGGGATCAGAGCGGCGTTGGGCACGCCAAGCGCTTTCATGGCCGCATCTACTTTCGGGCTGTTGGGATCGACCCCGAGTTCGAAGGCGGCTGGTTTCTTCAGCAAAAGGACATGCTTTATACCCATCGACACCTCACCAGCGTCAAAGAGCCCGGGCGATAATTTGGCCCGCGGATCGGTGACATCAGCACCCTTCATCCCCGGGGGCATGGTCGGTTTTGGTGTCGGCGGTTCCTGCGCAACTGCAGTTGCGGCAATGATCAGAAGGAGAGCGAAAAGGCCTAAAGTCGTCGTATATGATCGATTCATTTTGTTATTTACGAATTTTCTCCAGTAAAGTTTTCATGCTGGCGATCTCGGCACGCTGACCCGAGTCGACATCGCTCGCGAAATTAAACAATTCAGCATTCTGGCCGGCACCGGCCGTGTCAAAAAGATCCTTTACCATCACAAGCGCACCTTCGTGGTGCTGGATCATTCCGGCGAGGAAAAGGCGGTCGAATTCAGTACCGCTCGCTTTTCGAAGCTCGTCCCTCTGTTTCGCGGTCAACATACCCGGCATACTTGCGTGCGACGCACCATGGCCATGGTGCGAATGCGCGGCCGCGGTGGCCGGAGCCGATGGATGTCCCTGATGAGACAACCACTGCTTCATCAATGCCATTTCATCTACCTGCGATTTGCTAATCCGTTCGCCAAGCAGATGAATGTCCTTATTCGGGGTACGCGACGCGATCATCGCCGTCATTTCGACCGCCTGGGCGTGATGCATTATCATTCCCTGCATAAACTCGATATCTTTGGGCGATACAGGCGGCAACGTCCCTTTCGTCGTCGACGGCAACACCGTCGACGACTGACCAGGAGCTCCCGGACGAACTATGACAGGCGGCCCAGCCGGTTCGGCCTGCTGGCCCACCGCGGAGAGAAAAGATACGAGTGTGAGAATGCCAACGCCGAAAAGCCGAACTGTCATATCTATCTTCATCAGACTATGATCTCCACAACTTCGATGGGTTAGTTCGGATATGCGTTGTGCAGTTTTAATCGAGAACACACGCGACGTTCGTGCCTTATCTCGAAGATCAGCCTTTGATCAGATCACTTTCGTCGTAAAGAGTCTCAGGAGCGATATCGGCGCCGTTGGGCCATGAAATAGTCCAACCGTCGACAAAGAAGGATTTAAAGTAATCCTTGTCCTTTAGTGGCTTGTAAACGCCTTGACCAAGTCCCCATTTTGAAAAGTCTGCGATACGTTCCTCACCGTTATTGAACACGACATGGATCTTATAGTCAGACACGTACTTTGCATCGACAACCACCGGCAGGTAATTCTTGTCCCTGGCAACTAATCGAGCGGGGCGATCTTGTGGATCTCGCCCAATTTCATTGCCCGATCCCAGTTCGCTTCCAGTTCGTCCTTGTGCAGTTTGGCCCATTTCTTAATCAGCGATTTTGCGGTTCGCGACCTCATTCTACCTTCTACAAGATTACCATCAAGGTCAAATTTTGCTTTTTGTCCCTGATACTCCGCGTGAAAGTGCGGGGGATTGTGATCATTATGAAACATCCGAATAATGATCCCAAAGAAAAAGGAAACGTACGGCATTCTAATACTTCATCAATTCCTGCACCGCCCTCTCGACATCCTCAGATTGCGGCAAAATGAAATCTTCCACCTGCGGAGCATAAGCCACAAACGTATCGGTCGCGCCAACACGGCGAACCGGGGCGTCGAGATATTCGAAAAGCTCATTCGATATCCGTGCCGCGATCTCGGCACCGTAACCATACGAGATCGGGTCCTCGTGGGCAACTATCACACGCGAGGTTTTCTTGACGGATTCGGCGATCGCTTCCCAGTCATAGGGAACGAGGGTTCTCAGGTCGATGATCTCAACCTTGATCCCCTGCTGTTCGAGGCGCTTGGCGGCCTGATTCGAACGTTCGACCAATGCTCCGAACGTAATGATCGATACGTCCGTCCCCTCGCGCACCGTTCTTGCCTTACCAAAAGGGATCAGAAATTCGTTCGATGGATACTGCGATTTGTTGTAAACCTGTCTGTAGAGATGTTTGTGCTCAAGGAATAACACGGGATCGTCGCAGCGGATCGCCGTCCGTAAGAGGCCGTTGGCGTCCAGCGCGGTTGACGGGTAAACGATCATCAGGCCCGGCGTGTGTGAAAAAAGCGTAGTGCCCGATTGCGAGTGATAAACGGCCCCGCCCTTAAGATATCCGCCAACCGGAACACGAATGACCATCGGGCATTTCGTATCGCCATCCGAGCGCCAGCGCGTTACCGCGACCTCGTTTCGGATCTGGTGAAACGCCGGAAAAATATAGTCAAAAAACTGTATCTCTACCACCGGTTTGAGCCCGCGGATCGCCATTCCCACCGCACGGCCGACGATATTCGCCTCGGCCAGCGGTGAATTGAAAACGCGGTGGCCGCCGAATTTACGCTGGAGATTCGCGGTGACTTTAAAAACACCGCCCTTGCCCTTGACCTGTTCGAGATACTCTTCGCGAGAGCAGTCAGCCACGTCCTGGCCGAAGACGACTATCCGCGAATCGCGCTCCATCTCCTCGTGCATGCAGCGGTTGATCAGATCGACCATCGTACCGGCGTTACCCGACAGCTCAGCGCCGTCCTCTGTGTCAAAAAGCTGCCGGTCGGCCGGATCGACATCGGGCGAAAAGACATTGCGTAATGCGGACTCCGGTGGCGGCTGAGGCGTTTCGATCGCGATATCTGCGGCCCTATTCACCTCTTCGTCGACCTCTTTGCGCAGTGCTTCGAGCGCCTCAGATGTCGCGATCCCCTCCGTCATAAGATATTCGGCAAAGGTCGTGACCGGGTCGGTCGCCGCATCGGCCTGACGCTCTTCCTCAGGGCGGTAGAGCTTTTCATCGTCTGAAAGCGAATGTGAATACGGCCGGATCACCTTAGCATGGACAAAAGCAGGGCCCTTGCGTTCGCGGCAATATTTCACCGCTCGTTTCATCGTCTGATAGCTCTCGATCGGGTCCGTACCGTCGCATTTTTGAATATAAAGGTCCGGGAATCCCGCAACCAGCTTCGAAATATCGCCACCGGCCGTTCCCACTTCTACGGGCGTCGAGATGGCGTAGCCATTGTCCTCGACCATGAAAATAACCGGCAATTTGAGATTGCAGGCGGTGTTGAGAGCCTCCCACCACTCGCCCTCACTGGTCGTCCCGTCGCCGACCGACATATAGATGACCTCGTCGCCCTTGAAACCGACGATCTTGTCCTTAAGCCCATCAACGAGCGATGCCCGAGAGCTGGCCTCGGCCGCACCGACCGAATGAAGTGCCTGCGTTCCCGTGCACGACGACTGCGAAGGCACGTTCAGGTCCTTATGCCCCCAATGCGAAGGCATCTGCCGGCCATGCGAATTGGGGTCCTTTTCAGCCCCGACCGCGGACCAGAGCATCTCCTGCGCGGTCATGCCCAAACCGAGCATCAAGGCGCGGTCACGATAATACGGAAAAAACCAGTCATACGCCGGCTTCATCGCGAGGGCAGCGGCGGCCAATATACCCTCGTGCCCCGCCCCTGAAATCTGGAAAAAGATCTTGTTTTGCCCCTTAAGCTGGATCTCTTTATCATCGATCCGGCGGGACATATACATCGTGCGGTAAAGCCCGACCATCGCCTCGGCATCGAGGCCGTGCGGTTCGTCGATCTCCTTCGACGCTGCCGTGGTGTCGGCGGAAGGTTCATCAGCCTCAGCTTTGGCCGATCTCGGAGCGGTCGCCGTTTCTATATATCCGTCGCCGACGTTTTCCTTCTCAGCCACTACTTCGCCGCCATTGTTTTCGGCCTTTTCCTTAGTCGATTTTTTGTTGATATCTTTAGCTGCAGTTGCCATTCAATAAATCCTAATTATAGCTATTATTAATAAACGGGTAACTTTTTAAGATATCAAAAATGGCAGGGGCGGGCAATTTGGAGGTTGTCAGTGATCGATAAGTACCAGAGTCATACGTCAGTATCGAATAAACTCTCCTTCCAGTTGATTATGATTTCTGCAACCTCGGAATCTCGATCTCGATTCAGGCCCAAGCCCATCATTTCCGAAGTTACACTGCCGAGATAATCGGCAACCTCCCCGATCGTTGCTCCCCGCTTTACTAATCCATAGACTACAGGGAGATAAGAGTGGTACTCGTCGCGGGCTTCCGGAATTTCCGAAATACCTATCGGATTCCAAACATAGTGCAGGACCTCGTCGACCCGTTGATATAGTTCATTTTCATTCTTGGAAAAATGTCTAAAATTCCACACTGGATAGTTTCTTACTGTGCCTTCAAAACCCACCCGTTCGGATCGATGACTACCTTTTCATCAGTGATGTCAACGCTATCCCGACCGTTCTTCATCTCGATTCGATGAACTTTTCCCTCGGCGTGAACATCGATTGGCATCGGAAAGGGAAGTCCGTTCGGTGACTCCCACCGCAGATTCCACGTGCAAGTTCGCGTTCCGGGAGGCGCCGTAAGCTCAGAACATGGGCCAGGCTCGGTAACCAACCTCGGGAGCTTCGGCTGACGCAAATAAACCTCAAAGAACCAATCCAAATCCATCTTTGATTCTTCCTCGGCGATGGTCAGGAAATCATCGGTGTTGACGAGCCGCTGCTGGCGGCCGCCGGTCATGGATTCCATTTCTTTTCGCGGGTAGGCCATCCGCCGGAGTGCACGGAAGAATGCATCGTCGCCGATCAAGTATCTGAGGGTGTGCAGCACAACGGCGCCTTTGCCGAAGATATCGCCGTCGCTCTTGATATAGTCGGGCCCCTGCAGGTAAACCTTGTATGAAACCATTGCCTCGCGCGGAGCGACAGGCTGCATGTTTCGCGTTCCCTTAGCGCGCACTTTCATTGCCTCAAAATACGCATCTTTCTTGCCGAGATGCTCAAGGTAAAGCGTGTCCATAAACGACTGAAACCCTTCGTGTATCCAGAAATCACGCCAGTCGCTGGCTGTTACGAGATTAGCCCACCACTCGTGGCCAAATTCGTGAAGCTGGAGCCAGTCGTAGCCGTGCTCGTTATACTGGAATTTGTTGCCGTAAGCGAGATGTGTCGAGTGTTCCATACCCAAATGCGGCGTTTCTACGATCCCGAGCTTCTGCGACCGCCAGGGAAACGGCCCAAGATACTTCTCATAGAAGACGTTGTACTTTTTGGTTTCTTCGATCAGCCGAGGGCCTTTGTCATAGCTTTCCGGGAGGATGTAGAACTCGATCGGTATCATCTCGCCCGTGATGCTCTTGACCGAGTCCTTGATCAGTCGGTATGGCGCGGCGTCGAAAACGAGCGAGTAGTTGGGGATCGGCTCGGACATCCGCCAGGTATATGTGTTAAACCCGTCATCTTTGCTTACTCCCTCGAGTTTGCCGGGACCCACAGCAACCAGCGGTTCGGGAACAGTCAGCCGCATGACCGCGGATTCCGGTTTATCAGATGGGTGGTCCTTGCAGGGGAACAAAAGATCGGCTCCGTCATTTTGGAGTGCCACCGAGATCCAATCGGCACCGCTGGGGGTTTTTGCCCACATGAAGCCTCCGATCCATGGCGGATTAGGAGCCACGCGCGGCGTGCCTGAATAACTAATGACTGTGCGAAATTCTTCGTTTGGCTGTTTGGTCAACGGGAACCAGATCCAGATTTTGCCGCCCCTTCGCTCGTATTTGAGGTCGGCCCGGCCGTCAGTCAGCTTGCTGATCGTATATGGCAGGTCGAGGTCGAGAACAATGACGTTCGTGGGTATTACCGCGCGCGCTATCATGGTCGTAGTCCCCACGAGACTTTTGTCCCGCGGATCCGCCTTGAGTGCGATGTCATAACTCTGGACATCGAATGCAGCCTGCTCAAACATCAGAGGACCGCCAGTCTCGGTCGGGCGAACACCGTGTTCACGCTGCGAGTAGGCCGCGATTGAAAATAGTAGGACAACGATTAGGGCACTTAGTTTCTTCATATGCTTTGGACCCGATTGGGCTAACGATTACACTTTACACTCGAATCAGCATCACGGAAAATGAATTAGATGAAGGCCGCATTCGCATTAGTTTTAATAAATCTTGCCCTGTTAGGTATGTCGGTCTCAGCACAGGAGGTCGCTGCATCGCCTTCACCGACTCCAGCGCCAAAGAAATCGAACGAGCGGCCGGCAGAGTCGCAAACGACTGCCGAACCTTTCGACAAAGCCGACATCAAGACAATGGCGGCGAAATGCGTCGTGTTCGACACCGAAGCTGGTGTCATCGAGATGGAGTTGTACCCCGAAAGTGCACCGGAATCTGTAAGGAATTTTCTCAACCTAGTTTCCATCGGAGCTTTCAACACGACGACCTTCGGCCGCATCGTGCCGGGATTTGTCGTACAGGGAGGTAATATCTGGACCCGCGAGGGCGGCGTGTCCATGGAACTCGGGCGTCGGGCACGGCGGACTATCCCGGATGAGCCGAATAAGATACTTCATGAACGCGGTGTCGTCTCGATGGCACGTCCGGACGAGGCCAATTCGGCAACAACAAACTTTTTCATACTTGTCGATTCGGCTGCTTACCTGGATGGCAAATTTGCCGCGTTCGGCCGTGTCACCAAAGGCCTGGATGTGGCCGATGCGATCAACAAAGCCCCTGTCGAAGAAGAAAAACCGGTTAAGCCGGTGAGAATAAAAAAAGCGGACGTCATAACCTGTGCGGGTGCCGCGGCTCAGCAGATCTAGGCTGACTGTTGTGCTCATTGATCGTCAGCGAGATCGAGATCGAGCGTCATACGGTACTCGTTAGCCATCGATGGATGGCCGTGGGCCATAGCGGCGTCGATCCCTTTTTTATATGTCTCGACGGCCTTGTCACGGTGGCCCGTTCGTAGGTAAGCGTTTGCCAGCACCCCGTAAGCATTCCCCTCGTCAACTGTTTCTGCGAGGTATTTTTCAAGCATTTCGATGACGGCAGCATGATCGCCAACCTTCTCATACTCCTTGGCGAGGCCATACATCACCATCGAGTTACCCGGGTCCGATTCGAGCATTTGGCGGAAAACTTCGATTTTGTCCTGCATATGTATAAATAAGATAACAGGCGAGTGTACCGTAAGGCCAAAACAAAAAGGGTGCCCTGATGCGCACCGTTCAAATTCCGAAATCAAATTGATTTTCAATACTTGTCTAGTGTCGTTTCAAGCTGACGCAGTGGGGCTGCTATATCCGATGATCGCAACACCGGATCATTGAGCACTTCGCGAGCAGTTCGTTTGTAGACAGCCTGATTAAGGTCATTTTGATGTGTGATTACCATGCCCTTTAGTGACGCACCGGCAAAGAGGCCTTTGCTTCGCGAATACGTCAGTATCTGAGCGTCAAGCAGTAGGTTTGTCGAGGCCGCCGCTGTGCGGCCCACCGGTCCCGCAACGATGCTTGCTTCGCCGCCCATCTCGAACCGGTCATTCAAGAGGCCGCTTAGGCCTTCCTTGTTCATGATCAACATTACGTAATCAGTTTGTGAGGCCCCGATCTGGGCTCCGAAACTGCCGCCGCTCACTCTCAAGAATGCGGGAGCGCTCCACCCGTCACCCACCCTGCGTATCGCTACTCCGGTTCCCCCTTGGCCACCGATCATAAACGCCGCTTTGGTCACACTGGGAAATACAACCACCGCTTCAGCCCTTTTCAATAATTCGCGAGGGATCGCCTTGTCCTCTGCGTTCATTATCGCGCTTATTACTGATGAAGCGCTTTCAACCCGATTCGCCGCGTATTCCGGATCATTCCTCGTCTGGCCAGCCCATGCGACGGACGTTATAAAGAAGGACATCATAACTGCCAATAATTGTTTTTTCATACTAAATCTCCGTGACCTCAAGCTATCAAATTTCGAGGTGCGATTTCGTATTCCGGCATACTGGCGGGTTCAGAATAGCTCGGGTTGGATCTCCAGTTTTGGCTCTTGGCTATGTTTTCTATCTTTTTCAGCATTAAAGCCCAGCCGACGTGAATGAAACTCGAAGAGTCGCTTTGTCATTTGCCATTGTTCGGTTTTGCCGCTTCCGCGCTCCGCGAACGAGCGATGCTGAAGCTGTCCCCCCCGTTCACGCAGCATGGCGTTGACTATCTTTTTCACTGCCGTGGGCGAGAGCCGCTCGTGCATTTTTTGCACGAAATACTCTTCGATCGAGTCTGTATCGAGATGCAGCATTGACATGAATGCACGTGTCGCTCCCGCTTCTTTCGCTCGCTCCAGAAGGCCCGGAATATCCGACTCGTTATAGCCCGGAATGACCGGTGCAACAGCGATTCCTACCCGCAGCCCCTCATCTGAAAGCATGTTCATCGCCCGAAATCTCGCCTCAGGCACCGGCGTATACGGTTCGAATGGATTCGACCTCTCTTTCGTCAGAAACGGCAGGGAGAAGTAGATCCAGACATCGTCGAGCTTCTTAAGTATGTCAATATCGCGGGTTACGAGCGGCGACTTGGTGATAACACCGACCGGCACTTTGAAATCTGCACACACTTGCAGGCAGCGGCGGGTCAGCTGATAATCGGCCTCGATCGCAACGTACGGATCAGTCGCGAAGGAGAAATCTATATGCGGCATGTTCCACCGAGTCTTTTTCAGCTGCTCGCGAAGGATCTCGGGTGCGTTGACCTTTGCCACCAGCTTCGTTTCAAAGTCCGTCCCGGCACCATAGCCGATAAGCTCGTGATAGCGGCGTGCAAAACAGTAAGTGCAGCCGTGAACACAGCCCCGATAACAGTTGACCGTGTACCGCCAACCACCTTCCCAGTCCGAAGCAAAGGCCTTGGTTATTATTTTCCTGGTCGCGGTTTCTTCGAATATCTCTAGTTTCGTCGGTGGCGGTTCACCTATGTATTCGGCTGAATATTTGCTGTATGGGTTAGGAGGATTTTTGACATGTCGCACAGATGCAACAATATCGCACTTGTAAGCAAAAGGCAATCTTCCAGCCACTACCGAGGAGTGGTTGAAGACGGTTTTTGAATACAGGGATGGGTGTAATTAGAACCTAAAGCTCTCTCTGCATCAACAGATCAGTTTGTGGGTCGGAACCTAATTGAAACGTGTGCCTGCCGACGACTCGGAAGCCATTCTTTTCGTAAAACCGCTGGGCCCGGGGGTTATATTCCCAGACACCCAGCCACATGACGTCGTGGTTGTCTTTCGTGGCTCGGGCGAAGCAGGCATCCATCAATTTTGGGCCAACGCCTTTACCGATATACTCCTGATGCGAATATAGGCGAGAGAGTTCGATCGGACGACTCGCCGTGATCCCATCCTCGATGCTGCCGACGATCAGTTTTGCGTACCCGGCGGCTTTGCCGTTGATCTCGGCGATCAGAAAAATCGAGTTCTTGTCAGCGAGTTCCTCGGTGATCTGCTCAGGGCTAAAGGCCTGACGCATGTATTGGTAAAGGTCGTCAGGAGCGTTCTTCGGATGGTCGGCAAAGGCGTCCCAGAAGGTGGTGTAAGCCAAGTCCGTAAGGGGCCGGGCGTCGTCTGCAATGGCTTGGCGAATTGTGATGTAATCAGACACGGTGTAAGAAGTTTTCCAATACAAACACCTTTCTCAGTCGCATGCGAAGCGGACTCTGTACTATGGCAGCCGCCTTGAGATTCTCGAATCCGGCCATAAAATATGGTGACTTGCACGAGGGAATCTGGGTTAGCCATAACGGAATCGTCAAGCACATCTCATCGCATAGAGTTTCGATGACACCTGCAAGTACCGCATCGCGAACGTTATCATCGATCTCAAATGGCTCCGCGATCGCATCCACGTCGCGATGGCGGCGAAAATCGTCAACAAAGTCGTACAAGGCTATCTTCCACCATTTTGGGTCTTCGCGAAATCTATTTTTTGTTTCAGCCGCCGTAATCATTTTGCGAAGTATTCCTCTAGCAAGTCGAGCGTTTCCTGCTTTATTTCCTTATTTGGGTAATAGTTCGACACAATGCCTGTTACCTCGGCGACGCTTTTCAATCCCAAAATACGTATCAAAAAATCGACATCACTCGTGTCGTGCGAATCCGGCCGTAAGGCCAAAGTTTTCATCGCAAGCATGTAGTCTGCTTCGGGAACAAAGACTTTTAAGTGCGTAAGATCAAGTATGACTGTTCGAGGATGGTCCACCACAAATATCTCAACCGCCATGTTGATCCAATCGATCTCTAGATTATGCCGATCTGCTATCTTCAAGGTTGCCTTTCTAATTGCGCGCACAGGTTCAAAGATCGCGTCTATATCTTTCGTCGCCGGCCGTGCCTTAAACGCAAGGCACATCACCGCCCCGCCAAAAAGCGAAACTTCGCCTTTGATGCCCATCAAGCGAAGTTCGTCGTTCAGCTCGGTCAGGTATTGTGTGATCTCTTCCGCGGTCATCAGGTCATTTACCGCTCATAATCAACTTGGCAATCGTCTGCAGCTGCATATTCGATGTCCCCTCGTAGATCGCTCCGATCTTGCTGTCGCGCCAGTATTTTTCGACCGGGTAGTCTTTGACGTAGCCGTATCCGCCGTAGAGTTCGATGGCTTTTGAGGCGACGGCTTCGGCACTGCGTGATGAGTAGAGTTTTGCGATCGCGGCTTCTTTGACGAAAGGCTTGCCGGCGTCTTTGAGGCGGGCGGCGTTGTAGACGAGAAGCCGGGTGGCCTCGATCTCGACAGCCATTTCGGCGAGTTGGAACTGCACCGCTTGAAAGTCGCTGATCGAGCGGCCAAACTGTTCACGTTCGGCGGTGTATTTCAAAGCCGCTTCGTATGCTCCCTGGGCGATGCCAAGCATCTGGGCACCGATGCCGATGCGGCCTTCGTTGAGGGTTTCGATCGAGACTTTATATCCTTTGCCGATCTCGCCCAGGACGTTCTCTTTGGGAACTTTGCAGTTATCGAGAATAAGCTCAGTGGTCGATGACGCGCGGATCCCAAGCTTGTCTTCCTTTTTGCCTACCGAAAAGCCGTCGAATTGCTTCTCGACTATGAATGCCGTGATCCCCTTATATCCGGCTTCCGGATCGACGGTCGCGAAAACAATAAATATCTCGGCCTCATTGCCGTTGGTTATCCACAGCTTCTGGCCATTCAGTTCGAAATGGTCGCCTTTATCGACGGCACGAGTCTTTAACGCAAAAGCATCCGAGCCCGAAGCGGCCTCGGAAAGGGCGTACGCCCCAACACGGCTTTCGGCCATTTGGGGTAGATATTTCTTTTTCTGCTCGTCGCTTCCCCAACGCATGAACGCATTGGTTACGAGCGTATTGTGAACGTCGACAAAGACCGAAAGTGAGGCATCAACTCGGGCAAGCTCCTCGATAGCAACGATGGCATTGAAGATCGTCGACCCGGCACCGCCGTATTCCTCAGGCGACTCGATCGCCATCAGGCCCAGATCGAAGCATTGTTTGATCAGATCGGCGTCTAGCTTTCCAGCATGCTCCATCTGTTCGACCTTGGGTCGAACCTCGCCCTCGGCAAATTCCCGAACGGAGGCACGGAAGAGATCTTCCTCTTCAGATAAAACTGTAAGGCCTGTGTTTGAAAGTGCGGCTCCTGCGGCAGTGCTCATATTTGTTCCTGTTGTTATTTCAGTTCCGATAAAATACCATTTTATTCAAGCCATGGGGCAAAGGCAAAGTAGTGGATCCGCGGTTAGAGCCGAAAGAAAATTCCAGCAAAAATATTACCCGACTAAAAGTCATCGCGATCGTGCTGACGATCGTCGGCTTGGCTCTATTTGGATATTTCATCTACGTGGTCGGGTTTTACGAGATCTATGATGGCGTTACCAGATTTGGGCTTGCCGGATTCGGAGTGATCCTTTCCATTTATTTTGTAAGGATCTGCGTACGAGCCTACGCCTGGAAACTTTCTGTTTTTGAACCATATCGGCTGAGGCTTCGAGATACCGTGCCGGCCGTAATGATCGGCGAGGCACTGAGCAGCACGATCCCGCTCGGCATTCTCATCAGCGGTACTTCAAAGGCCGTAGCCGTGCGAAATCGTATTCCGCTTGTAGCCGGGCTTTCATCAGTAGCTACCGAAAATCTTTTTTACAGCCTCGTGACCGGGGGCTTTCTTGTGGCTGGTGCGTTGACGATGCTACGAACCTTTGTCGTTGACGAGGGTTTGGCACTCACGATCAACCTGCTGGTAGCAGCATTGGCCGTGCTGCTCACACTCGGTATCGTAATGGTCATACGCCAGTGGCATTTCGCGAGTGAGACGTGTGAGTGGCTCTACCGGCGAGGGATCCTTCGCCGCATCCTTGAGAACGGCCGTCTGGATGTGCGCCTTTTTGAGAATTTTATTTACGGATTTTATCGGCAGCACCCTCGCAGGTTCGTGCCGATATGTCTGCTCGAGGCGTCCTATCACGTTCTTGGGATAGCCGAGGTCTGGTACATACTAAGCCGACTGAGCGATATGTATCCGAGCCTATTGAACGCATTCCTACTTGAGTCGGTAAGCCGGCTGGTTACCATCTTATTCAAGCTCATCCCGTTCATGATCGGCGTTGACGAAGCAGGAGCACAATTCGTCGGCCAGACAGTTGGGCTCGCTGCCGGGATCGGCGTGACAATCGCGATCATTCGAAAGGGGCGAATCTTGTTCTGGACAGCCGTCGGAATGGGACTTTTGGCGAAACGAGGGTTGAGCCTTGCTGAAGTCAAAACGGCCAGAATATCGGAACGAGCGTGATCGAAACCACGAATACGATCAGTGTGAGCATAGAGCCTATCTTGACGAAATCCATAAACCTGTATCGTCCCGGCGTATAAACAAGTACGCAGGCTGGTTCGAGCGGAGTTATAAAAGAAAACGAGGCAGCGAGAGCCACCATAATGGCGAAAGGTCGGGGGCTGAGCCCAAAGGCAAGGGCGGTCTGGACCGCCACCGGAAGAACAACCAGAGCCGCTGCCTGATTCGACATGGGTTGAGTGAGAAGCACCGTCAGCATGAAGAACCCGCCGAGAACGGCCGTGGGCCCATATTGACCGAAATATTCCGCGATCAACCCGGCGAGATACTTGTCGGTACCTGTGTTTTCCATCGCAACCCCAAAACTCATCATGCAGGCGATCAGCACGAGCAGGCGAAAGTCGATCAGGGAATACATCTCGCTATACCGAACGGTCTTTGTTGCCAGCATTAAGAAAACACCGGCCAATACACAGATAGCGACAGGAACGCTAATACCGGTGATCACGCCCGACATAGAGAGCCCGAGAAAGAGAACAAAGGCGGCGATCGCCCACCGTTTCTTGTCCACCCGCACCGCGCTGGCTGATACATCCTCCAACAGAAGGATCTCGCCATCGGCAACGAGAGGGTCGATATCATTGCGCGAACCCTGTACCAGGAGCACGTCACCGAATCTCAATCTAACATCGCTGAGCTTTTCGATTATTGATTCCCTATGGCGGTTGATCGCGAGGACCGTCAGATCATAGCGCTGACGGAACCTAAGGTCCTTAAGGGTCCTGCCGACCAAACGAGAGTCACCCATAATAAGGACTTCGTATAGCTGAGCCCTATCGCCTTCCAGCAGTTCATCATTCAACTTAAAATCAGGCTTGATCTCGAGCCCGGCCTGCTCCTTCACGCTGAGAATATCGTTTATCTTGCCTTCCACGATCAGCAGATCCATCATCTGTATCCGTTCTGTCGATTCAGGTGCAACGATCTTTTCGTTTCCGCGGATTATCCCGAGTACGTTCAAGCCTAGTTCAGCATTAAGATTGGCCTCGGCGAGCGTTTGTTTTATCAGGCGTGAGTCAGGTATGACGAGAAGTTCTGAGATGTAATCACGGATGCTGTACTCGTCTGTCAGGGAATCGCCGCCGCCGGCTGATGGCAGCATCCTCATCCCAAGGACCACCATATACAGGATGCCCGCTGCCACTACAATTATCCCCACAGGCGTCAGTTCGAACATTGAGATCGAACCATAACCATATCGCTGCAGTGCCCCGCTGACCGCAAGATTCGTTGAGGTCCCGATTAGCGTGCAGCTGCCCCCGAGTATCGTTCCAAAGGCCATCGGCATCAACAATTTCGAGGGCGGCAGGCCCGCTTTTGCGGCGAGGCCTATAACTACCGGGAGCAGCATTGCTGCAGTCGTCGTGTTGTTTATGAACGCGCTGGTCGCCGCCGCCGATCCCATTATTAGCGCTGTCAGGACAAATTGATTGCTCCCCGCGACCAGAAATATCCGTCGGCCGATCTGATCGACCAAACCGGTCTTGATCACACCGCCGACCAGGATGAACAGGCCCCCGATCGTAATGATGATCTCATTGCCGAACCCCGCAACTGCATCGTTGATCCCGAGAACACCGGTAGCCACCAGGGCGACGACCAGGATCAAGGCGACAACATCGACGGGGATCTTCTCAGTCGCGAATAGAATTATGGCGACGAGGAGCAGGATCAGGGTGATCGCAATGGGTGACATTGTGCCAAAGAATAGCGAAATTCGATGAGAATGAAAAGGAGTTTTGTAAGGACAGCACCTCGGCGGCGGCTGGTTATGACTCGACAAGGTCAAGCTTTATATGTAAGAATTCTTGTTCTATTCGCAATTTGGTTTAGAAGCTATTCCACGTCAGGAGCAATTAGTCGTAAATGTCAGAAGAAGCAGTACAGGCCGCAGAGGCCCCGGAACAACCGGCAGAGGAGCCGGTAAATCCAGATGAGGTCTCATATCAGGCCGTCGAGAAAGAAGGAACGGTAACAGCGATCTGGGAAATGCAGGGGCAAAAACACCTGCGCACCATCGACCCGCGTTCCAACGAAGGCAAACAGATCCTCGCACTTTTCGAAACAGCAGGTTAATGGAACTCCGGCATCTTGCCGGCTCTTTTCAGTGATCAAAAACGCGAAATACCGTGGGACTTCGTGTTTTTTTCGTGTCTTCATGCGGGCGGCCATAAGGCCGTGAGCGGATGCCCCAGCTGTTCAAGTTTCTTGTTCTCGAATTCACCCACTTCGACGATTCCGAGACAGACCGAAGTTAAAAATATCGCATCCGCCGCACGCAGATCTCCGATCCCGGCCTCGACCTCACGACATTCCAAACTTTCTAACACATGTTCGCGTGTGGTGCCGGGCAAGCAGCCGGTTTTAAGGCTGGGAGTGAATAGCATGTCGCCTATTAGCCAAAAAACATTTGCCAGGCATCCGCCAGTAACCTCGCCACGCTGATTTAGCCTGATGGCTTCGTCATATCCGCGCTTTTTTGCTTCATCGATCGCCATTAAATTTTCGAGGTAATTGCAGGATTTAGTACCCGCCAGGGGCGAAAGCGAGTTGACCGCAAAGGGTGAGCACGAAAGCCGGAGACCTTGCGGCACTGGCCCGGTCTCACCAGTCATTATAGCTAAGGCTGTTCTCTGATCCGTTTTGACGGGCCACCGAGTGCTCGATCGCAGATCATAAAAGGTGAGACGGGCCCGGCCATCAATAACCTTATTCATCGAGATCAAGTCTCGAAGGGCTTTCGAGGTGGACTGTTCCGAATGTTCCGAAATATTAATACCCACTCGTTCTGCCGACCTTTCCAGACGTGACCAGTGTTTGTCCCATAGCAGCGGACATCTGTCATGTATGGCCGCCGTTGTGAAGATCCCCTTTCCGTAAAGCAAGGCCGAAGAAAGCGGCAGTGAAACTGGGGCTGCACCGGACAGAACCTGTCCGTTAAAATAGAAATGGCTTTCCATTGCTTGATTATTGCTTATTATTCGAGATGTCGCGGCATTTATGGGATAGAATTTTACGGTGCCTGCCTGTCTAAAATTACTGGTTTTCCTGAGTGTGGTCTTATCAGGCTGTTTGCAAGACCAATCGCCGGGAATCTCCTCAACTCAACTAGTAGAGCAACCTGCTATCGAGGAGATCGCTTCCGAGCCGATCCGGCAGGTTCTGACCAACGCACAGGAGCAGCTGAGTCTAACGAAGAATTACACGCAGGATTATTTCTCGATTCCATACCCGAACGGAGATCCTCCGATAGAAACAGGTGCCTGCACGGATGTGATCATCCGCGGGTTTCGCTCCGCCGGTGTAGATCTACAGAAAGAGGTGCATGAGGACATCAAAGCGAACTTTAAGTCGTACCCGAACAAATGGGGACTGCAGCGTCCTGACACAAATATCGACCACCGCAGGGTGCCTAATCTCCAGACTTTCTTCACTAGGAAAGGAAAGTCTATTCCGATTTCATTGAACGCGGGCGATTACAAACCCGGCGACGTGGTGAGCTGGGACTTGAATGGCAAAGGATTGACGCATATCGGGATCGTCTCGCATTTATGGAACGAGCGCTCAAAGCGCTACTTGATAATTCATAACATCGGCGGCGGTGCCAGGGCAGAGGACAGGCTGTTCGAGTGGAAGATCACGGGACACTATCGATATTTCTAGGCCTGAAGGCGAACCTCGTCACCGTCGCGTTCCTCGATGCGTCCTTTTCTATCCCGGCAAAATTCAGTTACCAGCTCGGTGAATATCTCGCTATTTTCCTCCTGAGGAACATGCCCGCAATCCTTAAGCACGACAAAGCGTGAATTCAGCACCGCGTCGTGCAGCTTGTAGCCGTTTTTGATCGGGATGACGTTGTCCTCTTCCCCCCAGATGATCAGTGTGGGGTGGTTGATGAGGTGGGCGTCCTGCTCGATTCGATCGGCAGACCAGTTTCGGGAGGTCGCAAGCAGGCTGCGATGGCCGTCGGCCGCCTTCAGCGGGCGGCGGATAGAATCTATCCTCTCCTTCGTGATCATGTGATGATTGGCCTTGGCGAGCGTACCGTGCATTCGATATCGCAGGAATAGCTTCGAATCCATCAGGAACGGCGTGATCACCTCACCAATGCCCGGAATTGCGGCAAGCTTGAGAATAGGATGGTTTTTGACCTCATCGTTAATGACCGCATCGACAAGAACGAGTTTTTCGACACGCTCCGGATAATCGAGGGCGATGGTGGCGGCGACGGCCCCACCGTATGAGCTTCCCGCGATCGTCGCCTTGCCAATGCCCAGACGATCCATGAATCTCGAGACCATCCGGGCTTGAGACTGGATGGAATAATCGAACCAGACCGGTTTCGCCGAATAGCCGAATCCTAAAAGGTCAATGGCTAGTACATGAAACCCGGCTTCGGCCAATATCGGGGCCGCCGTTTTCCAAACGTACACTGACGCTGTGTATCCGTGGATCAAAATTATCTTGGGGTTCGTCGTATCACCGAATTCCTGGTAATGGACGCGCGCGCCGTCGACCTGAACGAAATGGGAATGATCAGAATGGGTAACTACATCCGACACCTTTTCCCAATCCACGCTGGCAGGACGTGTCAACAGTTTTACAGCCACGGCGGCTCCGACCGCACCACCAAATGCCAATGCCAGGTTTCGTTTTTTCATAAACGTATCTCCGCCGCCATTTTAACGCAAAACGACTTTGGGCCGAACACAATTCTCGTCTGGATCGTAAATGCCGATCGCTATGAGATCTCCGTTTCCATCTTTCATTCTAATTTGTTCGCCGTCAGCAATGCTGTTTTCACCAACCCGGGTCGATAGCCCGTTCCGTGTCTTTTCTGCCCGGTCGTCCGATAGTACCAATTCCGGCAAATGCGAAACGGCAATTTCCATCGGGATAAGCGAGGATGCGGGTTCCTCTATCTCAGCCAACTGCTCAAGTGTAACTGCCTGTCCAATTTCGAACTTCCCGGCGCGAATTCGCCTGAGCTCTGCGAGGTGGGCGCCAATGCCGATCTCTCGGCCGATATCCTCGGCCAGAGTTCGAATGTAAGTCCCAGCTGAACACGCGATGCGTACCCTTATCTCATTGGAAATAACTTCAACCAGTGCAATATCCGAGATCTTAATCGTGACGGGCTTTCGCTCGATGGTTTCGCCCCGGCGGGCGTGTTCGTAAAGCTTTCTTCCTTCGACCTTCTTCGCGGAATACATTGGCGGCGTTTGTTCGGATTCGCCGAGAAACGAGGCGAGTACCCTGTCCCATTCGGTGCTGCCGACCTTTTCGATTATGTCCGGCCTGGGCATTGTCGAACCGGGCTTCGGCGTTCCCGTCCTGTCGCCGGTGTCGGTTTCATAGCCAAAGCCGATCACCGCCTCATACTCCTTTTCATCCTTATCGAGAAACTGTGCGAGGCGGGTCGCCTGACCGACGAGGATCACCATCACGCCAGTTGCGAATGGGTCTAGCGTTCCGGTATGACCCACCCGCTTCGTTTTTAGTATTCGACGGACCCGTGAGACGACGTCGTGGGAGGTTATGCCCGCTGGTTTATCGATGATGAGGATTCCGTCCATTTGCGCCGCCGATCGGGAAATAAAAACCTAAAGAACTGGATACAGAAACCTCAGGACGTCGCCAAAGCGCGCGGCCCATGCAGCCTCTTCGTGACGAGCCTCGGGGATCTCGAAATAGGCGAGATCGGCGCCCATCCGCCATCCGTTAGCGAGCAATATTTCCTTCAGTGCCCGCACCTGATGCTTAATGCGAGGTCCTTCGCGTTTGCCGATGTCGAGCCAGATCCTTAGGGGAAGCCTTTCGCTTAATTTGGCAGCATCGCGAATTATCTGGTTATTTGCCCACCATGCAGAGGGTGACAAGGCGGCAACACGGCTGAATGTTTCGGGGTGCTTCAGGCTAAGATATAAGGAAACCAGCGCGCCCAGCGAGGATCCGCCAAGACCCGTAAATTCGCGTTCCGGCTTTGTTCGATATTCTCTGTCGATGAGAGGCTTAAGCTCCTCAATGATCATACGTCCGTAAAGATCCGCCTTGCCGCCGTGCCCTTTCAGCCGACCTCCCGGAGCCGTCACGTGAGTGTATTCATCCACACGATGGGGCGTGTTATAAATGCCGACAATGATCAATGGCTCGATCTCGCCGGCGAGAATCAAACTGTGTGCCGTCTGGTCGATGGCCCAGGCGACACCGCCAAAAGCGTCCTCCGCCCGGACAAGGTTCTGGCCGTCCTGCATATACATCACGGGGTACCGGCGTTCTGGCAGCTCGGCATATCCCGGCGGCAGATAAACGATGAGGTTCCGTGGATGCCCGAGATACACGGAACTAAAGTTCTCGTGCATTCTGAGATGATCGCCCAACATATTCAATACCTTAGCTTTCGCCTCGTTCATTATCAATCTGAAGCCAAGTTGACTGTATAATTTGTAGATAATGTTTCGACGGGGCGCAAAAAATACCGGATCCGACCAGCCCAGGGATATAAAAGACCCTGATCGAGCGCGTGAACGCACCATGAACCGTGCAATTCGGCTGCTCGCCGCAAAGCCGCGTTCGGTTCGTGAACTCCGAGATAGACTCCTTGAAAAAATGTGGACCGATAAGGCCATCGTCGAGGCCGTGATCGAGAAACTCACGGAGTATAAATACCTCGATGACGAGCAGTTTGCTCGCGATGTCGCTGTCTCGAAATTGCGTCAGAATCCTCAGGGCAGGCGGCGGCTGCAGATGACAATGTCCCAGAAGAAGCTGGATAAAGACACGGTAGAAACGGCGATCGCGAACGCCTATAACGAGATGCCGGAAGAGGACCTTATTGATATGGCGATCCAAAAACGGCTGCGAATAAAAGGCAAACCCGAAACCCGCGAGGATGCGAAGAAATTCTATGATTATTTGCTAAGGCGCGGATTCGGCTACGATCTGATCCGAACTAAGATGAGCGGCATCGCCGCGGGAAATTATGACCCTGGTGAAGAAGATCAACTATAACGGGCGGGTTTTTCGTCCGATCAAGACATCCTCCACCGGCGAGGCAGATCCTGACACGGTTTTTCGCTACTTCCAGGACGGTGATATCGTGTGGGCTGAATATAGCGGCGGACCAGTGATCATGGGCCATTTGATCGCGACCGTCGATGCTGAGGGCAGGCTCGACATGCGTTACCACCACTTAAATTCATCCGGTGAGATCATGACGGGGATATGCCGTTCAATCCCCGAGGTCCTCGACGACGGCCGTCTGATCATGCACGAAAAGTGGCAATGGACCTCGGGCGATATGTCATCAGGCGAATCACAGCTTGAAGAGATAACCTCCGCCGAACATTAGTTCTCTCCCACGCCGGTCCCACTTCCCCCTGATCTGCATCCCCAAAATTTTTTTGAATCTGTTCGTGACCTCCCGGCGAAATGCTTACCAAAGGGAACACAAACCTTTCATTAAAAAATTCAAGGAGTATGGGAGAAATTAAAATGAAGTCTTTTTTTGGAATAGCAGTTTTGGCACTTGGTATAACGATCGGTGCATCGTCGGCATCGGCCCAGATGACCGGCGGCGGCAACCCGATGGTTGGTGGCGCAGCGATGTATAAAACAAAGAACATCGTCGAGAATGCGGTAAACTCCGCAGATCATACGACTCTGGTCGCGGCTGTGAAGGCAGCGGACCTCGTAGGAACGCTGGCTAGCGCGGGACCATTTACGGTCTTTGCTCCGGTCAACGATGCATTTGCGGCACTTCCGGCGGGCACTGTCGAAACCCTCTTAAAGCCCGAGAACAAAGGCACGCTCACAAAGGTCCTCACCTATCACGTAGTCTCAGGCAATCTGGATTCGAAGGCCGTACTTAGTGCGATCAAGAAGGGCAAAGGCAAGGCCGTGCTCACGACCGTAGCGGGCGGAAAGCTCACAGCGACGCTCGAAGGCAAGAACGTTATCATCACGGACGAGAAGGGCGGCCGATCGACCGTGACTATCGCCGATGTTAAGCAATCGAACGGTGTCATCCACGTGGTTGACTCTGTTCTGCTGCCTAACTAGAGTTCCTCCGGCGCGTTCGACGATCTGGGGTGGTAACAAGGTCCCGGAAGATAAGTATTGACTTACGAGGTATGCTTATTCAGGGAGGGTTTCACGGGTCCCCAGATCGTCGGACGTTTTTTAGCGACCGGAATTTAACATAAAATGGCCAGAACAAATAAGATCGTTATCACAATGCTCCTTCTCACCGTTGGGGCATTTTCTATTTATCATGTGACGCAAATGGATCTCGCAGTCGCGTCCGCTGCCGTTTCTCCCGTATCGACGCCTACCCCGACAGGAATTGGGCTGGCTATGACCAATGCCGAATTCGACGGCCGACGCCTCGAACGGTCCGCTGCTGAATGGCGTGAGATCCTGACCGCTGAAGAATTCTACATCCTGAGAGAAGAAGGTACCGAAAAGGCCTACTCAGGCCCGCTGAATAAGAACAAACGCAAGGGCGACTACCACTGTGCCGCCTGCGGCCTGGTAGTATTTCGATCGAACGCCAAATACGACTCCCGCACCGGCTGGCCTAGTTTCTATAAACCAGCTTTCAAAAAGAACGTCGCAGAAAAGGTCGATCGCAGCCTCCCCACCGAAGAGCGAATCGAGGTCGAATGCGCCCGCTGCGGCTCACACCTCGGCCACGTCTTCGACGACGGACCGCAGCCAACTGGGCTCAGGTACTGCATCAATTCGATTTCGTTGAAGTTTAACGAGAAAAAGTAGTTTTTCTGTAGCGGCCGGAAGCTTCTCATCAACTGTTACATCATGCTTCGTGATGGCATCGGTTATGAGGAATTCGCGTCGCGTTGAGCGAAGTTTGCCTCAGGCGAGGGTCAGGAGAGCTGAACCGAAAGGCCGCAAGTTTCTGGAAACCTGACGCCACGGCCAGCCATTTTCGAGTCGCCCCGTCACCTTTTGGCCTTGACATCAAGGGGTAACTTCATAGATGACCCCAAATCTTTTTAAAATAGCTCGGTCAAAAAAAAGATTGACTTATTTCATCACCTCCTTATACTACTTCTCAAACCTTAGCAGTTTCTGGTTTCGAACCGACCTACTTGCAGCGAAGAGCTGATTCCTGTGACGTCGGGTTTGCGTTGGCATTTGGCTTAATGAAGGGCCGAGGTCACGCGGTCGTGAATAAGACAGGAAAGCAGCAATATCCTGTAAAAATTACGTGGATGGAATATTGGTGATCGACGCGAGCCTTCGCATAACTGATTCCTAATTAGGCAGAAGCTGTTTGGAGCAAACGATGAAAAAACCTCTGATATCGTCCGTTGTTATTGTTGTTTTCCTGGCTGTTGCCTCGTCGGCTGCCCTATATTACCTCGACCCAACTCGTGCACAGTCGAGCACGACAACTGTGTATGGCAAATTTTATCAATTCGACATCGTTGCGGAGTCAGGCATGGTCGGGCTAACTGGTATGGGTACGGGCGTCTCCATTAACGATTTCGGCACTGTCGCATTCATCGGACGAACGACGGCTCCGTACAGTGTTGGCGAAGGAGTGTTCGTGCGGTCCATAACGGGAACTGCTCCTGTTAATATTTCGCCGGGATTCCAAAGTACCACGAGAGTTTTCGGAAATGACGTCCAAATAAATAATAACGAACAAGCTATCGCTCGCGACAGGACCCCCGGCCCAATAACTGCCACCAGAGTATGGAACGCCAGCACTACTGGAGCTCGGACGATCGCTACGGGGGGGCTCGCCAACAGTCCATTCGCAACTACATATAATTTCGGAAGTCTGAATAACCACGTCGATGATACAGACGCAAGCAAGATCGAAAATCTCACATTTGGCGTGATAAAAAACACATCGCTTGTCGACGCTATGGTCACTCCCAAGGCGGTTCCAGTGACAACTTCGAGTTTGTCGAAAAATGAGTCTCTGATATCGATCCAGCGGCCAATGATGAGTGACGACGGGCAAATAGTGATGAAGGTCGGCCCTTCTGTCGCGAATTCCCCGGCGGATCCCATCCGGGTCTTCTCGAAGACTTTAGGAGGTTCTACAATGGTCGCTGGCGACTTTGGTGCGGACGACTTTGGAAGAGCACCTGGTATCTCGGATGACGGTGACGCAATTGCTTTTTTTGGAGATCTCGCCAACCAACCCAAGGCAAATTCCATGGCCACCAATCTCGGGCCGGGGATCTTCCTCGAGGTTCGCGACACTGACAATTCCCGGAGAATGCTCCGGGTCGCAGGGCGCGAAGTAAATCTCGAAAATCTCGATGATCCCAGGTGCCTGCCTCCCGAATGTTCATTGCCATTTTTTGCCGAATTAGGCGCTGACGCTAATGGAATGCCAGTAGGCTTTGCGGACAGCGCCGGAAATCACGGGTTTGAAAAGGACAGCCGAATTGCAGTGATCCACCAACCGCTAGGCCCCGACGGACTGGACGGTGACACCTTCATCGTTTCCTTCATTGCCAAGCCTACCGGAGTGAGTCCAAACGGGGCGTTTACGCATGAAAATGGGCTGTGGACGGTTCAGATCGATTTTTTTGCGGACGACTCAGGGTTGATAAAGTACAAGATCCGACGGCCTATACCGGTAGTTCAAATCAACGATCAGCTCGGCAAGGACCGCTATGTGCGAACTATTAATGTTTACGACCAACTAGCCCGTGCTATTGAAAGACCACCCCTCGTTAGACCCGAACGGCCGGGGGACCATAGGGTCGCCATGTTTGTAGCAACTAGTTCGACCCCCGGCGGGGCTATCGGTGGACAGGCAGTCGTCAGAGCAACCCAGGTCGATTCCGACGACGACGCGTTGTTCGATCACTGGGAAGTAAACGGAATCGATTTTGACCAAGATGGTACGATTGACTTGCAGCTCAACGCTGAACCATATAATGCAGATCCATCGAAAAAGGATATTTTCGTTGAAGTGGATGCAATGATGGGAATGTATGACCCGAAGGACTCTTTTGAAAAAGTGCAGAAGGCGTTCAAAGAAGCGGAGGGCCATGGGATAGGGGGCATCAATTTAAGGATTCTTCCAGGAGGTGAATCATCCTTGCCTCTCTCAGAGAGAATCCAATTTAGAGCACATACACCCAAGCCATTGCCGTGTGAAGGAGACGTTAATTTCGAAGATTTGAGAGACCAATATTTTGGAACCCCTGAAGAACGGAACGATCCAGTTAAGATCCAGGCAAAAAAAATGGCAGTCCGGTATGCGATTATCGCGAAAGGCCAGAGGGATACAGGGAGTTGTGAGCGAAATGGGAGCAGCGGTCGCGCTATCGGGTTTGGAGCTCCCTATTTCTTCGTCACGCTTGGGGATTGGACTGACAGTGAAATCAAGAGTCTGGCAGGGCATTGTGTGTCAGACGCATTGGCTTGTGGAAAACTGGAGGCTTACGCAGGCACGTTCATGCATGAGCTCGGTCATGCACTGGGCCTGCGGCATGGGGGCGGTGATGACGTAAACTGCAAGCCCAATTATCCCAGTGTAATGAATTACACTCTACAAGGCAGGAATTACGCCCCAAGTAGGCGGCTAGACTATTCTCGCCATGAACTACCTGAGCTCGATGAAACTATGCTGAGCGAACCTTTAGGTGTGCAGGGTAATTTTGATGACTTTGTGGTATGGGGTATAAATGCTTTCCCTTTTAGAAGACTCGAAAAGGCAGATCTACCCATAGATTGGGACAATGATGGCAGCGCGACTGGAAATCCGACGACGGCGAACATCAATCTCGTCCCCGAAATAAACCTTTGTCGAAGCCAAGCGTTAGAATCGCTAAAAGGTCATGATGACTGGAACAACTTAGTGTTCAACTTTCGAGATTCTCTTTCCTTCAACAGTGCTCAGGGATTCGGTTCCGCGGAAGTGTTTCCCGACGAAATCACTTCTGAAGAAGTAAGAATTGCATCTTTGACATTGGATCCTGACGGTGACGGGATACCACTCGTATCTGATAACTGCCCAGCCGTGCCCAATCCGGACCAGATGGATTCCAACGGCGATGGCTTGGGAGACGCCTGCAGTATGACAACGTCAGCAACCGTATCCGTTAGCGGTCGCGTCTCGGACTCGGTAGGCCGCGGAATTAGGGGAGTTTCTATTATACTGGCCGACCCGGACGGACAAACTCGACAGACAATGAGCAGCAGTCTAGGGCACTATACATTCGAGAATGTGCCAGTTGGCGGTGTCTATATTTTACGCGTCGGCTCGAAGCGAGTTCGATTTGACCCATCGACACGGTTGATCCAGGTTTTTGACGAATTAACAAATGTAGACTGGCTAGCAGTTGAGTAATTAAATCCATTGCCTCGGCGAACACGTCTTCAAAGGAACGCCAAACGGCAAACCGCCAATCTCGACATCCAAGCTCCGCTGGCGGATTTCTATTCGGGGGCCTATTCAGTGACCGACAAGATCATTTATCGAAATTCGCTATTCTAGTCCGACAAAATCCACATCTGACCTGACGCTGGCGAAGGTCTCGATGCGCGATGCAAAGCGGTACCTTCTGGATGCAACCGACAAGGTATGTTGTTCACCGAGCCGAACATTCTCAAAGCTATAAAAGCCGAGATTACTCGTTATCACTGTTCGTCTCACGCCTTGTGAGTCGATAAGCGAGACATTTGCACTTCTTAGACCGAGTCCTGACGGTGTCAAGACCCGTCCTGATATCGTCGCTACCGGCGTAGCGGTAGAACAATTATCTGAGTAACGCACAACTGCATAGTCCGTGTTTCCATCAACCACACCGTAGCCGGCAGCTATAATGCGGCCCTCTGGGTCAATAGCTGAGGCAAATGCTTCGTCATTGCCATTGCTAATTGCTGTGGTCACTATAACGCCTCCGATTCCGAATGTTGCGTCCAGCGTACCGCTAGAATTATAACGAGCGACGGCAAAACCCAATTCCGATCCATTGCTGCTGCTGCCGACTGCGACCAGTTTTCCGTCGGGCTGTATATTTATAGACCGAATAGTGTCGCTGCCGATGCCTATCGATGTAGTGACCTTGCCGCCCGAGCCGAAACCGGCGTCTAACGAACCGTCCGGATTATATCGGATTATCGCAAAGTCATCCGACGCTCCATTACCGGCGAAACCGGCAACGACGATCTTGCCGTCCGGCTGGATAACCAATGCATTGGCCTCCTCATTTGAGCTGCCGATGTTTGTTAAGACCTTTCCGCCAGCTCCGAATGTATTGTCAAGCGAACCGTTTTCGTTATATCTCACGATCGCAATATCGGTATTCGTGCTGGATATTCTTGCGTAGCCCGCCAGTACGATCTTCCCGTCCGGCTGGATCGCCATTGAACGGGCTTCGTCACTGGAATTGCCGACTGGCGTTGTGACAATTCCATTGCTTCCGAAAGAAGCGTCAAGCAAACCATTAGTGGTATAGCGTATCAAGGCAAAATCCAAAGAATTGGTACTAGCCCCACTGGATCCGGCCGCAACGATCCTTCCGTCAGCCTGGATCGCAACTGCAAAGGCCTGTTCTACTGCAATATGCGTTATTACGATGCCGTTGCTATTAAAACCAAATGACGGATCGGGCGAGCCGTCGGGATTATACCTTACAAGAGCAAAGTTATGTCCTTGGGCGGGGCTGGTGACATTGGCATATCCTGCCGTTACTATCTTACCGTCGGATTGGAGCGCAACCGATCGAGCCCCTTCGCTATTATTATTACCGGAAGCGACCTGGGTCGTAACCTTACCGTCGGTGCCAAATGAAGTGTCGAGTGAACCATCGGCATTGTATTGTGCCAGTGCAAAAAGATTGGTATTTATGTACTGGGCATTACCTGCGGCCACGATCCTGCCATCCTGCGTAAGGGCAATCGACTGAGCAACGTCGTAGCCGCTCCCGACCGATGTTATTACCGCCCCATCGTTGCCAAATGCCACGTCGGTCACGCCATTTGACAGATACTTTACTGTGCTAAAATATCCCCCTCCTTGTCCGGCGGATACTATCCCGCCGTCAGGAGATATTGCCACTGAAAGCAGACCTAGAGACGACGGAGCCACTCCTCCACCGGAACCAAAGCTGCCATCGAGCTCGC
The DNA here is from genome assembly GCA_041745615.1 of Pyrinomonadaceae bacterium. GTDB lineage: Bacteria > Acidobacteriota > Blastocatellia > Pyrinomonadales > Pyrinomonadaceae > OLB17. The sequence continues at coordinate 92,405 of JBGTIP010000019.1, read as the reverse complement.
CGTTCACGCTATAACGCACCATACCGCCGAACCCTGCAACCACTATCTTGCTGTCAGGCTGTACGGCTGCGGCCCATCCTTCATTGAATTCATAACTTGGGTTGGCAGGATTGGAAGACAGTATAACAATTCCTGTTCCGCCGAAAGATGTGTCGAGCGTGCCGTCAGTATTAAACCGCACAGTTCCAAACCGCCTGCACACAGTAGTACCAGAAGGACCACAACCACCAGCATAGGTAACTCCAGCCAGGACGATCTTGCCGTCGGGAGCTATCGCCACCGACCTGGCTTCATCATCGATCCCCGGGACGTCCGCCTGCACCAGGCCTCCGTTGAACGATTCGTCTAACAAACCGTCCGTACTAAAACGGGCCGCCGCAAAACGCACGCTTGTGCCGCTAAGAACTAGCCCTGCTAAAACGATCTTGCCGTCAGACTGCAGAGCCATAGATCGGCCAGTGAAGAGAGTTCCCTGGATGATTCCGCCATTGCCGAAAGTTGGGTCTAACGATCCGTCCGAGTTGTATCTTGCTATCCCAAACCCATTGCTACGGCCAGCCGCGACAATCTTGCCGTCGGATTGGATCGCGACGGAATCGGCTTGCTCTGTGCCACCTCCCAGATCAGTAGTAACTTTGCCGTCAACACCAAATGTGGTATCAGGCGACCCGTCTGTGTTATATCGCGCAAGAGCGAAGTCTCCGGGCGCGCTGGAGCTTCCGGTAGCCGTAGTACTTTTACGACCGGCAGCCACAATTTTCCCGTCTGACTGAACGGCCACCGAGTATGCAGCGTCCCCTCTTGTTCCGAAATCTGTGATTACAGTTCCGCCGTCGCCAAAGGTCATGTCAAGCGAACCATCAAGGTTGTATCTAACAACAGCAAAATCCATATTTTGGGCAAGAATCCCTTGATCAGTAGGTATCATCGCAATGGTGGAGCCTGCAACTATTGTCTTCCCGTCAGGCTGAACCGCCACTGCATTGGAACTACTATTAGTGCGACTAACCGGTGTTGTGACAGTTCCATTGCTGCCAAATGCAGGGTCAATCGTCCCCGAGCACGGTGTTTGGGTAGGTGACGGCTCAGGAGTCGGCGTTGGAGTTGGCGTCACCGTTCCAGTATCGTAACGGGCAAAACCGCCCGAGCCGTGACAGCCTGCAGTGGTGAAGCTGCCGCCAACAAATAGACTGGTGCCGGATACCGCGACTGCGTAGACGCTCTTATTCATTCCCGATCCGAGTACAGACCAGTTCATGCCGTCCCATTTCGCTATATTGTTTACTGTCACTCCTCCGGCAGTGGCAAAAGATCCGCCAACGTAAAGATCACTGCCCGATACCGCAATTGCCCTTACCTCAGAGTCCGGCCCCGATCCAAGGCCCGACCAGCTTGTGCCATTCCATTTGGCGATATAGTTGGCGGACGTGCCGCCTGCGGTTGAGAACTGTCCGCCCGCGTAGAGGTCACTGCCGGAAACAGCGAGGGAATATACTGTCGTATTCGACTCGGCACCAAATTCCAGCGACGACCAGGCGGCCCCATCCCATTTCGCAATTCGTCCCACTGGCACGCCGCCCGCTGTAGAGAATACACCTCCAGCATAAAGATCGCTGCCTGAAACAGCGACGGCGTATATGATACCGTCTGTTCCCGAGTCCAGCGCCGACCAGGTTGCCCCGTTCCATCTCGCGATCCGGTTTACAGTCACGCCTCCTGTCGTTGTAAATTGCCCTCCGACATAAAGATCGGTGCCCGACACGGCAAGGGTATAAACGATGTTGTTTGCCCCCGAACCCATGCTAGACCAGGTGCTGCCATTCCATTTTGCTATGCGATTGGCCGTCACACCACCGGCATTGGTAAAACTGCCTCCGGCGTATAAAATTCCAGCGCCGTCAATGGCCAATGCATTGACCTGATTGTTCATTCCGGAACCTAGCGCCGACCAGTTGCTGCCGTCCCATTTTGCTACGCGGTTGACCGTCAAACCGCCCACTGCGGTAAAGCTCCCTCCGACATACACATCGCTGCCGGAGATAGCAATCGCATGAATGTCGCCGCCGTTCGTTCCCGAGCCAGAAAACGACGACCATTTCGTCCCGTCCCATTTGGCGATATTATTGGCCAATGCACCGCCAGCCGTCGTAAAATTTCCGCCGGCGTATACATCACTGCCGGATACCGCGAGTGCAAAGACTGTGGTATTTGTCCCTGTCCCAAACGCCGACCAGATCGTCCCGTTCCATTTTGCAACACGGAACATCGTCGCGCCGCTCGCAGTGGAGAAGGCTCCCCCTACATACAGATCGCCACCTGATATGGCAAGAGACCTCACATCTCCCCCTGCCACGCCGGTGCCTAGAGCAGACCAACTAGTCCCATTCCATTTGGCAATACGGTTCACCGTCACACCGCCCGCTGTTAAAAAGTTTCCGCCGGCGTAAACGTCCGTACCGGATACTGCGAGAGCGTAAACCGTGCTATTTGTTCCGCCTCCAAGCTCCGACCATGTAGTGCCATTCCATTTAGCAATGCGATTGGCTGTCACGCCTCCGGCATTGGTAAAACTGCCTCCGGCATATAAATTTCCTGCGCTGTCGATAGCCACTGAATTGACCTGACTGTTCATTCCGGAACCAAAAGCCGACCAATTTGCTCCGTTCCACTTGGCAACACGGTTCACTGTTACTCCTCCGGCAAGAGTAAAAGTGCCCCCGACATAAAGTTCGCCGCCGGATACGGCCAGCGCAAAGACGGAACTGTTAGTCCCCGATCCGACAGCTGACCAGCTGCTACCGTCCCATCTGGCTACATTGGTTGCCGTTACCTCTCCCGCTGTGTCGAAAGCGCCCCCAACATATAGATCGTTTCCGGATACCGCAAGGGCATTTACAGCATCATCTGTCCCTGAGCCCATTGATGACCAGTAGGTTCCGTTCCATCTGGCGATATTATTTACCACTACTCCGCCTGCCGTATCAAAGTTGCCGCCGATATAAAGATCGCTTCCTAGAAGCGCTACCGCCAAAACCGTTGTGGTTCCGGTGCCACCCACACCGGCAGGAGCGAAACGATCGTCCCACCCGTCAGAGCAATCGCTGTCGAGAGACAAAGCATCCGGCGCTGTCTCAGATATAAACCTCGGCTCTCCGTTCAAACCGTAGGACATACGAAAGCCTCTAGGGTCAAAGCTGCCCTCGACGCCTTCTTTTAATGTGCCGTCCGAGTTAAGGATGGAATAAATCGGAGCGGTTGCGGTCGCTTGGGTATTGCCGTTTGCTGTCTGATAGTTTCCCCCGTTCAAAATAATGCGGGTTTGATTTGCTCCGGTAAGCGCCGCAAAAGTAGATACGCAGATAACGGTTGTAAATACGAAACCGATCGCAATAACAGTCAACCTTAAAAGCTGTCGCGGTGACAAGATCGTATGTTTATTCATTTGTTCAACTCATTCCCTCTTTTTCTTAAAGCGTGCTCAGTTAAGTAAATTTCACGAGATGTTCGTTTCGTCGTATAACTCGAGGGCAAATAGATAAGAGCTTCCAAAACATTAGAAGGAACCGTCCAAAAAGTAATGAAAAAACTGCTAAATTTCTCCTAATTCGCGGCCATTGACCTGTTATGCTTCTCGCATTACGTCTCGGACAGAACATTTCGTAATTCCAAACACCAAAATCCTTTCCAACAGAACCTTCAGATAATGCGAGGCAATCGGATCACAAGGCAGATGAAGTGAACTCGTCGGTTTCAACACACGATGGAGTTCCTTCAATCTCATGGGAGCCAAATCGACTGTGGTGCCGGTGGAGCGGCTCGTTGATTGATTGCAGGCATCATAATCAAACTCAACGAGAAGAGTCAAGAACTTTTTTTTCGCCCGGACGGGAACCTCTTGGGACATCTCTCGTTATCCACTCATTGACGACTTAAACTTGTACGCCAAATGGGACATTTACGCCAAATGCGACAAATGGGACAAATGCGACATTTGGTATTCCCTTCGACCATTAAAGTAAGCTAGCCTGTTGCGGTGCAGGGTCTTTTGAGCTTTGGCTTAAGACTCTTGATCTTTGAAATTGGGATGATCGGAGAATAACCTGCGGTCCAGGAGCATAACCTTGGGGTGAATCAAAACGAGGTTCGTTTACGTTCTCAAATTCCCGTTTTGGCATGTGTGTGACGATGTACTACAGAAACTAGAAAAATGCTGGTACACCACTCATTCTTGTAAAGCTAAGAAGAGTTTAGGGTTACGGCGATCCTCTTGTCCCGAGGTGGGACAAAAAAAGGGGGGCAAGTGAGTGGAGAGTGGAAAACGGAAAATGAAGAATGGAAAAGGAAAGTGAACAGTGAAGAGTGGACAGTGAACAGTGGCAGCCACTGACCACTGACCACTGACCACCGACCACTGACGACCGGTCACCGACCACTGACACCGACCACCGACCACTGACCACCGGCTACTGACCACTGCCCCCCGACCAATGACACCGACCACTGACACCGACCTCCGACCACTGACCACTGACCACCGACACACTAGTTTCCGTTTTCCAGAAAAAAGGCTGGTACAAAGGTAAAACCTGCAACTGTAACAGTAATCAGATGTTACAGCGATTCTCTTGTCCCGGCGTGGGACAAAAAGTCAATGGAAAGTGGAAAATGGAAAATGGAAAATGAACAAGTGAAGAGTGGAGAGTGGAGAGTGGAGAGTGCGAAATGGTGAATCGTGAATGTGATTCGTGAAAGGTAAATGCGGTGATCCACTCCTGTCTCCTGTCTCCGGTCTCCAGTCTCCCGTCACAGACCACCGACCACCGACCACCGGCCACCGGCACTGCCCACTGCCCACTGCCCGCTGCCCAGCCGCCCACTTGAAATGCGGGTCGTCGATGCTTGTGCTAAAGTTTTTCTATGACCGGAAACGAGATCAGATCCAGGTTCCTCGATTATTTCGAACGCAACGGGCACAAGGTCCTGCCTTCATCGCCCCTCTTGCCCGCGAACGACCCGACGCTGCTCTTTATCAACGCCGGGATGAATCAGTTCAAAGACGTCTTTTTGGGCAATGAAAAACGCGATTACAAGCGGGCGGTCACCTCGCAGAAGTGTATCCGCGCAGGCGGCAAGCACAATGACCTCGACGAAGTTGGGAAAACGGCCCGCCACCACACATTTTTTGAAATGCTGGGTAATTTTTCATTCGGCGATTATTTCAAGAAAGAGGCTATTGAGTATGCCTGGGATTTTCTGCTCAATGAGCTAAAGCTCGAGGAATCGCGTTTGTGGTTCACCGTTTTCGAGGGCGACGCTGAAGTCGGGCCTGATGATGAAGCCCGCAGCCTGTGGGAGGGCGTAGGTGCAAAACCGGAACGTGTTCTCGGATTTGGAAGAAAGGACAATTTCTGGCAAATGGGCGAGACCGGCCCTTGCGGCCCATGCTCCGAGATCCACTATTACATGGGCGAGAACCCGGATGATCCAGCAAAAAACTCGGCTGTGTGGGTGAATGGCGAGGGCGACACCACGATGGAGATCTGGAATCTGGTCTTTATGCAGTACAACCGCACTGAGGTTTCTCCTGGGGTATTTACCCTAACGCCGCTGCCTGCTCCTTCGGTCGACACAGGCCTGGGGCTTGAGCGGATCACCGCGGTCATGCAGGGCGTGTCAAACAACTATGACACAGACCTGATCCGTCCAATTGTCGATTTTGCGGCCGAATTGGCGGTCGAGCGTTGACGCGATGCCTCCCATAAGCGTTCTTATTATCGAAAACCAGGCACTTACGCGTTTGGGCGTGAGGTCACTTCTCTCGTCGATCGACGATATTGACCTTATAGCTGAGGCTGCAAATCCCCGTGACGGCTTCCGTATGTTTTCTGATTTGCGGCCCGATGTCACTATTCTGGGGCTGCGGTTTCCGGATTCATGTTCGATAGACGACCTGGATAACTACCTTACCGCGGGGCCGAAAGCTCGGATCATTATGCTCGCCGACCATGCCGGCGACAGCGAGATTAAACGCGCGCTTCAAAAAGGAGCCCTCGGCTACGTTTGCAAGGATGTCGCGCCGCCTGACCTTATCGATGCCATTAGAACGGTTAACAGCGGTCGAAAATATATTCCGGCCGAGATCGCCGGCATACTCAGCGAACACGTCGGCAGCGAAGATCTGACTCCAACCGAGGCGAGCGTGCTGCAGATGATCGTCGGCGGAATGTCGAACAAGGAGATCGCTTTCGCTCTGGATGTGTCGGAAAATACTGTTAAAACACACGTGCAGAATATTTTCGGAAAGATCGGCGTTTCGGACCGGACGTCAGCTGCGAGACTAGCGATAAAAAGAGGGCTTGTAAGAGTAGATATATGATAATTACAGACGAACTGCTGAAGTACGCCGAGAGCCATACTTCCGGCGAGAGCAGGATATTGACAGAGCTCCGCGAGCATTGTTATGCGCATTATACGGATTCGAGCATGCTGTCGGGATTTTTTCAGGGCCGGGTACTAAGCATGATCTCGCATATGATCAAGCCGTCCGTTGTCCTTGAGATCGGCACATATCTCGGTTATTCGGCACTATGTCTTGCCGAAGGGCTCGCTGACGACGGTAAAGTAATTACAATAGACGTACAGGAGGAGACGAATCGGGTAGCAAAATCATTCGTATCCCAAACTCCGTATGCCTCTAAGATCGAATTCCTGCTGGGCGATGCGGCTGATCTTATCCCGAATCTTACCGAGTCCTTTGACCTGGTGTTCATCGACGCCGACAAGCCGAACTACTCAAACTATTACGACCTCGTGATCGATCGCATCACAGAGGGCGGTTACATCATTGCTGACAATGTCCTATGGAGCGGCAAGGTTCTGCTTGACGTCAAGGACGAAGACACCCGGGCCCTCAACGAATTCAATCAAAAGGTAATGGCCGATGAACGGGTCGAAAACGTCCTGCTGCCGATTCGCGATGGTTTGATGGTGATCCGCAAAAGATCGAGTTCCTCGCGTCGCGATCCGGACGATGGACCGGTTTATGACCTGGTAATTTGATATGTCGAAAACCCTGATGACCTAGGCTTAACCATTCTTTTGTATTTGACGGGCCACTTTCTGAACCTGGTCAAGCACCCTAAGGAGGTTACCGCTCCAGATCTTCTCGATCTGTTTTTTCGTGTAGCCGCGGCGAACGAGTTCCAGCGTAACGTTGAATGTTTCCGCCGCGTTATTCCAGCCTTCGACGCCGCCGCCGCCGTCAAAATCCGAACTGATCCCGACATGGTCGATACCGATCTTTTGGACCAGATAATCGATATGATCAACAAAGTCCTTAACATTCACATCAGGGGCCGTATTCTTCAGCCTTTCCTGCAGGATCGGGTTCACTTTGTTTCTGAAGGAGGTAAGGCGGGCACCGTACGCTGCTCGCTCGGTCTCGGGTAAGGCCAGGACCTCGGTACGCGGCAGTATCTTGAAGGTCTCTGCCGCTGCCAGTTCCTGCATTATCTCAGTGGACTTTGCCGAACGGGCCGAGCTTTTCGCGATATTGACGTAGCCCCGAAAGGCAACCGCCTGCACGACACCGCCGTTCTTTTTGATCTGCATCAATTCCTCATCATCGAGGTTGCGGCTGTGATTGGCGATAGCCCGGGCCGACGAGTGCGAGGCAATGACCGGGGCCTTAGTAAGCGCAAGCGTTTGCAGGTTTGCCTGTTTGGACGGGTGGGAAACATCTATCATAATGCCCCATTTATTCATCTCGGCAACGGCTTGCTTGCCCATCTCGCTAAGGCCGTTGTGAAGCCATTTACCATCGCGCTCTCCTGTGTTGGAATCCGCGAGCTGGCTGTGGCCGTTATGGGCGAGCGACATGTAGCGGGCACCGCGATCGGCAAATTCCTTTACCCGTGAAATATCCGTGCCGAGCGGATATGCGTTCTCGACGCCGATCATCGCCACCTTCTTACCCGCTTTTACGATGCGCTTGACGTCTTTGGATGTTAAGGCAAGCTCGATCTCGTTGGGTGCCAGTGTCCTGGTCAGACGATGGATGGCCTCGAATTTGTCGATAGCATTTGTATACGCCCGTTTATAGCCCTCTTCGTTTAGTTCGCCCTGCCCGGTATACACAATCAGCCATGCCACATCCAGCCCGCCGCGCTTCATCTTTGGCAGGTCCACTTGGATCGGTAATTCCTGTGTGTAATTAACCTTATCGGTGAAGTTAACAGTGTTGATATCGACATGCGTGTCGAGCGTGATCACCTCGTCATGTATCTTTTTCGCCTTCGCGATCATTTTCGCCTCATCGGTGCTTCGGGCAACGAACTGAAGGGGCATGATCGGCAAGATAACGGCAAGAGCGAGCCAAGCTGAAAATAATCGTTTCATAAAAATTCAGGGAAGAGTTCGGAATTTGGTCCAAGTTTATCAGGAAACCTGAGTTTTGCTAAAAAGATAGTGCGGGCATTTGGCAAATCCACGTGGCCAAACCGCAATGTCGCCGAAATTACATACCGTCATTCACTGCCGCGATAAGCTTAGATTACTGTGAAGCCCATGCAAAAGTACGGGCGGGGATCAAATTTGAAGTTTTTTGGAGTAGTAATGAAGATCCGTTTATTGACAATCTTTCTGACGATATTATTTGTTCCTGCAATCTCCCAAGCTGACGTTTCAATGCTTGTTCTTGAGTCGGTAGGAGTTGCCGGCGTCTTTACCGGCTCGGGCCACACCGCAGTTCACCTTTCAAACATATGTGCGGACGGCCCGGTAAAATTACGTCTTTGCGATCGAGGTGAAGCTGGTGTGGTTATTAGCTCTTATCCTCGTTTTAGTGACCAGATCACTCAAGAATGGATGGCCGTTCCGTTTATTCCCTATCTCTACGGAGTCGACGACCCAAGCCAAATTCCAATTTATGCGAATGGCGAAATCCGCAGACTGCTTAGAGAAAGTTATCGCAAACAGCACCTGCGTTCACACGTGCCGGACAATAGTGATGGCACCGCCCCCGGCGGCAGTTGGCAAAAGATGCTTACGATGGCGTTGAATCGGGATATCTACAGTTTTACGGTGAAAACGACTACCGAGGAAGACGAAAAGTTTCTAAGACAATTCAACGCAAAGAAGTGGGAAAGTAAGTTCAACGTCTTTTCCCGAAACTGCGCTGATTTTACCCGGAAGGTAATGAATATGTACTTTTCCGGAGCCACGCGACGTGACGTAATTAATGATTTCGGAATTACCACACCAAAAGCGCTGGCGAGATCCTTCACCCGTTATGCGAGCTCAAGGCCAAACCGGATGTTTCATATCACCAAGTATCCTCAGGTTGTAGGGCCTATTTGGCGAAGTGAAGACAACAAAAATTTCACTCAGAAAGCTATCACTTCGAGAAAATACATAGTTCCGTCGCTCGTCTTTTACCCGCCTGTCGCCGGAGTGATGGCGGGAGCATATTTTCTGACCGGACGCTATAGCATTCCGAATACTCACAAGAAATTTATCTCTGCTGAGACGGCGAGACTTAATCTTGAGGAAAAACGCTTAAAAGCCGCGAAAGCCAACCGGCGGGCCGAGCTAAAGGAGATCCGGCTAAGAAAAGAGCGCGAGCGGCTGATGCATCTTGGCAATAAACAGATCTGGAATGCATACGAGGCGAGATTCCGTGACGTACTCGAGGGAGCTCTTGCCCAAGGCATTTTTCAGGATAAAGGGGAAGTGAAAACTTTCTTGCGAGACCTTGAGCATGCCAGCACGCCGGAATTCGATCGGGATGGATTCCTTATGCTTCGTGTGAAATATTACGGCAGCGAGCGAACTTTTGGAATAACGAGGCAGAATATCCTTGCTGCTGGCTCAGACCGGGAGTTGGCGTACAAGCTGATGATTGCCAAGATCTATTCGGAGCTGAATGCTAAAAGCAAGAACCGCGAATCCCTGCAGGATTTTCTTACCCACTGGGACCTCATGGACAGGCTGCAATTAGACACCGATGTCAGCGCCGAACTGCTAGCCTATCGACAAAACCGCGGGCGTTTTGTCGAGACTCCTCCCTCTGAAAGCAATTCGCGAAAGATGATGAAGGCAGTTCTAAAGATAACTAAATAGATCAATAACGTCGATTTAAAGATAAAGGCTTTCCGAAATCCTCTGAATCCCGGAAAGCCAATATATTGAGGTTTTAGGCCGAGGTTAATTTTGCGAATGAATTAGCCTGCGTGTCTGGTCGCCAAAAAGGACATCGATCTTTTGCGGCTCGATCACGGCTGTAACCTCGCCGCGGCCGAATTTGTCATGGGTCATTGCCTGGCCTTTGCGGTATTTCCGCTGCCGGTCATAGGGTGACGCATTTTTTCCTGTGCCCATCGAGACCGAGGTTTTGACGCCTCGAGTGAAAGTGCTCACGGTTTCGCATGCTTCGCATACGGCCTTGGTGATCTTGCCCTGTTTCGTTACGGTCACGACCTTATGATTTTGCTCAAGGTCGCACGCCGAACACATCATTTCGACCGACTGATCGAGTGCATAAGCTACTGCTTTAACTGCTGCCATAAATATTTCCTCTTAACCTATCCCGCGTCAGGTTACCTGCCGCGTCTTGGCCCAAATGAACGAAAGCTTTTGCGTGCCGGTGTCGAGTATTTCTTAGCCGGCGCAGCCTGCGCAAATGTGTGGCCGCCGAAATCGGGCAGAACGATGCGTTCTACCAGTTCACCCGTCAGCCGCTCGATAGCACGCATTGAATGCTCTTCCGCTAACGTAAACAGCGTAATGGCACGCCCCTTGTTGCCTGCACGGCCGGTTCGGCCAATTCGGTGTACGTAATCCTCGGGTGCCTCGGGTATATCATAGTTTATCACATGTGATACCGAATCGATATCGATACCGCGGGCAGCCACATCGGTTGCGATAAGCACGGTCGTGTGACCGGACTTAAATGCCTTGAGGGCAGCCTCACGCTGCGACTGTGAACGATCGCCGTGAATACGGTTAGATTTATGCGAACGCTTTTCCAAAATATGGGCCAAGCGGTCGGCTCCTCGTTTTGTGCGTGTAAAAACCAGCACGCGGTCAAAATCCTCTTTATCCAAAAGATCCAGGAGCAGGGGCATCTTCGACGCCTGTGCGACCGGGTATGCCGTCTGATGGATCAGGCCTGCGGCCTTTCCACGCGGGCTGACCTCGATAAAGGTCGGGTCCTTGAGCATCGAGTAAGCGATGTGCTCGATCTCGGGCGACATTGTCGCCGAGAAAAAGAGCGTCTGTCGCTTCGCCGGAATGACCCGAACGATCCGCTTGATCGAGGGCAAAAAGCCCATGTCGAGCATGCGGTCCGCTTCGTCTAGGACGAGATGGGTAAGGCTATTGAAATTGATCAGGCCCTGGTCCATAAAGTCGATAAGACGGCCCGGTGTTGCGATGATCAGATTAGCACCGCGCCGCAGGCTGTCCATCTGTCGTTTGTAACCGGCTCCACCGATAATGGCGGTGCAGGTGATGCCCTTGGGGGCAAATTCTCGGCAGGCGGCTTCGGTTTGATTCGCTAGCTCGCGTGTCGGCGAAAGAACGAGAACGCGTGTTCCCGGCTTACCTTTGTTATCGCCCAACATCTGTAATATCGGCAGCAAAAAGGCCGCCGTCTTGCCTGTACCGGTCTCGGCACTGGCTAAAATGTCTCCGCCCTTTAAAAGGACCGGAATCGCCTGTTTTTGAATGGGTGTAGGCTCGGTAAAACCCAATTGCTCGCATTTGTCCGTAAAAAACGGCAGCAAGCCTAAATCTCTAAAAGTCATTTTCTAATTAAAATCTATATCTACGGAAGCCCCGGTTCTGAGTCCCTGCTTCAGCAGGCCATTTTGCGTGATGCAAAGCAGACCTACAACATGGGATCGCCGCCTAAAGGCGGTACTCCTAACGAGTCTTCGGGATGTAATAAGAAGTTACTAACGTGGAGTGATCTTCAGTGTAACGGTAGCAAGGAAGGATCTACGTTCGAGGGCTCACTATATGAGGAGCCGCTTCTAACAGTTATAAAGGAACCGTTTCTCGAACTATCAATTTCGATCCAACATAGGACCGAGTTTACCGTCGACGAATGAGACACGGAGTTGTCAAACTATTAAGACTACAGTAATTAACAAAAGGATGCAAGTTATTTCGGCGGCCTGCTGTTTGGCAGTGTCCTAAACCTGTGGTGGATCAGGACAATACCTGCAGTTTACCGGGTACTACACCGAAAATACAAAGCAGGCCGGCGGTCACCCCCCATCATAGCCATTATCCATTCTGCATCCGCATTCTACATTCCGCATTCTGCATTCTACATTCTGCTTCTCCCTTTCCACTCACTCAGACCCCCTGTTTTTGTCCCAGGCGGGGACACTGAAATCGTTGTAACTATATTTCCCATAGCAGTTACAGGTGTCCACACTGTCCCACGCTTTTTGTGTGGGTGTAATACACGTGCAGCGGCAGGTGGTCCATGAGTAGTGGGTGACAGCTACAGATGACAGGTGACGAAGGGCACTCTTCAACCCTAACCCGCACTCCGCAGTGATCCCACATTTCCACCATCCCACGTGGGACGGAAAATGGGACGCATAAACCATTCCGGCTCAACGAGTTAAGCCCGTTCATCCCATTTTTCGAAAAGTGCGTAACGTGTTTCGCGGTTAGGCGTCATTGTGAATTTCGTGGCTCTTTCCTGGGTAATGGGTCAGATCCAGATTTCAATTGTGCCCTTAGTGTCCGTAATTTGTGGCCTTTGTGTTTAGGCTCTTTTTCTTAACACAGAGGCCGCAAAGCGAGGACGCAGAGCTCACAAAAATGAAGTTCGTATTTAACTTGAATTGACAATGACCCAATATTTACTCTGATTTTCAAATATCCCACGATTCGAAAGACCGCACACCGCGACAGGCTAGCTCATTTTAATGGTTGAAGGGAATACCAAATGTCGCATTTGTCGCATTTGTCCCAAAAAAATATGAAAATGCCACGAATGCACGAATGGAGAGCCCCGGTCTGGGATTTATTCGTGCATTAGTGGCCAAGCACTCTGTGAGACTTGTGAAACGTGGCGTGAGAGTGATTCCGGTGTTGAAAACTTCTTGGACTAAAAAGGTTTCCGTCGTAAAATTGTCTGTCGATATCAGAGGCCAAGATGAAACCAAAACTCCTACTTCTCGCCGTCATTGCGTTATTTGCCATTACTGCCATACCGCAGACTACGATCACTGAGGCTGAGTACAACGAGATCACGCGGATACAGGATCTGCGACAGGCGGGAAAGTCGGTCGAAGAAATGCGTGCCGCGGTTTATGAGGCGCTGGCGAAAATGCCGGATAGTGAGCCGTCGCTGCTAATGTCTGCGGACCTCGCGGGGGCTGCGTCGGACAATGCCGGCGTCATTTCCGCATTCCGCCGACTGGTCGAACTAAAGCCGAAAAACGCAGACTTCCACGGTATGCTCGCGATAGCTTACCTGAAAAGTGCTCAGGATGCCGAAGCACTTGCCGAGGCTCGGGCCGCCCTTGCTCTCGACGTGCAAAGTCCTTACGGTAATTTCGCGTTAGGAATGCTCTTTTACGAGCTCGGCGAGCACCAGGAAGCCTCGAGACTTTTTGCAAGGGTGAGTTCGGACGACCCGCGATTGTTAGGATCGGAATACTATCGCGCCCTTAGCGAATCAAATCTCGGCAACAAGGAGGCAGCCGCAGCGCTCCTCAAGACGCTGGCGGAGCGGGCTCCGGATGACTTTGCGATAAGCTACGAACTGGCCAAAATATTAACGTCCCTTCGTCGCGGATCGGAAGCCGAGCCGATCTTTAAAATGCTGCTGGCACAAAGGCCGCGCGACCCCCTCCTGCAGGCGGGAATGGGAATGCTTTATTCGCAGCAAATGCAGTTTGAAAAGGCTATCCCTTACTTTGACGAAGCCCTGCGGCTTAGGCCCGGTGACGAGTTTTTTCTAATGTTCCTCAATGTCACCCGCGGCCGTCAGCAAACCGTTGCGGTGCTGCCCCAGCTGCTCCAAAAGCTTTCAGAGGAACCAAAGAACGCCCGGTTTCATCTTGAAGCGGTCCAGGCGCTGGCCTTTGCAAACCGGCAGGAAGAAGCTCAGCGGCTTGTCCAGGACCTTTATGCTCTCGATCCCAAGGACCCGGAACTCTATGTGGCAGTCAGTATTGTATTTACCGACATAGGCCTACGCGAACCCGCGTTGGATGCCCTCAAGAGATCGCTCGCTAAGGCCGATAACCCCGCCGCACACCTGAATCTGGCGTCTGCATACGAGACCGCTGGCAAACTTGATCTCGCCCTCGAGCATTATGCCAAGGTAATTCAGGCAAAGCCCGATGCCGGCCGCGTAATGAAAGGCTATGCTGACGTACTGGCCAAAGCCGGCAAGCGCCGCGAAGCACTCGACATGTACAAGCGTTCCCTATCGATCGTGCCCACATTCGCACCGTCGCTATTTCAGGCAGCTATCCTCTCCGACAAACTAGGCGACCGAACCTCCGCCGCTCAGTACCTGGCCACGCTCAAGTCCATAGATCCGGCCCTCGCCAGAAAACTCGATAGATATCTAAAGCTGAGGTTGTGGGGTTGACTAAAGGTTCAGATGGTTCATTCTTCACTAACTGAATGGCGGCCCAAGCATGGAATCTCGCATCAGGCTATAGCGCGGATGCGTGAGAATTCCAAGATGCCTGGGAAACCAATGGGCGAGGCTTGGTTCATGTCTGAGGAACGGCGATATTTTCCCGAATTAGCGGATCGTGAAACTGTCTTAAACCTCGATGCTGTTGATCTCACAGAAATCATTGGAGAGATCTCAAGCGGCACGAGCTGTTTTGGCAGGCTTGACGAATGGGACGACTGGTTCAAATTCCTGCTGCCGGACCTTATCGTTCGAAGCATAGAAGATCAATACTTCAACACGTATATAATCCAGCCCGTCGTGACAACATTCATGGCAATTTACTGGGATGGGATAACAGAGGAGTATCCAGGATATCGAGAGGACGTCTTGGCGACTCTGTTTCAGGCGTTGATGGATGAAGCTCTCTGGGACATGAACGGGAGGCCCATTTTTCTAGTCGATTATGAGAACGGGGCAGGCGACCCAGTCTTAGGCTGGAACCAGGGGGAGGCTGATGGAAATGTCTCGGCGATGATGATGTTGAACCGGATGAGATTCCAAAATGGGTTCAATCAATTTTGGCAATTGACGAGGTACACTGGCGAGGTAACTTCCTCTTATGGTTGCTTGGTACGTACGACCTACTAAAAAGCGGCGGCATAAATCCGGCGGGATTTGATAAATTCACGCCACATATTTCTTGGGATAACTCAAACGTTCTAAACGCTGAGCGATTCTCGGACCTCGGCGAACGTCCTTTTCTGAGCGAGTTAAGCACTAACGTTTTCATTCAGGAAATAGAGAATCTGATCACCTATGAATTACTAATCGAATGGGCCGATGCATTCGGAAGCGATTATCTCGTTGCACTGAGTACAAATGGTGTTCCTGACGCTCTGAACAACAAGCTTCGGGCCTATCGAAATTAAGACGAATGCCAAGGGCTGTTTGACCTTAACCAGTGCAGATGCAATAAAATGAAATCGCGCTAAACAGATAGCGAAAAAATGCTGCTTCTCTCATTACTTATCAGTGCTTTTCTTTTTTTCCCTTCGCTAGATCTACGTTCCGGAACTGAAGCTGTTCCCACGATCCGCGGCAAGCTTATCGGATCCGACGGAAAGATTGTGCAATATACTGAGCTCGAACTCGTGTCACTCGAACTGGACCGAGTTCCCAATGACTCTCGTTTTATTGGAGTCAGCGATACCCAAGGCCGATTCACGTTTAGTGATGTCCCCGCCGGGAAGTACACTTTGAGCATCAATTTCGGTGAGAAACCGACGTTTTTGTCGCCTTTCTCTACGTTCTTTTATCCGGCGGGCTCCGAACAGGCCTCAGCTAAGATATTCGAGATCGACTCTACTACACGTATTACCGGGTTGGTCTTCAAGCTGCCGGCGTCTTTGAAAAAGAAAACGATCGTCGGAAAGATCACATGGCCGGACGGCCGGCCCGTTGTGGGCGCGATGATCGGATGTAAGGATCTGGAGTTTGACGTAACCAGCCTTTTTGGAGGAGCTCGGTCGGATAAGAATGGGAGGTTTTCGTTTGAGGCATTCGTCGGCCGCCGGTACCAGATCGGACTCGTTCTATTCGATCGCGACATCCATAACCCATGGGACCTTCCGCTAGACCGGGTGATCGGCATCGGCGAATCCGAGGTATTTGTCCTTTCGCCCGACCAGCCGGTGATCGAGATAAAATTGGTATTGACTCCGGACGCCCAAAAGATGATCGATAAGTACGTAGGTTGAAGGGTTCCGAAAGAATGGAGGGCTATGAAGACGTATATTTCGATATCTGGGGTGGTGTTCGCGATAGCTTTGGGTTCTGTAGCGGTTCTTGGCTGCGAGTGTCCGGGAAAAAGGGGCCTCGAACAGGAGATGGCGAGCTCGGACCTGGTTTTTTCCGGCGAGGTCACCCGGATCAGCGTTGGCGAACGAGAAAGAGATATCGAGTTTCGACCCAATTCCGTATGGCCATCTTGCGTACCTCATCCTGCACCAGGAGCAAACCGGCTGAATACGCTTACGATGACCTCGAAAAGCTCTTAGATCACGGATGGTCGCAGCCTGTAAACGGTCTGCGCGCGCGCATCAGCCTTCTACCGGACAACCACGGTGAATCACCAATTTTAAAAATTTTCATTGAGATTCAGAATGTCGTCAATATTATGGGGCAGCGGATCATACGATTCAGTCCTTCCCGGTTAGAGCTTCGTGTTGTTGATCAGGCTGGCGGCGAAGTGGCGGCGGTTGAGCCAATGTACAACGGATTGTCGCCCGAATGGAAGGATACTATCCTCCCCCACGGTGGAACTATTAAATTCAATATTACCTATCCTGGGTCCGGATATCTCCAGCCTAATTTTATGGCTATAGATCTTGGGCCCTCTAAATTTTGGCCGCTGGCGCTCAACGACACCTATTTTGTAAGCGGCAAATTGGTTATCCCCCCTCAAAAAGGCGATCACCCCTTCCTGGACTGGAGCGGCGCCCTCGAAATGCCGATGATTGTCGTTCGCGCCGTTCCGCCACGATCAGTCCGATAATTTATCTTTCTCTTCGCTGTCGAGTAACTGCGGCTTATTCCTCAAGAATGTTCAGACTGTGTGATACCGATCAGTCCAGCAGAAGAGGATTGAAGCCCGCCTGACGAAAGTGCTCATCAGTAGTTAAGGCCGCGGTGATTTTGTTTTCGTTCATCACGACAAAAGAGGTGCAATCCGTCATTCCCCAATCCTTGTCGTCTCGATTCTCAAACATTTGCAGCCCATCGATGAAGAGAACCGTGCTGGCTGGAACCACGCGAACGACGGTGCTTTCATGAAGGGCACGTATGATCTTTCCTGCCTCCGCACGCAGATTTCGAGACGACAAACCATCACCTATCTCGGTTAGCACGAACTCCGTAGTGATAAGTAAATTTTTATCGGACGCGACCTTTATCTGCCATTCGATCGCCTTTCGATGCCATTGATCGCGGGAGTTGAATAGGGCGAGTACGTAAGCGGTATCGAGAAAAAGGGTTTCGTTCGCCAAAGATACCTATTCCTCCAACTTTCCATGGGCATAGAAGTCATGCCTCTCAGCCAGGTCCGTAACTCCGGCATCGGTCGCAAGATCTGCAATAAAGGTCAGCGGATGAACAAATTCATCTTTACCGTTCTTTTGATCCAGCGAATCCCTACGGCAGCGCTCAGCTATCTGCTCGACTACTTCGAGGACCTGTTCCTGAGCCTTCGGGGGCAAATGAAGAACCCTTTGATGAATTATCTCGGCCGTATTCATATTCTCATTGTAACGCAGAATCAGCTTCCTATCGCCAGTTTTTTGCCTCCGGACTGGACCGCGGTCGTCCCCCGCCTGCAACGTCGTTTCCTCCGGCGTGGCGGTGTCTGCTTCTTCGAAATGCGGAGCAATTTAAGGAGAAATTAGCCGCGATCCAATTGGCGATCGCGGGTGACATCTGAGCGTCGATCCAGATCATCATGCCGCGAGCAGAACGGGATGGTCCAATTTTTGTGCAGCGTAGTGAGCGATGCCTGCAGATCTTCGCGTTCAAGGTCGGGCATCTCTTCAAGGATCTCTTCAGCAGTCAGACCAGCTGCGAAAAGCTCAAGGACGTCAACCACCCGGATCCTCATTCCGCGAATGCACGGTCTTCCGCCGCACTGCTTTGGATCAATAGTAATTCTCTTTAACAGATATTTCATCGGACTTCGTCTAGCATTTCCAGAACCGCGGGAGCGTGAAATGCCTCATAGGGGCTTAGCAAAGCCAGCGTCGATCTCGACGTCGACCTCAGCCAACAACGAATCTAATTTGCCCGAGTCGAGATCATCCGCGATCCGCTTTTCCCAGATCTCAGCCTGATATTTTCCCAGCCACTCTGCCAACTCATCGACCTTTTCAGCGGGAAGTTTTCTTATCTCGTTTTCGATCTCGACTATACTCATCGGCGATATTACTGCACAAAACAGTGTGGAAATGAACATTTCGAATCAAGCAGGGATCATCGGATCACGCCTGAGATTCGTGCGATTCCAGTATCCGGTAATTCTTAGTTTAACTCCCGGTCTTGGTCTGTAGGGCTTCGCCTACGATGTAGCTGTCGCGGGAACGGACGCCGACGTTGGGGCGGGCGACGCGGACTTTGATCTGCTTTCGCTGGCCGGATGCCCCGGGGTCGGTCGGGTAGTAGCCGATGGAATATTGATTACCAAGCTCATCGGCGATACCGGCGAATGCGGCACTGAGGCCGCCGGTGGTTGAATCTGAGCGGAACATCTTTGCTGCAGTAACGCGAGCGAGTTCCTCGAGATAAGCCCGGCCGCGTGCGTAGTCTTCGGGACGCATACCGGGAATATTCGGTGCCCGGCTGATCGTCGGGATTCCGGTCATCGGGCCCTGGCCGGTGCTGATGCCGCGCATTTCGAGATACGTGTTGTAATAGACGGAATAAATGGCCGCGTCACCTTCTTCTGCAAGGGCAAGGGTCCTCTCATACCCGCTCGAGCGGCCCGATGTATCCACGCCATCCGTGAAAAGCACTACTGCCTTGCGGGTCTGCACGTCTTTGAAACTTCGCTTGAGGACCCGGTCGACCGCGTCATAAAGGACGGTGCCGCCGCCGGCCCTTATTCTCCCGATCGCCCTTTCCAATACCGTCCGGTCGGTGGTGAAATCGCACAATGTGTTGACGCTCGAAGCGAATTCGACGATCGAGACCCGATCGTTCGGCTTGAGATTCTGAATGAAGCTCAACGCTGCCGACTGGATCTGCCGGATCTTTTGATCGGTCGATCCGCTGACGTCCACGAGAAGGACCACGGAGAATGGGACCTCATTCGTGCCAAAATACGCGATCTCCTGCTCAGTGCCGTCCTCATAGATCCGAAAATCGTTCCGCCTGAGTCCCGACACATATACGCCGCTTCGCTCATAGACCGAGACCGGCACGGTCACGAGTTCCGTACCGACCCGTATGACCGAATCCTCGCCCTCCGTCACGGTCTCGTCCGGCTTGGGCGCGGGCTTTTCACGCCCGGCCGCCTGTGCGGCTCTGACCTTTCGTGAATAAACAGGGCCTGAGGTCGGCTTCGATTCGGAAAAATCCGAGTCATCGTTAGAGACGACAGGCACAGCAGGCGGCGCCACCGGTTGGGCCCGCCGGCCGGACTGTGCACTGACCGCCGGGGCAAGGCAGCTTAGAGCTAAAGATAAGTAACCCAGAAATAATATTTTCTTCATTCAGTCATTAGAAACTATCTGGTGACCTGCGGTTGTCCGGCCATAATCGTGTGGACCTGATTACAAGAAGGTTATTTATTTGCGAGCCATTCGGCAGCGACGTCACGGGGCCTTTGCCGGCTGCCGTCGACCTGATAGTTCATTCGGCGCATGTCGGTGGTGGTGATGGAATTGGCTAGCTCCTCGAGCGTCGATGCTATCGTGTCGCTAACTGCCTGTCGGTAAATAAAGACCGCCTGATACGGCGGAAAGTATCGCCGGTCGTCCTCGAGCTGAAACAGGTCGAGTGCCGCGATCAGACCGTCAGTGGAGTTGCCGGCGATAATGTCCAATTCACCCGACCGAAGTGCCCGGTATGTGAGCGAGAGGTCCATTTCACGCGGCTGACGAGCGAAATTGAAACCATAAGTTTTCGCGAATCCCGGGTAGCCGTCCGCCCGCGACATAAAGTCCTGTCCGAAACCCGCCTGCCAACTTCGTGCTAAAGGAACGGCGTCGGAGATGGTTTTGAGATCATTTGCCCGGGCAACTTCGCCGCGAACGAGAATGGCGAAATCATTGGCAAACCCCAGCGACGGGCTGACGGCGAGTTGGAATTTATCCGCGTATTCAGCTTTTACCGAATCGTAAACTGCCTGCGGATCGGTCAAGGGAGCGTGTTTTAGAATGGCGGTGTATGCCGTGCCCGTGTATTCGGGATAAACATCGATCTGGCCGGCGAGAAGGCTTTCGTGCGGGAGGCTGCCGCCAAGCTCGAATTGGCGCTCGACCGCGATGCCGCGCTCTTCGAGGGACTGCGCCAGTATCTCGGCGAGGATGATGGATTCAGTAAAATCCTTTGAACCGACTACTATTTTCTGGCTGCCTGTTTCGATGTTTGATCCGGCAGTATTTGAGATCTGAGAATTGAAATTTGAGAGAAAGCCGATTCCGACCACGGCCGCGAGGACGCCCGTTACGGCGAGAGAAATAAACCTGCGCCGCGCGGCGGTTTTGCGTTCGGCGATCTCATAGCTCTTTTCGAATTGGCCGAGAGCAAAGTCGCATAGGAGCGCGAGAAACGCGGATGCCAAGGCGCCGGCGAGGACCAGATTATTGTCATTCTGCCGAAGCCCGCGAAAGATATACATCCCCAGGCCGCCGGCTCCGATCGCGGCTGCTACGGTCGCGACGCCGACCGAGATCACCACGGCTACACGAATACCAGTAAGAATGACGGGCATCGCCAGCGGCATTTCGACTATCCTGAGCCGCTGCCAATCGGTCATACCCATGGCCGCTGCAGCCTCGCGGAGTTTCGGGTCGATACCTAGTATGCCGGTCACAGTGTTACGAATGACTGGCAGTAGGGCGTAGAGGGCTAAAGCGATGATAGCCGTTCGTGCGCCGATGCCGCCGATGAAGGGGATCGGGATCAGAAGGCCGAATAAGGCCAGGCTC
The DNA here is from genome assembly GCA_041745615.1 of Pyrinomonadaceae bacterium. Classification (GTDB taxonomy): domain Bacteria; phylum Acidobacteriota; class Blastocatellia; order Pyrinomonadales; family Pyrinomonadaceae; genus OLB17. Next base: position 71,054 of record JBGTIP010000019.1, on the reverse strand, counting down.
GGCACAGTCTGCATGATATTAGCAAAACCCAGCACCGGTGTTTGCAACGACTTAATGCGGGTGAGCAACACGCCGAGCGGGACTCCCAGGCTGACGGCCGCACCGGTCGAAATTGCCACTAAAAAAATATGCTCGCGGGTCAGCGCGAGCAGTTCGGGCCAATTCGATTGTAGAAAACGTAAAAAATTCACGTGATCAATTGGCCGGTGTGGCCGGTGGCGGCACTGGCTTCTTCGCAATAAGCTGCGGCGTCACGCGCCCCTTTGTGATCTGCTCGAATGCGTAGGCGTATTTAATTAACTGAGGCTCGCTCCACGGCTTGCCGAAGAAGAACATACCGGCGGCAGCATTGTCCCTCAGGCCGACCGGCACCGTGATGGATGGATAGCCGGCAACGGCCGCCATCGACCAGGTGGAACCTACCGTCGGGCCGACCAGAGCATCGAGTTTGTGTGCGGCCATTGCAGCGTCAATACCGTCGTCGCGAGAACCTTTGCGTATCTTAGCGAGGGCATCGAGATACTCTTTGTCGGACAGATCGCCCTTGGCCTGCGACTGGATGAAAAGCTCCTGGCCGAAAAGCGGAAGCTCTTTTTCTTTGTTCTCTTCATTGAACTTGATCAGGTCTTCGAGGGTTTTGTATTTGCCGCCCCGCGCCTGGAGGTATTTGTTGAGGTCGGTCTTAAATTCATACAGCAGCACATTAAGCCTATAGGCGCCAACGTTAGCGGTGGGGAACGTTATGTCTACAAGCGTCGCCCCTGCTTCGCGGATCTTATCAATAAACGGCTGGTAAAAGGCCTTGAAGGCATCCTGATTCTGACTCGGAAGAACCATGACAACGCCTAGTCGGGCACCTTTTAGCCCGCCTTTATCGAGGAATTTTGTATAATCCTTCGCTGCTCGTTTATTCGCTTCGGATGTCATTGCGTCTTGTTTGTCGCTGCCCGCGATCGCACTTAACACGGCTGCGGCGTCAGCAACGGTGCGCGTCATTGGCCCGGCTGTATCCTGCGTGTGGGCTATAGGAATGATCCCGCTGCGGGATACGAGCCCGACGGTCGGTTTGAGTCCGACAACGCCATTTGTGACGGCAGGGCAGATGATGGAGCCGTTAGTTTCGGTCCCGATAGCAGCTGCGGCAAGGTTTGCTGACGCCGCAACACCTGATCCCGAGCTCGACCCGCAGGGATTTTGATCGAGGAAATATGGATTATTCGTTTGACCGCCACGGCCGGACCATCCGCTGATAGAACGGTTGCCGCGAAAATTCGCCCATTCGCTGAGGTTTGTCTTACCGAGGATCACGACGCCCGATTTTCGGAGCCGCTCAACGACATAGGCGTCACGCTTTGGCCGTGGTGCGTCCACTAATGCGAGGGAACCGGCGGTTGTAAGCATTTTGTCGGCTGTATCAATATTGTCCTTTATCAGTATTGGGATCCCGTGCATTGGCGACCTAACTTTGCCGCGTTTTCTCTCTTTGTCGAGCTGGTCGGCGATCGCCAGGGCATCAGGATTGATCTCGACAACTGACCGGGTTTTGGCATCGATCTGCTTGATCCGCTCAAGGTACATTTCGACCAGGCGGCGGGCCGTCAGCTGTCCGGATCTCATTTTCGCCTGAAGATCGGCGATGGTGACTTCCACGAGTTCCGGATAGGGCCCGCTCGGATCTAAGGTCATTTCACCTCGTGCATTTTGAAACAAAGTTAACGATGCCAGTCCGGCAGCCCCTGTCTTCAAAAACTCACGTCTATTCTGCTTGGTTCGGCTCATAGTCTCGTATATTACTCCCGATTCAGGCGGGCATCAAAATCGTGTCAAGATAAGCACGCGCGAGCGGAATTTCCGAGCGTCTGAATTCGTCCGGACCGGCGGCGAGCACGACAGACCCTTTGTCCATCAGGGCGATCCGGGAGGCCAACAGCATTGCCTCCTGCAGATCGTGGGTGACAAAAATCGCCGTCTTCCCCAAGTCTCGGACCAGGGCCGCGAACTCCCGCTGGATCCCGGAACGTGTGATCGCATCAAGCGCTCCAAAAGGTTCATCGAGCAGAAGAAGGTCAGGGTCCGGAACAAGTGCCCGGGCCACGCCGACTCGCTGTCGCTGACCGCCGGAGAGTTCATGGGGATAACGGTTAGCGAATTTTGCCGGGTCCAGCCTTACGAGATCGAGCATTTCGTCCGCGCGAGCGTCTGCCCGGGCAGTGTCTACCCCCTGGATCGTAAGCACGATAGCCGCATTTTGCCTGACCGTCATATGGGGAAATAGCCCGCCGTCCTGCAGGACGTAACCGACGCTTCGCCTGAGCTCGACCGGGTCCCATTCGGTTGTCGCCCTACCTTTAACAATGATCTCGCCCGAGGTAGGATCGATAATGCGGTTGATCAACTTTAGCGCCGTCGTTTTGCCGCACCCGGACTCGCCTAACAAAACAAGGATCTCACCACGATCAACCCGTAGATCAAGGCCCCTGATGATCGAGAGGTCTCCTATACTGTAATTAACAGATCTAAAATCGACCGTCGTTTTATCATCAAAGTCAGTCATACGAAGGGTTTATCCGAAAATCTTACTACAGATGCCAAGCTGGAACGACCGTTGGCCGACTGGCTTTAGCTGCCGGGCATATGTCGCTCGATGATATTATCAAAACAACGTGATCAAAAGGATTCGGGACAAAATAAGAGAACTCGGACGCATAACGCCGTTAGCACTGATCTCGGCATTCCTTCCGATCGTCGGAAGTATGACGCTGATAGTCTTCATAATGCCGATAGGCGAGTGGCTGAGGTCCAACTGGGAGATCGGGATTCTTGTATTTATTGCAGGGATAATGTTTTTTTGCGGCTTCGCTCTGCTGCCTACAAATGTGATCGGGGTGGTAAGCGGTTGGGCCTTCAGTTTCGAGTTGGGATTGGCGGTGTTAATGGCGGGCGTGATCGGGGCGTCACTTGTCTCTTTCTTTTTCAATTCTCGCATCAGCGGTGAGCATCTCTCGAAGGCAATTGAAAGCCATCCTCGATCCTCAGCGATCTACCAGGCCCTACTTCAGGACGATATCAGAAAAACGATCTTCATTATCGTCCTTTTGCGCATGTCAGTGATCGTACCCTTCGCATTGACCAATTTTCTTATGGCAGCAGCTCGGGTCTCCCTCAAGGCATTCCTGGTCGGGACCGCAGTTGGAATGCTCCCTCGCTCCGCGGCTATGGCTTTTGTCGGTTCCGGACTCTCCGAGCTCGACCTGAGCGACACGCGCGAAACTACTTTTTTCGCGATAGGTGTCGCCGCAACTATCGCGACCGTCATTGCGATCGCGGTATTCAGCCGACGAGCACTGCTGCGGATGACCTAAGGAATCTCCAGTTCATTACATTTCAGTGAGGCGGCGAGGAAATAAAGCTCCATTCTATGCTTCCCAGATCCTCATGACTTGGGGACCAAACTGGGAACAACGTTTCTTTCCATACAGACAGCATTTTCTATTATCCTTTACAATCGATACCTCATGGCCTGAAGTGTTTTTGTCAGGTATATAGCTGACCACGGGGGTGTTTCTGGAATCGGTAGATCGATCTCGCGAAGATAAACTTTGGACATTCGTCGGCGGCCCGGGCCCGATCATCGCTACGGCGATCCATGACGGGGATGACCTCCGACCCGAGGTCTCTAAGATAATAAAACTCAGCGATAGTGACCGACTGCGGGAAGAGGATCCGTATACGAGCAGTTGGGTCGACGTTGCCGACAGTTCGCTCGTAGCCCATCGCTCGCGTTTCGAGGTCGATCTCAATCGTCCGCGCGATAAAGCCGTATATATTGAGCCCGATGACTGCTGGGGTTTGGACGTCTGGCATCAGAAACCGTCGAATGAAATAGTCGCCCGATCCCTCGAACAATACGACGCATATTACTCTCTGCTCAGTGACCATCTGCTGGAAACCCGTGAGAAAGAAGGTAAATTTGTGGTGCTCGATATCCATAGCTATAACCATCGACGCGGAGGCCCGAACTCAGCCCCGGAATCGCCGGACGAAAATCCCGAAGTAAATATCGGAACGGGGTCGCTGACACACGATATGTGGCGGCCGCTAGTGAACCGGTTCATGGATGAACTTCGTTCCTTTGATTTCATGGGACGCAGACTCGATGTTCGTGAAAACGTGAAGTTCAAAGGGGGGAACCAGGTAAGATGGATCCACGAAAATCATTCTGGATCAGGCTGCGGGCTGGCGATAGAATTCAAAAAGTTTTGGATGGATGAGTGGACCGGGCAGACTGACCAAGAAATGATCGAAGGGATCAGGGCTGCCTTAAGCTCTACGATCCCCGGCCTTCGCGAGGAACTGAAAAGAATATGACGCGCGCCAACCCCGACAAGCAAAAAGGCCTTATTGGTGAGACAGCCGGGGTCCTTCAGAACCTTTCGGAGGGCAACGCGGTCCGCGAGGCTCTGGCCGAGGGGGGCCGGCTGCATATTGACCGGCCGTTACCCTTTCTCTGCGTTTACCGCAAGCCGCCTGAATACGCCGACAAGGGAACGGCCCATCTCATCATGGGCGAGGCGTCATACCTTCTCGCCCCCGGGGACGCGAAATATTCGGGGGAGCTGAAGGATCTCGTAGGGTCCGTGGCGAAAGCATTGTCCGATAGGTTCGGTGCCTTCCTGATAATCGAGGTTTGGTCCGGAGATATCGGCAAACGGAATGCGGTCGGTTATTCGACCGGATCAAAAGCGAGATTCCGCATCTTCACTGACCGCCCCGGAGCATTGCCGTCGACAGTTGAGATCCTCGAGGAAAAGCTCGAATCATTGAGAATACGTGACGAGGTCGAGATAGTGACGGAACAGGGGGTTTCGCCGCCCGGAATGGAACCTCTACTGGACGCGGAAGAAATTCGGAAATCGAGCTGTCTGGTGATCGGCGTCGAGGTGTTTCCGATCTATCGCGATGCCGAGTCCAGCGATATCTATCGCTCGATTTTGTCAGATCTTCGACGAGATTTTTCGAAGGTCCTTCAGCACACATTCTTCGAATTTGTCCACGTGCAGACGCCGGAGCGTCCTACGCATCCTCAGATGCTGGGACGGCGTTCCCTCGTCGATGCGGTTTGGGCCGCCGATGCTGAACTCTCTGAGTTGAGCGATACCTTTAATTATCTGCTGGCGGTAACACCGGTAAATTCGACTGAGGCTTTTGAGGAATTTAAGAAGTCTGGTTTCGAAGATGATCCGGTTTTCCATTACCGGCTGCTGACGATAGATCCCGAAGATCTGAAACGAAAACTCTATGCCATTTCTTTCGAAGAGATCGAAGACCCGACCATGGCCTACCTTCTAAGGGATAAACGAATCGAGCTCGACAGGCAGATCACGCTGATCGAAGATCGCAATACGCCTCGTTTCCTGTATGAAAGCCTCCAGCTTTTTCCGCCTGTCGAGGATGAATTGATGAGCCTTGCAAAAGAGATCCTCGACATTTCGAAGTTACCTTCGGACACTAGTGATAGATTGAGTGCGGCTGAGGTCGAGGAGTTGGCTGTCAACGAGATCGAATATTACCGAGAGAGCTACCCTGAAATGACGGCGACGGTTGAGATAAGAAAAGATACGCCGCCGGGAATGATGGTTTCGCACGATAAGCTATTTATAGGCCATGAGACCCGGATCTCATCCGCACGTATAAATGCCTTGCTTCAACACGAGGTCGGTACCCATTTGGTGACCTATTTCAACGGGCGGGCCCAACCGCTAAAACTTCTTTTTTCGGGCTTACCGGGTTACGAGCAGCTACAGGAAGGCCTGGCTGTTTTTTCCGAGTATCTTGTCGGCGGACTAACATTCGGACGTTTAAGAACGCTCGCCGCCCGGGTCGTTGCGGTCCGCCGCTTGACCCTCGGCCACACCTTTGCCGAGGTGTTCAATGAGCTGAGAAATGACTATAGATTTAGCGAAAGTTCGGCATTCAACGTAGTGATGCGGGTATTCCGCGGAGGCGGCCTGACAAAAGATGCGGTGTATCTGCGCGGCCTCGTCGAGGTGATGAAATACTTACAGACGGGCGGGGATATCGAAACGCTTTTCGTTGGTAAAATGGGACCGGACCATATCTCGATAATCCGTGAATTGCAGTGGCGGGAGGTTTTACGACCCGCACCGCTTATACCCCGGTATATGACGTTCGCTGAAACGGAGAAACGGTTGGAGCGTATCAAGGATAAACTTTCTGTGTGCGAACTCGTCTAGATTCTCAAATTTATTCATTAAGTCAGGTTAAGCGGAGGGAAATTAAATGAAGATCGGCTTCGTCGTAAATGACGTGAAAACGGAACACCCGCGGTATACGACCACGCGGCTAGCTCGTTCGGCGCGTGAAATGGGCCACGAGGCATGGCAGATAGGCGTAGGTGATTTTGTGGCTGACAAGGACGACTACGTTCGGGCGAGAGCCAGGATGTCGAAGGCAAAAAAGCATAAGGACGGCGAAGCGTATTTAAAGGATCTGCTCGGTAAGAGCTCCCACCAGGAACTGATCAAGGTAATCGATCTCGACATACTTATGCTCAGGAATGATCCGGCTGACGATGCCGAAAGTCCGTGGGCCCAAACGGCGGGCATCAATTTTGGAGAGCTCGCCGTCCGTCACGGCGTTATCGTACTGAATGATCCGGGTACTCTATCTCGTGCTCTGAATAAGATGTACTTTCAGCACTTTCCGTCCGAGGTCCGGCCCAGGACCATCATCTCGAGAAATGTCGAGGAGATCCAGGATTTTATTAAGGAAGAAGGCGGAAGGGCGATATTAAAGCCGCTGCAGGGTTCGGGTGGAACCGGTGTTTTCCTCATTCAGCCGGAGGAGAAAGCGAACATCAACCAAATGTTCGAGGCCATATCGCGTGACGGGTACGTCATCGCCCAGGAATATCTCGAGGCCGCGAAAGACGGTGACACGCGGCTCTTTTTAATAAACGGCGAGCCACTTAAGGTCGATGGGCATTATGCAGCATTTCGAAGGGTAAACAAGAAAGGTGACGCACGAAGCAACCTGACGTCCGGCGGATCGATCGCTAAAGCGAAGGTCGATGATCAAATGCTGCGCCTAGCCGAGATAGTTCGCCCAAAATTGGTGGCTGACGGTATGTTCATGGTCGGCCTTGACATAGTTGGCGATAAACTAATGGAGATCAACGTTTTGAGCCCGGGCGGACTCGGAAGTGCGGAGAATCTGGAGGGAGGAACCGATTTTAGTGGGGCGGTCATCGAAAAATTGGAAAAAAAGGTGCGTTACAGAGATCACAGCCAAAACGACAACTATCTACGCCAAAGCATCGACAACAGGACGCTGGCCACCCTTTGATACTATTCCCACTCGATAGTGCTGGGCGGTTTTGATGAGATATCATAGACGACACGATTGATACCTCTGACCTCAGATGTGATCCGCGATGACACTCGCGCCAGCAGATCGTGCGGGAGGCGGAACCAGTCAGCGGTCATACCGTCGGTTGAGCCTACAGCCCGTAATGCGATCGTTTTTTCATAAGTCCGAAAGTCGCCCATAACGCCTACGGACTGTATAGGAAGCAGGACAGCGAATGCCTGCCAAACATCTCGGTAAATACCGAAATTGTGCAGTTCGTCAATGAAGATCCGGTCGGCCTTTTGCAAAAGCTCTACTTTTTCCGGCGTGATATCGCCCAGAATTCGGACGCCCAAACCCGGACCGGGGAAAGGATGACGCTGGAGGATGTCGTCGGGGATGCCGAGGTCCTTTCCGATCAGCCTCACTTCGTCCTTGAAAAGTTCGCGGAGCGGCTCGATCAGTTTAAGGTTCATTTTCTCGGGCAGGCCGCCGACATTGTGATGTGACTTGATCGTAACCGACGCGCCGCGGAGACTGACCGATTCGATAACGTCCGGATACAGGGTACCCTGCACCAGCCACTTCACATCACCGATCCGTTTTGCCTCTGCATCGAAAACGTCGATGAATTTTGCACCGATAGCTTTGCGTTTTAGCTCGGGATCGACGACATCTTTTAACACCGAATAAAAATCGTCTGAGGCATCGACGCCGACGACATTCAGATGAAGGTTGTTTTTGTAAACCTCTAACGTATCTTCGAATTCGCGATACCGCAGCAGACCGTTGTTAACGAATATGCAATGCTGCCTTTCGCCGATCGCCTCGTGGACGAGAACGGCCGCGACCGTCGAATCGACCCCGCCGCTCAAACCACAGACAACTTTGCCGTCAGGCCCGACAGTCTCGCGGATACGTTCTATTTCCTCTTTTATAAAACTTGCCGGTGTCCAATCGCCTTTGCAGCCGCAGACGTTAAAAAGGAAGTTTCGCAGAACCTCTTTGCCAAGCGGCGTGTGCGAAACTTCCGGGTGAAATTGGACGCAATAAATTCTGCGTTCATCGTTTTCGATAGCCGTTACGACATCGCCGGTCGTCGCGGTCTTATGAAAGCCGGGCGGGATCTCAGTCACGTGATCGCCGTGGCTCATCCATACATCAAGTTCGAACGGCAGTTCGTCAAAGAGCTTTGTCTTGCCGCTGAGTACTTTCAGTTTCGCGTGCCCATATTCTCGGCGCATAGCCGGCTCGCTCTTCCCGCCGAGATCGATCGCCGCAAGCTGCATTCCGTAACAGATACCGAGTATCGGAGCATTGACCGTGTTGTAAAAACCGTCGGCGACCCGCGGAGCATCTTCGTCCGTTACGCTCGACGGCCCGCCCGAAAGGATCACGCCTTTTGGCCGTTTCGACGCGATCGCCTCAGCCGATAAATGGAAGGGATGGATCTCGCAATAAACGCCCTGCTCACGCACCCGGCGCGCGATCAACTGTGTGTACTGAGAGCCAAAATCAAGAATTACTACGAGTTCGTGCTGCAAGAAGACGCTCCTTTTCTAAAGGAACGATTATACGTCGACTAGCGGGTAATGTCAGACACTGGACGCGGGCGTTACGGAGTGTCGACATCTATCAGGAGCCCTTCCGGATATTGGCCAGTGATTCTGAAATCAGTTCCTCAAGAACTCCCTGATCGATGTCCGAAAGACTCTTGACATAAAGGCAGGATTTTCCCGTCTTGTGCTTTCCGAGCCGCGACATCAATTCGTCATACCTGGAAAAGCCGTCCATTATGTACAGCGTGAGATTGCCTTTCCGCGGGGAGAATCCGGTAAGCATCCAGTCGAGTTCACGCCCAGATTCATATTTCAGCACCCGCGACCCAAACCCCACAATGGAAGGCCCCCACATCTTCGGCTCTTCACCCGTGATCCGCTTAAATATATCGAGTACCCTAAAACTATCGGCCCGCCGGTCCTCATCCGCCACGTCCCTAAGGAAATCTTCGACGCTCGCCGCTGTTTCTTTAGTTTTCAATTCCGCTTTTGCCATAATTCTTAAACCCCGCATCGAATTTTCTGTCGATTCTAATGCCTTAACAATAAACTTGACAACCGCCCACGAAATTTTTACTCTTTAGGTTCGCTTGCCCTTCGGCAAGTGTGCCATATTCCGCAGTAGCTCAATGGCAGAGCATTCGGCTGTTAACCGAAGGGTTGTAAGTTCGAGTCTTACCTGCGGAGCCAATTAAATCAACAAGTTACGGGCACCAGATCGGTGCCCGTTTTTCTTTTCGTGATCTGCAGACTTTATCGAAATTGGTGAGCGAGCCTCTTTCTGCCAAGCGGCTAGTCTGACGATTCTTGTACGCCGCTCTTAGCTCGCCAGAACAAATACGCGGGTGCTCCTAAAAAGACTATGCCGAGTCCGATCGCGGAGAGACCAGGCTGCGTTACGATTGTGTTTATTACAAGGGCTGTGGCAGCTGCAATGAAGAGTATCGGTGTTATGGGATATAAAGGTACGCGGAAAGGACGAATGGCATCGGGGTTTCGTTTCCGGTAAACAAAGACGCTGGCAGCCGCAAGAGCATAAAAGATCCAGCCGATAAAGACGACGTAGGTCAGTAGTTGGTCGAACGTTCCCGTTATAGCGAGCAACGCGGCCCAGATCGCACCAGCAACTATCGCAAAAGCAGGGGTCCCAAATCTCGGGTGCACCTCGGCGAGCCTGCGAAAGAAGAGACCGTCCATTGCCATAGCGTAATGAACACGTGGCGATGTGAGTAAGATCGAGTTTGCCGCGCTGAATATTGAGATCAGGATCATGACCGCGACCAGCTTTGCTGCCTCGGGGCCGACTACTATGCCGACAGCCGTCGCCGCGAGGCGGTCGGAGTCTGCCACGCCTGCAGGGCCGAGTGCCGCGAGATAGCCGAGGTTGGCCACGAGATATATCGCGATCAGAACTACGGTGCCGCTCAATAGACCGAGCGGGAGATTTCGCTGCGGGTTTTTGGTCTCGCCGGCGCTATACGAAACGAACTGCCAGCCCTCATAGGCCCACAAAACCCCGATCATGGCCAGTCCGAATCCCGAAGCGATCGACGTACTGAACTCGGCCGGCCACAGGACCGAGCCCGAGCCCGTAAAACCGCTTCCGAGCCATAGTAGGGCCACACTCATCACTAAGATGCCGCCAGCTTTTATGACGGTCGTCCAGTTCTGCAGGTCCGAACTCTTCCGCGTGCCCAAAACGTTCACAACCGTCACGACCGCGATCATCAGGACGGCGACGATTTTTGCCAACATCGGCGAAAGGGGAACGATCTCGCCAAGATAGGCGCTGAAGGCAACGGCTAGCGCCGCGATGGAACCACTGCCGATCACGAAGAAAAGAGTCCAGCCAAAAAGGAATGCCGGAAACCGTCCGAAACAGTCTCGGATGTAGACGTAGAGCCCGCCCGCCGCAGGTTTCATCGCTCCGAGTTCTCCGTACGTAAGAGCACCGAGCAGCGAGAGGATACCGCCCGCGAGCCAAACGAGCATAGCCGGCAAAACGTAGCCCTCTACCTCACGCAGGACCGCGCCCGGCACCAGGAAGATCCCGGACCCAATGACGCCTCCAATGGTCAGCAGGACGATATCGCGAAGCCGCAGCGTGCGTTCTAGTGAGGTATTCGAGTGTTGTTCCGCTTCCGGTGTCATTCCATCGATTGGCATTGTATTTGAGTGTTACATGATCCGCTTTGAGTTTACAGATGTTTTCGGAGATCAGTTGATCTTTTTGCCCGGCAGCTTCCGCCCGCCTTGATGCAGGAAAAGGCTTGAGGCTTCGCCGTCACCGCCGAGAACGAATTCGATCTTAAGTTCGACCTCTTTCGCAGTAAACGTCGTCGGTGATTCCGGAAAAAGTTCAAATTTGGGCTGTCCCGTCCCTTGTGCCATTATCCTGGCCCCCTCGCGGGTTATGGTGAGGGAAAACCCCGGCGCCAGTTCATAGACACCGGCGTAACGATCGTACGATGCCTGATCGGGTGCCGCCGCCGGACGCTCCTGAGGTAGAGGTTTGCTGATCTTTGCTGCCGATCGCTCATGGCCGGACGACCCCGTTACGACTAAGCCGGTCGTAGTGCCGTCTGAGGTTCGCGTAAACCTTAAACGAGGCCGAGAGTCCTTAACAAAAAACTCCGTTTCCGACTTTGGAAAGAACTCTGCCGCGCCGCCACCGGCACCTCTGACAATGAGTTTCCCGCTATCACGGCGAACGACCACCTCTTCCGTGGCAGACAATTGATAAACGCCAACATATTTATCGAGCACGGCATCCGACACGGTGATCATGGGCGGGTCAACGAAAGGCTTGCCAAGAGCCATCGCAGCGATCTTAAAAACAACCCTCCCCGGCGATTCGAAGTCTTTGTTTGTCAAAGCCGCGACAAAGATCCGATCTTCAGGCGATCGGAGGGCATAACTTGCAAACCCATGGATGCCGCCGCTGTGCTCGATCATTGAGTGACCTTCGTATTTACCTATCGACCAGCCAAATCCGTAGTTGGTTTCCCTGCCGTTATTCAGTTTAGTCGATGTCCAGGCCCTTTTTAGGAGTTCCGGTTTTACCAGGTTACCGGTATACAAAGCCGCATCCCATATCGCGAGATCATCAACCGTCGAGAGCAACGAACCGGCAGCATGCGGCTGCGACATGCTTAGATACGCAGCGTTAACAAAGCCTTCTTTTCCTTTGGAATAGCCCGACACTCGCCGGGGAATAACTCGTGCCGTATCGTCATAATACGAATTCTTCATTCCGAGCGGGGCGAATATATTCTTTTCAATGAAGTCCTGATAGCTCTGATCCGACGCTTTCTCGATGATCGCACCTAGCAGAACGTAGGCAGAGTTGTTATACGCATAGCGCTCACCTGGTGCGAAATCCATAGGCTTGTCTTTGAATAATGCGATGAGTTCGCTCAGCGGCATGTCTTTTCGCCAAAGGGGCGTCCACTCAGGCAGTGACGTATAGCTCTTGATACCTGATGTGTGAGTGAGAAGATGTTCTACGGTGATCTTATGCCCATTAGTAGGGTAGTCGGGCAGAAATTTTGTGATCTCGTCGTCCAGCGAGATCTTACCCTGATCCACAAGCATCAATATGGCTACCGCCGTGAATTGCTTAGTTACGGAGCCGGTCCGGAAAACCATATCCGGCTCGATTGGAACCCCGAGTTCCATATTTGCCTTGCCGTACCCTTTTCTGAGAATTACCTTGCCCTGCCTAACGACAATAACGGCCGCTCCGGGCTCATTCGGCTTATATGTTTGCTCAAGAAGCTCATTGACGGCCTCGGCGAGTTTTTCGTCGGAAAGGCGTACGGTCTGTGCTGCAACACCCGCATGAAATCCCGCCAAAAGGACAAATATTAATACTAAAAAAGATACGGTCCGCGAAAGCCGTTCTAGATAATGCATTATCAACTCCTTACTAAATCAATAGACGTGCCGCCGGCGATTACGGTGTCCAGATCTGCGCCAGCACACGCTTGAAATTGCCGCCGAGGATGCCCTGTATATCAGCGTCGCTGTATTTCCGGCGGATGAGCCCTTCTGTCAGGTCAAACATCCGTTTGGGATGGTCAAGTCCCTCAACGTCGATCTTATCGCGAAAAGCATAACTGCCCTTGTAACCCGCTCGAAGCTGCTTGTTGGCCTCGGCGGGCATTTTGTCGTAGCCATACAGGTCGATATCGCTGCCGACGCCAAGGTGCTCGCACCCGATCAGTTTTCTGACGTGGTCGAAATGGTCGATCACATGCTCGATGGTCGTCGGTTCGTCGACCTTGACAAACATCCGCACTGCCGTTATTCCCATTACACCGCCGCTCTCGCCAACCTTTTTGATCGCTTCGTCGGTCTTCACGCGGGGATGTCCGGGTACGAGGGCACGGCAATTGGAGTGAGTGATCAGTACGGGCTTCTTTGAGATCTCGAAAGCGTCCAGAGTCGTCCGGTCGCCGCAATGCGAAACGTCTATCGCCATTCCGACCGTGTTCATTCGCTCGATGATCGCCACTCCAAAATCGGAAATTCCGTCATCGCGCCGTTCCGTAGCTCCGTTGCCGATCAGATTGCGCGAATTATAGGTCAACTGCGACACGCGTTGTCCAAGCGATCGAAAATAATCTACGTCTGCGGCATTGCGGAAGTGCCCCGAGTTTTGCAGACCGAGGATAACCCCAAGTCGGCCGGATCTCTTCACCCTTTCGAGATCAGACGGGCTGTCGACCCTCATAAAGAACTCGTCGTTATTGGCGATAAAGGCGTTCCAGGCAGCAAACCATTTCAGCGCGGTCTCGTAAGCATTCATTCCGCCGAGGCCGATCGCCGGATGGATGACATTGATACCCGAATCCCTGAAAGGCTGAAAGTCGGCGGCCGTGAAGGTATCAGGGTCGGCCATCCATTTATTCTGCTTAGGGAAATCGAGCGTGAGGATACTCAGCATGTCGATCACGTTGGACCGGCCGACCAGATCGATAGCCCGCGAAGAGTATTCCGTATTAGAATTCCCGAAAAGGCGGTATGTCCCACGGTTGATCATCGGGGCGGCAAGAACGCCTATACCGGCCGCTGCCATTCGCTTGATAACCTCACGCCTGCTGACTTTATTTTTCATTTCTTTCATAACTTAATGATTCGAGCGGAAGATTAAATATGTCCAACAAACGCAAACCACAGCAGGCCGAAGCAGGCCGGTACGAGTTAAATGGCCTGACACTCGGCCAGATACGTCCCCTATTGAACTTTTAGGCAATCAAAGTCGCCGCTCGCCGCATGTTTTTGCCTAGTCCTTCGATCGTCCGGAGCCGTAGATAACTTGTCCTGGTCTTGCACCGGTGTGCTTTCCTTTTTCGACAACGACCTGCCCGTTGACGAGTACGAAATCGATCCCGGTCGGGGTCCTGAACGGAAAATCATAGGTCGCATTGTCCTGTATCTTGTCGTAATCGAATATAACAACGTCGGCCCACAGGCCTTCTTTTATGAGGCCCCGCGCCGGTATTCGCAATCGGGTCGCCGGCCACGAACTCATCTTTCTAATTGCCTCGGGCAGCGTAATTATCCCTCTCTTTCGCACATATTCGGCTATAATGCGGGGAAATGTTCCATACCCGCGAGGGTGTCCATTACCTGCCGTATTTGGGTCCATCAGCTGAGGCGATGCAGCAGCGTCACTACCAAAGCTCACCCATGGGTACTTCATCGCTGTTTCAACGTCCGATTCGGTCATCATGTAGTAGAGAGCGGAGACACGGCCGGTGCCCTGGAGGAGCAGGTCGAACGCCGCATCGGCAGGTTCCTTGTTCCATTCTTTCGCGATCTGAGTGAGATTCTTTCCCAGGAATCTTTCATTATCCTTGTTTCCGGCAAAAACCAGTACAATATTGTCCCAACCGCCCGCGGCCTCCACGATATTCCACCATCCCGGCGAACCGGTCTTTATCTCGTTCTTTAGTCGGGCTCGGGTTGCAGGATCACGAAGCAATGCGTGCATTTTTTCCGTGCCGCCATCAGATGCCCAGGCCGGAACAACCGAACTCAGGCCCGTCCCGCCGGCCGTGTATGGATAGATGTCAGCGGCTACGTCGACACCGCGGTTTCGCGCTCCCTCGATCGTTTCGCCGGCCTTGCGCATTAGTGTGCCCCAGCCCGGCTGGTACGCCGCTTTAAGATGATAGATCTCGACGGGCAAGCCGCCTTTTTCGCCGATCGTGATCGCTTCTTCGATCGCCTCGATCAACTCCTTTCCTTCACCGCGGATATGGCTCGCGTAGACGCCGCCATACCGACCGGCTACCTTTGCCAGTTCGACAAGCTGATCGGTCTTTGAATAGCTCGCGGGAGGATAGATCAGTGCCGTTGATATTCCGAGCACGCCGCCCTTCATAGCGGTCTCAATAATGGACTTCATCCGCGTAAGCTCTTCGG
Source organism: Pyrinomonadaceae bacterium (assembly GCA_041745615.1). Lineage (GTDB taxonomy): Bacteria > Acidobacteriota > Blastocatellia > Pyrinomonadales > Pyrinomonadaceae > OLB17. The sequence goes on along the minus strand of JBGTIP010000019.1, from coordinate 55,695 downwards.
TGTTTGGATCTCGCGAGTCCTGTCCCAGGACCGCGACCCGGGCATGAGTCGCACTGAAATACGTGCCGAAATTCATGCTGATCCCGCTTTTTTCCAGGCCCGCAAAATATTCGGCTACCTTATCTGCAGGGACCGGAGTACCCCCTTCGCCGGAGATCCCGGTTGTGACACCCATCAACAATTTGCTTTCGGCCAACGGGTTTCTTAACAGCACGCCTCCCGACGCGTCCAGCATGTCGATCCAGCCGGGGGAAACATACCTGCCTGTGGCGTCGATCTCGCGTTTGCCCTTGCCTTCGATCTTACCGATACGGACAAAGCGTCCGTCTTTGATGGCAACATCGGCGGCGATCCACGGGTTACCGGCTCCGTCAAGCACCCGGCCATTTCGGATCACGATATCGTATTCGCCTGACTGGGCAGATATCGGAAAAGGCAATAGTCCCAGCGTGGCAAGGCAAAGAAAGATATAGGCAAAATTGTGTCGAACTTGTTTCATCATCATTTACAACATCCTCTATTGGAGGCCAAAGTGATCCTTGGCCAGTTCAAGTCCCGGCAACCTTCACTCCACCGGAGTGCTTCTTGAGCAGATCCAATGCGCGGTCTGCCAACTTGATCAGATGCGGGTGTGCGCGATTGCCATTAGTGAGGATGGCAAAGCCCAGCTTGCGGTCGCGATTACCCTGAAGAAAAGCTGTGTACCCGCCAAGACTGCCGCTGTGTGCGAAATATCGTTCGCCATCCCTAACCTGGACCCACCAGGTGAGTCCAAAACCGGCGGTCTCATTTCCCCAAATTCCCTGAATACTTCCCTTGAACTGGTCGTATTGGCGGGTAAATATCTGCTCCAACGTCTTTTCGCCGATGATCCGTTTACCCTTGAACACACCGCCATTGAGGTTCGCGATAAGCCAGTTTGCCTGATTGGTCACGGTGCCATAAACGATTCCCGCCGGCCAGACGGCGGCCTTTACTCTGACCGCAGGTACTTGGCTGCCAGTCTTTTCATCGACGGTATAGGGCATCGAGATCCGTTCGTCCATAAGGGGAGTTGGCTCAAATGCGGTGTGCGTCATCTCAAGCGGCATGAAAACCTTTTCATGGATGTATTGCTTGTAAGGCATGCCGGAGAATTTTTCCACCAAATAACCTATAAGTGTGTAGGCCGGATTCGAATAAACGACGACGCTACCTGTGGGTTTATCGATGACCAGCGATTTGCTCAGATAATCCTTTAACGACGGCGGGACCGTATCGCCCCAGACCGGGTACGCACCGAAACCGCCCGGGAGCCCGGATGTATGAGCCAATAAGTGCCGAAAGGTCACCGGGTTCTTAGGATCTTCGTTCTGGATCTTAAATTCCGACAGGTAATCATTAACCCGGTCGTCGAGCTTGAATTTGCCTCCCTCCATCTGCTGAAGCAGTGCGACGGTCGACATAGCCTTGAATGTTGAGCCGATGAGATAGACAGTGCTGGGAGTGGCGGGCGTGCGAGCCCATAGATTGGAATAGCCGTAGGCTCCGGACCATATGATCTGGTCACCAGAGACCAGGGCGATCGATGCAGACGGGATCTTTCCGTCGATCAACGTGCGATGGATCTCCGGTTCGAGTTCCGCGATGACGCGGTCGATATCGATCGTCTGAGCGAAACCTGAATGAGACGCTGTCAGTGCGATTAATGCCAATCCTATAGCGACACGTATCTGACGAAACAATTTCCCTTTTTTTAGTTGGTCGATCGATCTAGTTATATTTGCCATAAAAATATGCTGGTCCCGCAGGCCGTTCATCGAGTCGCTTCTTCGCGTACGGGCAGTTCAATATGCGAGGCGTTCTTGCCCGAACGATAAATACGCTGAGTTGCCGACTGGAAGTCGGAATCTTTTGCGTGAAAAATATTTTGAACAAATCGCTGAGGGTTCCTATCGATTATCGGGAACCATGTGCTCTGGACCTGAACCATGATCCGGTGGCCTTTTTTAAAGGTATGATCGTTTGCCGGATATGCGATCTTATACTTCTGAATTGAGTTGGCCGCTATAGGCTCAGGCTTCTCGAAGCTCTTATTGTAGCGTCCGCGAAACACATCACTCGCGATCATAAGTTGGTATCCGCTCATGGTGGGATCGGCCGCGTATCTTTCGGGATAAACGTCGATCAGCTTTACCACCCAATCGCTGTCCGTACCTGTCGTCGATGCGAAAAGGTTGGCAAAGATCTTTCCGGACACGGTCACGTCCTCAGCGAGCGGTTCCGTTGAAAAGGTAAGGACGTCGGGGCGGTGATCGACAAACCTCTGGTCTTCGACCAGCCAGGTTCCCCAGCCTGCTCTAAGGGTGATCGGACGAGGGCGGTACGGAACCGGCTTTGCCGGGTCCGAGATGTAACTGTCAAAAGCGGACCGGGCGTTTGCCGCCGGGGCCTCGAACGAGAGCTTTCCGTCCGCATGGAAATACAGCTGCCGTGAGGTGACATCCTGCTTGGGGGGCCACATGTCATGCCTTACCCACTCGTTAGCTCCTGTCCGGAATGTCAGGGCCTCGGGCAGGTCTGCGTTCGCTTTTCCTTTGAGATGCTGCCCAAAGAATTTTACAAGTACATTGTCCCGATAGTACTGGGCAGTCGGGCTGCCGAAATCTATTCGTCCGAGCTTGCGCCCTTCGCCTCGGGACCATCCACCATGGTTCCAGGGACCGACGACCAGAAAATTCTGGTTAGCCTTATCGTGCCTCTCAAGCAATTCATAGATCTTGATCGGGCCGTAAAAATCTTCCTGGTCCCACCACCCGGCAACATTCAACGTAGGCACGGTCACGCGGTTAAGCCACGGCTCAAAGCTTTGACGCTTCCAGAAATCGTCATAGTCCGGATGATTTACAAAATCGTTCCAGGTAGGAAGTTTTTTATTGAAATATTTCGCGTCGACATTAGAAAGGGCGCCGAGATTCAGATACCAATCGTAAGTGTCGTATCGGTCGACGATCTTCGAAACGTCAGACATCTCCTTTGACGATTCCATCATATAGGTGAATTCCAGGCCGTAGCTCAACCTGAATGCCCCATTGTGATGAAAGTCATCGCCGATCCACATGTCCGCGGGAGACGCTTGCTGGACGACAGCCTTTAGAGCCGGGTGAGGATCCAGCATCCCCATGACCGATAGCCAGGCGCCGTAGCTGGTACCAGCCATTCCGACCCGTCCATTATTTGATGTGTTCTTTAATAACCATTCGATGGTGTCATATGTGTCAGTACTTTCGTCGATCGCCTTACTGTCCTTCGGGTCGCGCGGCTGCCGGAGCATGACGAACTGTCCTTCAGATTTAAAACGGCCTCGTATGTCCTGTCGTACAACCACATAACCGTCAGCAAATACTTCCGGCATTGCCGCCGAAAGCTGCGTTGGGGTAGCGTCGCCGATTCCGTACGGCGTTCTGAGCATAAGGATCGGGAGCTTTTCGTTTGCCGTGGCCGGTGCATAGATCTGGGTATTAAGCCGGACCCCATCGCGCATTGTGACCATTACATCAGTTCGCGTAAACGACGAGGCCTGATATTGCGCCTCGACGGACGCGACCCAAACGAAGCAGGTTAGAGCGACAACAAGACGAAGGACATTTTTTGACCTTTTCATGGATTCACTTCGTGAGCTAATGGTACGAGCCTATTTCTGGGGTTTCGATACCCTGTCAATAGGTGCTGGGCGCGGCACACGCCGCGCGGGATTCTGTTCAACTAACTTCAGTGCTTCGGCCACGGCGCGTTCGAGCTGTGGATCCCGGCCTTTAATAACGTCAGCCGGCATATTTTCGACGTGGATATCGGGAGCTACGCCGATATTCTCAACATCCCACTTCCCGTCAAAGTTATAAAACGCCAGGGTCGGTGCCGTTATGCCGCCGCCGTCAATGGTAGGCGGAACCCCCAACGTCCCAACCAGGGCACCCCACGTGCGAGTTCCGATCATCGGCCCTATCTTTCGAAGTCGGAAGTAAAACGGAAGAGCATCCCCGCCTGACCCCGCCGACTCATTGATGACCAAAACCTTCGGGCCGTAGATCCCCGCAATTGGCGAGGTAAAAGGCTTTCCCTCTCGCATGGCAAAGAAGCCCATTGGCTTTCTGTCCAATTCGTTAACGATATAATCGGCAACCATACCGCCCTGGTTGTAGCGTTCGTCTATCACAGCTCCTTCTTTCTCCTGCTGCGAGTAGAAATAGCGGGTAAATGATGTATAGCCCGGACCACCCGTGTTAGGGAGCCAGACATACGCGAGCCGCCCACCGGACAGTTTATCTACCAGCCTGCGATTCCCCTCGACCCATGCCCGCGTCCGTAGCCCATTCTCACTGGCGATCGGCACGACTGTGACGAGACGAGATCCTGTCGCCGAAGGCGAGCTGTTCACGCGAATTACCGTTTGCCGTCCGGCTGTTCCTTCGAACATGCTGTAAAAATTCACCGTCGGAAGGAGCGGTCGGCCGTTAACTTCGAGTATATAGTCGCCTTCCGAGACCTTGATCCCGGGCGAGCTGAGCGGCGCCCTTAACTCAGGGTTCCAATTCTCACCGCTGTAGATCTTGCTAACACGGTAACGCCCATTCTCAATTGAGATGTCCGCCCCTAAGAGTCCCACACCGACCGGGTCTTCGCCAGGAACGTCGCCAGTGCCGATCAGGTACGAGTGTCCCACCGTCAATTCACCGCCCATCATTGAGATCACGTATCCCAGATCGTCACGGTGACCCACCGCAGCAAGAAGGGGTCGATATTTTTCATAGATCGCGTTCCAATCGGCCCCATGCATCTGGGGATCGTAAAAATATTCGCGTTGGATACGCCACGTCTCGCGATAAATATTTGCCCATTCAGCACGCGGATCGAGCTGCATCTGTAGCTGTGCGACATTCAGAGGCCCGTCTCCTACCTTGGCTGGGGCAGATGTTCCGACGATCCCCCAACGGCCGCCGCCAGCCTGGTAAAGAAGCTTCTTTTTGTCCGCGGAGACACTGTAATTGACTACTCCCTCCATGAAAGGTGCCGCTGCGCGATCCTTGAACTGGTATCTATGCAAACGCGGTGCAGGGCTGCCGGCGACGGTTTCTATATAGAAAAATGACTCGGCCGGACCGGCAGAAAGGCTGCGATAATTACCGGCAGGGACATTCACAGAAATTATCCGCTGGCCGATACCGGCAAGATCTATTCGGAGGGATTTCGATCCCGGCGTGGCGGCTGGACTCGCCGGGGCCTGCGGCGTTTCACGAACCTCCGGGCGCGGCGTAGGCTGCGGCTCGTCATCCGACTCCGGCAATAGCGGCGAAGGCTCGTCGGCATTAAGGACTGCCAAATATATCGCCCTTCGTACTGGGCGATCGAGTGAACTCATCTCCAGCCAGCCGGTGCTCGGGCCAAAATCCGTACTCGATAGGAAATATAGGTATTTGCCTCCTGTATCAAATGTCGGGGAGATCGAGTCTGCAAGGCCGTCAGTCACCTGATGAGCTTTCTTGTCCGCCATCGAATAAACAAAGATCGCCCGCAGCCTGCTCGGAAGGTTTTTTGAATACGTGACCCATTGCGAATCCGGAGACCATTCGGCCTGAAAATCTCGCGCCGGGTCGGGATATTCATCGGTATCGATCTTTGTTGTTGTTCCGCTCGCCGCTTCGATTACCCATAGGTTCCGGTGATTGTCCTGGATAAGGATCCGGGCCCCATCCGGCGACCAGGTAGGATTAGAGAAAAATGCGGTGGATGGTAATTTTATGGCTCTCGGAGCATTAATGCCGGAGGGATCTCCCAGCATCAACTGGTATTCACCAGTTGCGTCCGAAAGCCATGCCAGCTGCGATCCGTCCGGGGACCAAGCCGGGTCCCGGTCATGAGCGCTGGAGCTTTGTGTTAGATTTCGGTAATCACCTTTGGCAGCCGGTATCGTAAAGATCTCCCCGCGAGCCTCAAATGCAGCCCGAAGCCCGGTGGGCGAGAGGCGAGCGTTCCGGATCATCCCGCTAACTTTTTTGAATTGAGGTCGGGCCCAGGGCAGATCGCCGCTAACCTCAATATTGAGCTTTCTCGACTGACCCGATCTGGTGTCAACTAAGTGTATATATCCGGCCTGTTCGTACACGACAGCATCCGCACTCGCTGAGGCGGTCATAATATCGAAATCTTCGTGTCGGGTGATCTGGGTGAGCTGTCTGGTATCGGTCTTATAAGCGAAAAGGTTTGCAGTATGATTGCGGTCAGAGATGAAGTAGATCGTATTGCCCACCCACATCGGGTAAGAATCGTTACTGTTGGTCCAGGGAAGCTTTTCTTCGGAGCTGTCGGCAAGATTGGCTATACGTATCGGATGGGTCCTGCCTCCGCGGTAATGTCGCCAATGGCTAGCCCCCTGCCAACCGGGTACAAAGAACGTCGAGATCTCCTCATATGCAATTCGGCGTCCATCCGGCGAATACGAGCCTGTGAAAGACCGAGGCAAAGGCAGTGGTTCTTCCAGCCCGCTTTCAAGCCCAATTGTCCAAAGCCGGTTGTATGCTTCAAGTGGAGCGCTCGACCGGGCCGATGCCAGAAGAACGCTGCGGCCATCCGGTGTCCAGCCGCGGACCCGATCCGCTCCGGGGTGATAGGTCAGCCGTTTGGAATCGCCCCCCGCAGTCGGCATGACATAAACATCCATGTTGCCTGCCACCGTCGACGTAAATGCGATCTGTGTTCCGTCAGGAGAAAAGTACGGTTCGCTCTCGACTCCCTGCGTTGAGGTTAGCCGCCTTGCCTGGCCCCCATTTCGGGATACGACCCAAAGGTCCCCTGCGTAAGCAAATGCCACGAGATCGCGGCTCACCGTCGGATGGCGCAGAAGTCGCGTGCCCTGTGACGCTGCCAGTCCCGAGACCGCAATGCTGACCACTACAGCAAAGATGAGATTTCTGAGCGTCATAGAGTTGATCCTTTTTTCAAATTAAGAGCCTGAACAGTGTTCAGGCTCTGTTAGCTTTGCCTTCGCTCAGCGAGACTCGATCAGAACGTAACCCGAACACCGAACTGACCTTCACGCCCCGGCAGAACCTGGGTTGTAGATCCGAACGGACTGTTCATAACGCCGTCCCGCGATTCGACAGCGGAAGGATTTTGACGATTGAAGACGTTGAAGATCTCAAATAGGAACTGTATCCCTACCCTTTCGCCAAGGCTAAACATCTTCGAAAACCGCAGATCGGCGTTGACAAACGGGGCCGCTGTGAATTTATTTCTTCCTGTCTTGACATCAACTCCGTTGAAATTCGAATCTCCGTCCGCATCCTGCAGGGTATCGGTTCGGCTGAACCGAAATCCGCTCTGTGCTCGGAATATGCCGCTGATCTGAAATTGCCAAGGAAGGTTGACCATGCCGTTCATTTGGAAGATGTGATCGAGCGACAAACTGGAAGGCCCCTTGTCCAGGTCTGGTCCATTCAGGAACGTTCCGGCCTGGGCGACAAAATTACCATTCCTGCTAGTAAAAGGGGCGTTCGCGTTCGTTTGTGGTGTGCAGTTCGGTTGTGACGCAAGGCAGGGTTCCACAACGGTCGGAACCACCCCGATAAAATGATCTGACGGCCCCGCGGAGATACCCCGGGAGTTGTCCGTCGCCTTTGCGAAGGTATAGCTTCCGCCGAACATAAAGCGATTACTGAGACGTTTATTCAAACTCAGAATAAGTCCATCATACTTGCCTTCGAAAAACGGTCCGAAGGTGTTTATCTCCCCCACTGTATTCGGCGGGTCAAAGCTTCTACCGATGCCGGCAACGCGAGATCGAAAAGCGAGATTGCTCTTTCTTATGCCTAACAGATTGCGCATCTCGCGGTGAAAGTAGTTTGCCTCAAAAACCATGTCGCTGGTAATCTCTTGCTGCACACCGATGTGGAAGCTCAGCGTATTCGGTGTGTCGAACGTTCTATCGACCGTCACCGGTTGGGCTTGCGGAACGATCACCGGATTATTCAAGATCCCGTTTTGGCCCCACTGAAAATAGCCATTTGGCTGCCCGATCGCCGCCGCGGCGGCAGCGAGATATTGATCCGGCGTCAAGCCTGTGAGTTGCTGCACGTTGCTGATGTTGACAACCGTATTCGCGGGAACAGGCGGGCGACCGGCAGCAACTACGCGATTGAGCCTGTCAACACCGACCATAGGCACGCCGAGTGCGGGGCATGCAACAGGCGTCGTGGTCAATTGCGCATCGGTAAATACATTGGAAATACATGGTCCCGGCAACCCACTGAAGATAGCAATACTGGTTACCGCACTTGGCGAACCGTAGAAAAGGCGAGGAAGATATAACGACTGAACGAGCCTTCTATCGCTGCCTCCGAACGCCGGTATGTTCCGGACGAGACCTAGCCGGAACTGGTCATAGAAAAGACCGAAACTCGAACGTATGATCGTCTTTGGCCGGACCGCCCATGCAACACCTAATCGGGGTGCGAAATTTTTGTTTGCTTCGAACTCCGAATCCTTGTCCCAGCGAATACCAAGATTGACGGTCAGGTTCTTACGGATCTTCCAGTCGTCCTGCAAAAAGAACGCGTTGTAATTGTTTTTCAGGTGGATCTCGTTCGCCTCTGGCGTTAATCCGCCGTTTAGGAGAAGAAGGGACGGGCCCGCGTTCACCGCTCCTAAATTGACGTAGTCGGTTACGGTCGCAAATATCTGGTTAGTTATCGTCGCGGAATCGAGGCCATCAGCTTTTGTGCGAAGAAATTGCCAGCCGAATTTAATGTCATGGTTACCGAAAATCTTGTTTGTGCTTGCTGAAAACGAAGTATAGTTCTGAGTCAGATTTGATGCCGATGTAGCGCTGCCAAATTGAACTGTCGTGAGGTCGCCGACAAATCTTAAGGTTGGAGGGAAAGGAAACGGGGCAGTGAATCCGCTCAAAGAAGTCAGTCCAATGACACCCGGATTGGTTGGCTGATTGTCAGATGGTTCGTCCCGATACCCGGCCCGAAGTTCCGTGATCCAAGGATTACCCTGGTCTCCCGACAGAATTGTATCGCCAAAGCCCAGCAGTAGATTGCGGCCGCTAGTGTTTCGACGTGTGGAGGGTAATGACTGTCCTGAGCCACGGTTGTAACCATTCGTATAGTTCATCTCCTGAACTAGCTGATGACGTCCAAAATTCTGATTGAATTTTATGAAATTGCGGGTTTCCCGATTGATTTCCGGCACGTCGAAAGGGTCCTCCTGGGCCAGCAGTAGGTCGACCAGGACCTGAGGAACAGGGGGATAGGCAAAATCGATGCCTCGATCTTCCTGGATGCGTTCCGATGAACCGAAAAAGAAGATCTTGTCTCTCCAGATCGGACCGCCGCCGGCCAGACTGTAATTATATCGACTAAGTTCCGGAGCTTCGGCGGTTGAGACAAGCGAATTACTGGAATCGAGTGAGTCGTTACGCATGAAGAATGAAGCAACGCCGCGAAACTGGTTTCCACCGCTTTTTGTGATCACATTCACGATCGCACCCGAAGCCTGACCGAATTCCGGCTTAAAGCCCGTGGTGAGCACCTGAAACTCCGCGATCGTCTCTTGATTAAACTGAGCTGCCGGCCCGCCATTCACGGTGTCCTTGTTGGGCTGCCCGTCTATGAAAAAGTTATTATTACCGCTCCTCTCGCCGAGCACTGGATTGGCATTATCACCGCCTGATTGCCGATTGATCGCCACGCCCGGCACAAGCTGTAAGAGATCGAGATATTCTCGCCCGTTAACAGGAAAACTTTGAATCTGCCGAGGGGTAACCGTGGAACCTGTCGACGATGTGTTGGTTTCCAGCAATGGCAACACGTCGGTTACATCGACAACGGTGCCCGTAACGCCTCCTACCTCAAGCTGAATATCCAAAACTGCGATACGATTCAGCGTTAATTCGATTGTCGATGTACTTGCCCCGAATCCGGTCTGACTGGTAGTAATCGTATAACGTCCGGCGGGCAAGGCAGGAATTCGATAAAATCCTGCCGCATCCGTCGTCGCAGTCCGCTCGGTGGCAAGTGTAGTTCCGCTCGCCCTTACCATAGCCCCGGCAATGACCGCCCCGGTTACGTCAGTGACGGTTCCCTCGATCGTTGAATTTGTCGTCTGGGCCGTTATCGAAACTTGAAATAGAACAAGCAGGAGGGAAAGGGCGATCAGGGGGTAGAGATTCCTGCCTGAAACTGCTTTTACAACCGCCGCTGTCGGATCGACATTAAATCCACAATGAGACGTTTTCATATACACTCCTTATTCCTCAGAAAAAATAGCTTCAAGTTCAAACAATCTTACAAACCCAGTTTGTTTACGCGAGAAGAGTCAAAAATCGGTCAATACGTAATGCAGGCTGTGTTGAATTAGATCACGGACGGCTGAAACCTGGCCGTGGATTCAGCAAAATTGCCACACCTAAATCTGTAAGGACTACGAAGTTGAAACGCTAGATGTAAGTTATTAAGCCGGTCCATTTCCTGCTGCCTGTTGATTAGTGCATTTATTACTACATGAATCGATACTAGCTGTCAACAAAATGCAACATATAATGCAAAAAATAATCAGATAGTTTAATTTTTGATTTTGTGGGCGTATTGGTATGACTCAAATTAATATCGAGAAGCGAGGCTCTTGATAAGTTAGACACCCTTATCTTCTGCAATGCCCCAAGGGGTTGCTATTCCTCATTTCTGTGAAATGCATTAGCCGTCGTGAGCGGATACCGGGGCAATAATGAGTACAGCAGCTACGAATATTTTTTTGCAGCAAGTGTTGCAATGCATCGGTTACTGCTCTAGAATACATCATCGATTGCAGCACAGGTTCCTCACCAGGCAGATTTTTGTTGCGGCACCATCGACAGGAAATAGGACGTGGGAAAAAAACCTTTACATCCCGCTGTTGAATCTCACCCGGAAATAGGCGCTATATCTGGGGGTGCCGAGAACCAGATGGCTTATGCCGCACGTAAAGAAAATGACCGGAATCGCGCCGCGATCACCCCCCTGTGGTCTCGTTTTTTCGATACACAATCCGATCTAAGTTCCAGCCGACAGCGATTGCTTCGCCAGATCCTGAACGAGTCAGACGAAACTTTTTTTCTGTCTTCCCGCGAGTTGGGACGTCGGTACAATGTGGATTCAGCAACTATCATCCGCACTATCCAGGCGCTTGGGTACGAGAAATTTGCTGACTTTTCCCAGGACCTCCGCGAGCATTTCGTCACGCAGATAACCCCCTACTCCGCTATGAAGGCCGCCGAGCAAACGAATCGCAGCGTCTCGGACCGCGTAATTCATAGTGTCGATCACGATATCGAGAACCTCAATTCCTTTAGGGCCAACCTCGACCCTGATAAGATCGTAGAGATAGCTAAGCAGATCAACCAAGCGCGTCGGATTGTCGTTATCGGTATCGATTTCGCCTCATCATTATCAATAGCACTTGCCTACGGACTTTCCCGTCTGGGTTACGACGCCGAAAGCCCTGTGGGCAGCACCGGCAATGTGCAAAATAAAATAAAGATCCTGACACCGAAAGATCTGCTAATTGCGATCAGTTTCGGACGGGGCCTGCGCGAAACAGTTGGGGCCGTGCTGAGTGCGCGTCGACGTAACGTTCCCAGTTTTGGTATCACCGATGGCGATACGACGCCGATCGCGCGATATTGCGATTCCTTCTTGATCACAACCATCGACCGAACGTCATTTCTTGATTCATACGTGGCTCCAATCGCAGCGATTAACTCAATTCTGGTTGCGTGCGCCCACAGCCAGTCGGAACGTTCACTCGAACATCTTAGGGAGTCGGAGGAAGAGATCTTATCAAGTTCGCGATGGTATAGTGAATCGAAAAATACTGACGGCGGAAAAAGTTAATCATGACGGCTTCAAATGAATCTCCTATCACTTTCCGGGATATCGAAGAGATCTCGGAAATGCGGGCCGTTGAAGAATTGCAGATCCAGGCTTGGGGTGACGATGCACGTGATATAGTACCCCTAAATCAGTTAGTAGCCGCGCGTTACGTCGGAGGCAGTTTGATCGGCGCCTTTGACAAAAAAACCCTGGCAGGATTCGTTTATGGGTTTTATGGTCAGGTCGGCGGACGCGTTGTGCATCACTCTCACATGCTGGCGGTGCACCCTGAATATCGCAATCAGAATCTCGCGTTTCGCTTAAAGCTTGCTCAGCGTGAACATGTCCTTCGGGAAGGTATTACCGACGTTATCACCTGGACCTTTGACCCCCTACAATCGCTTAACGCCTATTTTAACTTTGCCAAGTTAGGCGTGATCTCGGACACATATAAAGTGAATGTTTATGGTGACGCCGGCACCAGCTTTCTGCACCGGAACGGGACAGACCGTTTTTTTGTCACCTGGCTGTTGAAAAGTCCCCGTGTCCTGCAGCGAATAGCGCTAAAGTCAGCCAAGCTGGGTGATTCGGACATATCTCCTGAGAATATGGCTACGCTTATTCGTTGTGGTGAGTCCGGGGCACCGGAGCGGACTATAAGGGATACTCAACTGAATAAATCCGAATCGGCCCTCATCGAAATCCCGGCGAACATAAATGTGATCGAAGAATCCGATTTCAGCACAGCCTCCGATTGGCGTTCCGAAACTCGGCGAGTTTTTTCCGAAGCTCTCTCTGCTGGCTTTATCGTTTCAGAATTTCACCGGAAGGATGACCGAACCGGCGTTTATATTCTGAAAAGAGGGCGCATTGAAGATTGAGTTTGACCTTTGTAAGTATACGCTGCCATAAGGCCATCAGTTAGAGAGATCATATAATGCACAAGCTACAGCTTGAGAGAATCGAGCTCCGCGAAATCGAAATGCCTCTCAAAACTCCATTTGAGACGAGCTTTGGCATCACTACGGGGCGACGGGTCCTTATCGTCCGGGTCTTTGATAAATCCGGAGCCTCAGGATACGGAGAATGTACAGCGATGGCTCGTCCCTTCTTCAACCCCGAGACGGTAGATTCGGCTTGGTCGATAATTACAGGATTCGTGGGACCGATACTGTCGTCAGCCCATGTTTCCAACGCAAGCGAGGTTGGCGGAGCCCTTGCTGCGATCCAGGGCAATCGTATGGCGATCGGTGCGGTGGAAACAGCAATATGGGATCTGGAAGCGAAAATTCTGGATAAAGAGCTTTGGCGGCATTTGGGTGGCACCCGCGAAGAGATCACCTGCGGCGTATCGATCGGACTACAAAGTTCGTCCGAGATCTTGGTGGAAAAGATCGCGCGCGAGGTCGAAAGCGGCTATCAACGCATCAAGATAAAGATCAAGCCGGGGCAAGACGTCGAACTGGTCAAAGCCGTTCGCAAGACCTTTCCCGACATCGTTTTGTCGGTTGATGCAAATTCTGCCTATTGTTTGGAGAAAGATGCCGGGACTCTCAAGGAGTTGGATGGCTATGATCTGCTAATGATAGAACAGCCCCTGCAGGCCGGGGATCTGGTCGACCACGCGAAATTGCAAAAGGAGTTGAAGACCGCTATTTGTCTTGATGAATCCATAACCTGTCTGCGTGATGCACGTCACGCGTTGGAATTAGGCTCATGTCAGATCATCAACATCAAACTAGGTCGAGTAGGTGGGCACGCTGCCGCGCGAGCCATCCAGGAATTGGCCCGACTTCAAAAGGTCCCGGTCTGGTGTGGAGGCATGTTGGAAACCGGTATCGGCCGAGCCCATAACATCGCAATGTCGGCCCATGAGGGCTTCACGCTGCCCGGTGATATTTCGGCATCGGCTAGATATTGGGAGAACGATATTATTAACCCGCAAATTACAGTTAGTCGTCAAGGTACGATCAAAGTCCCAACAGCGCCCGGAATTGGCCTTTCGGTAGATGAGGACGCAATCAAAAAAGTATTGACAAGATCTGAGACATTGGCGCTCTAAGGCATGGCCCATACAGATGTGGACATAACGCTCCCTGTTACAATCCTTGCGGATTTCTCGAACTAGCTCAACCCATCAACAATCGTTTCGAAAAGAACGTTCTGCTACCCGCTCGGTCACAGCACTTTTGCTTGATTGTATACTTCTGAACACAATCGAGCCGGAATTGATTCTAAAATTAGGACCTGTCTTTACGAGCAGGAGAATCGAAGGAAAATGAGCGAAGAACATCAACAGACCGGTGACAGACCGGAGAGTCCGATGCCCGAACAGCATCAGGACCGTCCAGGAATCGAGAGCAAGATCGACCCTAGGCCTCAATATTTCGCGCCCGGATATAAAGGATCCGGCAAACTGTCAGGAAAAACGGCATTGATTACGGGCGGCGACTCGGGTATCGGCAGGTCGGTTGCCGTGCTTTTTGCTCGCGAAGGGGCAGATGTTGCAATTGTTTTCCTCCCGGAAGAGATGCCAGATGCTAAGGAAACAGCAGCCGCGGTGGAGGCGGAAGGGCAAAAGTGCGTGCTGATCGATGGGGATGTCAAAGACCCTGATTTCTGTAAGAATGCGGTTGAACGGACCGTTGAGGAGCTTGGTAGACTGGATATCCTCGTCAACAACGCCGCGTATCAGCATCATCAAAAGTCGATCGAAGATATTACCGATGAACAGCTGGATACTACCTTCCGAACAAACATTTATGGTTATTTCTATATGGTCCGGGCAGCGTTGAAACACCTTCGCGAGGGGAGTGCGATCGTTAATTGCGGCTCGATCACCGGGCTCCAGGGATCAGCAGAGCTCCTCGATTATTCGGCTACGAAGGGAGCCATTCATGCGTTTACCAAGTCGCTTGCCCAGAATCTCGCTGAAAAGAAAATCCGGGTTAATTGTGTATCGCCGGGCCCAGTGTGGACACCGCTGAATGTCGCGGATAAGGCCGCGAAGGACGTCGCCGACCACGGTGCCGATACACCAATGAATAGACCCGCCCAGCCGGAGGAGGTCGCCCCCGCGTTCGTCTTTTTTGCGTCCAATATTGATTCAAGCTATATAACAGGTGAGGTACTGACGCTCCTCGGCGGCGAGACGACGGCGGCTTAAAGCACCGTTTCGAGCTCCCATTTTCGGTTGACAAAATCATCGTCGGTTTTTATCAGGAGCCAGTTCTTGCCGCGGTTCTTCATTTTCACAAGGACGAATTCACCGCGCAGTTTTAATCCGAAAAGGAGAAATACGATCTTGCCCTCATTAAACTGTTTTAGCGGATCAATTTCGGTTTCGTAGGTTCCGTCGTCCCATATCCTTACCTCTCCGGCGCCATATTTTCCCTCATCGATCGTGCCTTCAAAATTGACATAGCTGAGCGAGTGATCGGGCACTTCGATTGCCAGGCGTTTATCCAATGGGTCTAACGACGGGCCCTTCGGCACAGCCCAGGATTTCAATACCCCACCGATCTCAAGCCGTAGATCAAAGTGAAGATTACGCGCATGATGTTCATGTATCACGAAACGTTTGGCGTAGCGCATATTTCCTTAATTTGCATCAGTGTGTAAGTTGCATTACAAACCGTAATGCTGCCGTCATGTATCTTGTGAATGTATCCTCTTTCCTACTGACGCTGTTAAGGCGCTGCGATGCATTCCGGACGATCCGGAATGCATCATTTTTTATTTTTGGATTAATTCGGAGATCGTTAACTCCGTAGAAAGGCGAACTTCCACGTCTGCAACCCGCTGCATGAGTTTCAGGGCCTCGGATTTATAACTGTTGCTAACTGCCGCTGTACAATCGGGCGGGACCGAAACCGAATATCCACGCATGTACGCATCATGTGCCGTAAAAAGAACACAGATGTCCGTCGTGATGCCGGCAATTATCAATGAAGAGACCTCTAACGAGGATAGCAGGACGGCGAGAGGGGTCTCATAAAAACCAGAACGCTGTGGTTTCAGTATGTAATAATCGCTGCCTGCCGGCTGGATATCCCGGATCACCTGGCGTCCTCTCTCAGACGATTTCATTATCCGCGAGACCTGTCGTTCAAAATCTTCTCTCCAGTTGCCGTAAATGTCGTTCACGTATACCACCGGCAACCCGGCCGCACGCGCCTGAGCAGCTAATTCCGCGACTGGTTGGATGATCGAGCTCGTTTCTTCCCAAAGCGCATCGCCATCTTCAAACTTGAAATCGGTTACTAGGTCGACAAGTAGCAGCGCCGTTTCCGCCTTTGGTTCTGCCGGGGTGCCTCCATTTTTCTCAGAGTGCGTATTTTGTTGTGTTCTCATGTTGCAGACTCCGACCGACCGCAAAAAAGGCTCCGCCGGATGATCAGCGGAGCCTAGACCGTCCCGTTCTCACTTTACCTCGCGCTGGCTGAGGAAGATTGCTGCTGAAAATCCTTCTTTTCTCTTTCCATTTCGAGCCCAATCTCCTCGAGGGTTTCCTCGTCGAATTGTCCTTCTACCATCTCGAACATTTCACCTTCTTCCTCTTCTACATGATGCTCGACGTCTTCCATGAGAACCGTTATCTTGGGGAGGAATTTGTCACTATTGTCTGTCAGGCTTTCAAGTTCTCTCAAGAACATCTTCACTTGGCGATGCTCTTCTATACCTTCTTTCACGATCTTTTGGAGTTCCTCGTCGCCCTCTTCGATCAGCCGGGGATAAAAGATCGTCTCCTCAATATGGGCGTGCACGTCTAGCTCCGCCTTTATCTGCTTGAAGACATCTGTATTATCACCGTCTTCGTTGGCCTTTACCTTTTCAAATAGAGCTTCCACACGCTCATGGTCTTCCTTCAACAATTCTATTGCATTCATAATAATCCTCCTCTCTTGTACTGGATCTTTTCTCGCCGGTGAACCTCACCGCATATGACACATGGCTCTTGGTCCTGCGTGAAACTTTCGGAATTGTGATTCTAGGCGAAGCCCGGATATACGTCGGTAATGAGGCATACAAATTGGTAAGAGGATTCTCAATCAGGGGCCTGAGCTTTTGTTAGGGGCCCTGTTTTTGGTTTATTAATCTGGCATCAAAGTATAAACTTTTATATAAAGATTTATTTAGGCTCTCTCTGCCAATACGAAACACCTGTGCCCCTTAGATCGGATAAACAAGAAGAAACCGTCAGCGAATCCAGCGGCATGAATGATCCTTCGTCCCCTGTGGCCGCCAAGGATACTGAATCTGATCTCCAACAGCGGCTCTATGCCGCGATCCTTTCGAGTACGCCGGATCTGGCATATGTATTCGATCGGCAACACCGATTTATTTACGCCAATGATGCGCTCCTGCGAATGTGGGGCAGAACATGGGATGAGGCGAATGGCCGCACGTGCCTCGAACTGGGATATGAGCCGTGGCACGCCGAAATGCATGATCGTGAGATCGAACAGGTGATCGCAACCGGAAAGCCTATACGGGGTGAGGTGCCATTTTCAGGCACAGACGGGCGGCGCTTTTATGACTATATCTTTGTTCCGGTGTTCGGTTCTGACGGAGAAGTCGAGGCTATCGCCGGCACTACGCGTGACGTCACTGAAAAGGTAACTGAGCGATCACGCGTTGCTCTCCTCGCCAAAGTAGGCGACATCGTCCGAACCGCGAGTGATCAAGACGAGTTGTTATTCGAGATCGCAACAGCGGTCGGTGAACACTTTGGTGTCCGCCGGTGCTTTTTCAATGAGATCGATATTGAAAACGACGTCGAGGTCATCCACCGGGATTATGCCAACGGACTTCCCTCTGTCTCGGGAAAACATCGTCTTTCAGGATATAGCGAGGTCACTTCCGGTGAACTGGCAAAGGGTGAAACCGTCGTAAATTTCGATTCCGAGACCGACGCACGCACTTCAGTGTTATTTGCCAGCAGTTACGATCCGAGAAAAGAGCGTTCGTATGTGGCCGTGCCGTTGATGCGAAACGGGCGATGGGTCAGCACATTTTGCACGACCCACGACATGCCGCGTGAGTGGAGCGACGCCGACGTGGCCGTGATCCAAATAATCGGCGAACGGGCCTGGCTGGGCTTGGAGAAGCTTCGCAATGATGCGACCCTCCGGGAGTCCGAAGAAAGATTCTCGAAAGCTTTTAACTCGAGCCCGATGGCCATCACAATCACCTCGCTAGTTACGGGTAAGCTGCTGGAAGTAAACGATACCTTTATAGCTATCACCGGATATTCCCGTTCGGAAGCGGTCGGGCATTCGACGGCGGAACTTGGTTTGTGGGCCGTTGACGGGGACCGTGAAACGGAGCTTGCGGAAGTCGTCCGGGCAGAAGCGATACGGGACCATGAGTATCGGTTTCGAATGCGCGACGGTTCGGAAGTGATCGGACTTTTGTCTGCCGAGTTGATCGAGATCGGCGGCGAACCTTGTGCTTTGACCGTTATACAGGATATAACCGCCCGCGTCCGGGCCGAAGAAGAGGTTAGAAAGATAGCGGTGCGTTACCGTGACCTCTTCGAATCCATCGAAGAGGGTTTCTGCATAATACAGATAATCTACGACACAAAAAACCGGCCGCATGACTACAGATTCCTCGAAATTAGTCCATCATTCGAAAAACAGTCCGGAATGGTGGATGCGGTAGGCAGAACCATCCGCGAGATGTTCCCGGATGCGGCTGAATATTATGTCAATATTTTCGCCGCGGTGGCCGAGAATGGTGAGCCTGTTCGGATTGAGAACCAAGTCGAAGCAACCGGGAAGTGGTTTGATATATATGCATTTCGTGTCGGTAATGATGGGGATTCGCAGGTTGCGATGCTTTTCAGCGATATTACGCTTCGGAAAAGGACCGAATCGGCCCTCAAAGAATCGGAAGCCCGCTTTCGCCTGGTAGCAAATGCGGCCCCCGTCCTCATTTGGAGCGCCGGCGTGTCAAAGGAATATAACTGGTTCAACAAATCATGGCTCGATTTCACAGGTAATCCGATCGAGAAAGAACTCGGCTCGGGTTGGGCTAACGGCGTTCATCCCGATGATCGTGCTAATTTTTTCCGCATCTTCGACGAGGCCTTTGACTCCAGACGCGAATTCGAAATTGAGTACCGACTTCGCCGCTTCGACGGGGAATATCGCTGGGTGCTCGACCGCGGGGTTCCGCGGACTGAACCCGATGGCCATTTTAGCGGCTACATTGGGTCCTGTATCGATATCACTGAACGAAAAATCGCCGAAAGAGAACTTCTTGAATCTGAAGAAAGGCGGCTGATGGCGGAGGAAGCCGGCCACGTTGTCATATGGGATTGGGATATTGCCGAAAAACTAACCTACTGGTCCGAAACCATGTGGGATTTCTATGGAGAAAACCCGAGCGGGATAAACCCTGATGAGCAATATTGGAGCTCTCATCTTCATCCGAATGATCGAGAAAGGGTCAAGACCAACTTGCGCCAGGTGGTGGACTCAGACGACGAATATTTTCGAGACGAGTTTCGCATAGTCCGGCAGGACGGCACGGTCAAATGGATAGAGGCGAAGGCCAGCGTCATGCGTGACGAAAAGGGCAAGGCGGTCCGTGTTTGCGGCGTTAACATCGATATCACTGAAAGAAAGGAGGCCGAAGAACGAGTACGGCTTAGCGAATATCAACTAAGGGTCGTGACCAACGCAGTTCCGGCACTCATTTCGTACGTCGATCGAAAAGAGAGATACAGATTTGTCAATCATAAATATATCGAGTGGTTTGGACGACGGCCCGAGGACCTCATCGGAAAAAAAGTTAAGGACGTCGTCGGAATTTCGGCCTATCGTGAGATAAAACCTCGTATCGATGAAGCTCTTTCGGGCGTCGAATCGACGTTCGAGACAGTTCTTACATATAAGAATGCCGGTTCACGCTACGTACATGTTTCTCTCGTACCGGACGTCGGAATCGATGGTTTGGTTCACGGTTATTACGGCTTGACGCACGACCTGACCGACCTGAAGCGGTCTGAAGACCTCTTGCGGTCCAGCGAAGAGCGAATGGGCATGCTCATGGAGAGTTTCACCGACTACGCGATCTTTTCCATGGACATTGAAGGAAAGGTCGACACATGGAACAGAGGGGCCGAGATAATCTTCGGATATACCCAGGAAGAAGCGATCGGAATGTCAGGCGATACGATCTTTACGCCGGAAGACATTGAGCACTCGATTCCCGATAAAGAACGAAACACGGCTCGCAGGAAAGGCCGCGCTTCGGACGAGCGATGGCACATCCGAAAAGACGGTTCCCGGTTTTTCGCCAGCGGCGTAATGATGCCGCTTTATGTAGGGGGACAGTTGACCGGTTATGCAAAAATCGCCAGCGACCTAACCGAAAAGAAAAAGCGGGCAGAGGAACTGCAGCAAGCGCATGATGAACTCGAAATGCGGGTAAAGGAGCGTACCAAAGAGCTTGCCGAGTCAAATCTCGCCCTGGTCACCGAAATGGAGGAACGCGAGGTCGCCGAGCGGCAGCGCATAGACCTGCTTCGTCGCCTCGTATCCAGCCAGGAACTTGAACGCCGCAGGATCGCCCGAGATTTGCACGACCAGCTTGGGCAACGTCTCACGGCCCTGCGCTTGAAGATCGCTTCGCTTAAGGACCTGTCACCGGCCTCCACCGATTTCCCTGTGAGGATTCAACGATTGCAGGAGATCGCGGAAAGATTGGATTCGGAAGTAAGTTTCCTGGCTTGGGAACTTCGTCCGTCCGCCCTCGACGACCTTGGGCTTACAGATGCGATCGGTGCGTTTGTTAATGAGTGGTCGAAGCACTATGAGATCCCGGCTGATTTTTATTCGGCAAATCTAAACGAAGATCGCTTGAACCGCGAAGCTGAAACACACCTTTACCGTATCTCGCAGGAAGCTCTAAATAACATTGCCAAGCACGCAATACCATCGCAGGTTACGGTAATTCTGGAAAGGCGGGGCGATAATGTGATACTTATCATAGAGGACAACGGTATCGGGTTTGAGCCGTCCAATGAACGGCTGCCGAGTGAATCCGGTAAGGGCCTTGGACTGGTCGGTATGCGTGAGCGGGCCTCGCTAGTAGGCGGCAGTGTCGAGATTGAATCTGCTCCGGGCAAAGGCACGACCATTTTTGTGAATGTTCCGTACTCAGTTTAGGTTGTAAAATTAAGATGGAAAAACTGAAGATCTTGCTTGCCGAGGATCACCAAACGGTCCGAGAAGGGATAAAACTCCTGGTCAACGCGCAACCGGATATGGAAGTTGTGTCTGAGGTTGGGGATGGCGAGCAAGCGATCAAAGAAGCAACACGGCTCAAGCCCGACCTTCTGGTGATGGATATTTCGATGCCGACAATGAATGGCCTGAAAGCTACTAAGAAGCTCCGCGAACTGCTGCCGGAAATCAAGATCCTAACTCTAACGCGGCATACCGACGACGGATACTTAAAACAGTTGATAGGCGCTGGGGCCAACGGCTATGTCCTCAAACAAAGCGCTCCCACTGATCTCTTGCAGGCCATAAGGACCGTGGCCGCTGGAAATGCCTACCTCGATCCGAGCCTTACACGAAAGGTTATGGGAGGCTATGTGAGCCGGGCCGAATCCATGCGAGGCGAGACCAAGGGTGACCTTACTGACCGTGAGGAGGAAGTGTTGCGGTTGATCTCCTTTGGTTACAGTAACAAAGAGATCGGTTCCCGACTCGAGGTAAGCGTCAAAACCATCGAGGCCCATAAGGCAAATGCAATGCGAAAGCTGGGAATCTCGAGTCGAATAGATATCGTGCGTTATGCAATTTTGCAGAACTGGCTGCAGGACAACTAAGTGACACTAGTCTTAGCTACCTAGGGGATTCCCCTATTCGACGGGTAAAATTTCCCTAAAAACTCTCCTCAACTTCCCTAAAAATCTTCCGTAAGTTCCCGATACTTCTAGATTCATTTCTCAGTCATACTCATTACATCGACTAGGCAAAGACATTCGCAAGTGATGGAGCGAAGTTAGTCATAAAAGGGTCGCCTAATCGATGTCAAGGGGAATGAGCAAGGAACATTCACGTTTCTTGCTCATAAAACTGGATGAGGCTCGGCCAGAGTACAAGGATTTAAGGGGGAAAGAGAGATGGATTTTAGAGAAACAACATATTCGGACTTTTCAATTGACGAGGGTTATTCACCGGTCTATTCAAGAAATATCAGACCAGCCGTAAGAAATGGGTTGCTGGATGCCCGCATTCGGCCGGTGTCCTCAGACCAGGCAACACCCGAAAATTTGATACTTAAGGGACTTCCGAGCGAGATCAGAAGGTCCGTGGAGGCTTCGTTGCGCCCGGTTGTCCTTAATAAGGAACAGTTTTTATACCAAGAGGGCGATGAGCTCGAATACATATACTTTCCGGTTACGGCTGTCGTTTCCGAGTTCAAAATACTTGAAGATGGTCGAATGGTCGAGATCGCAGTTACGGGCCGAGAAGGCGCGATTGGTTTATCGTCACTATTTTCTGATTCGCATACTGCCCCGAATTGTACTCAGGTTTCGCAAGCTGGGACTGCTCTGCGGCTCGACGCTGAAACCTTTGAGAAGCTTATCAAGGCGAATGACCAATTGAGGGCCAGCCTGAGTCAATTCGTAGATCTCTATATACGGCAGATCTCACAAAAAGCAATTTGCAATATGTACCATTCGGTCAAGGAGCGTCTTTGTACCTGGCTCCTTATGGTTCATGACAGGTGCGGACGGAGTACGCTGAATCTGACCCACGAGCAGATCGCACGAACACTCGGGGTTTATCGCCCGAGCATCACCTGCATCGCGCAGGAACTTCGGACACGGAAGCTGATCAATTATTCGCGTGGCGGCATCTCGATCGTCGATCGTAAACGGGTGGAACAGGCTGCCTGCAGCTGCTATTTCGAAGTGGGCTGTTCCGTTCCGAATTTGTAATTTTGAAGAGATGGGTTGTCCCGGGTGTGGGACGAGCCTTCTGTAATACTGATTTTTGAAAGTTTTTATTGGAATCAGGGTAACCTTATCCTGACCAGTCAGGCGGGGCCCGATCACACCTAGAACATCCGCTACATGTTCGCACGGGTCCCGCCAACTCTTCTATCTAGGGAGAAGGAGCTGAATTAAATGTCGAAAGACGTCATAAATGTACACGGAGAGGAAAGAATTGTTCGCGAGGATACGGCCAAAGCATACCGGGGCGTCAATTGGGCTTACATGTCGATCGGGGGATTCATCTTGATCGCCGCACTTGTTGCTATCGTATTGTTCGTTAGTGCTTCACGAGACGGTTCGATCCAGACTCCGGCGCAAACAGTTAACGCGAATTCGGCGGCTCAATAAACCGCAAAATTAAAAATAAGGAGATAAATCATGCCAGCTAAAGCTTCGACCACTAAAAGCAGAGCGTCTAAAACTGCCGCCGGGCAGAAGGGTTCGTCTACACGAAGCACCCGAAAGGGGTCTATGGAAGCCATCTACGAAAAAGCCAAAGGAGTTGTCGGAGAGATTATTCAAGGTGCGGCCGAAGGTGCAGCCAGGGGAGCGGCAGTAGGAACGGCTTCAGCGGTTTCCAAAACAGTCGGTGGCACAACGAGTTCGGCCAGACAGTCCTCCGGCGGAGCAAAAGGTGGGGGTTCGAAAGCCAGCAGTGAAAGATCAGGCTCTTCGAGATCCTCAGCGGGAAGTACGAAGAGTACGAAAAAAGCCGCTTCGAGCTCGGCTAACAGTTCCAAAACCTCAGCGACCAGATCGGCTTCGTCCGCGACTAAGTCGGGCACCGTGAAGAAAAAGGCATCTAGCGCAAATGGAAGCAAATCTCCCGCGACCAAATCTGTATCTGCTAAGAGTTCAGCCGCAAGCAAGGGGAAGACCTCTAATGAAAAATCAACCGGCATGAAAAAGACATCGGCTTCTGTGAAAGGTGCGGCGGCGAAAAAGAATTCTTCAACGTCGGCCACCCCAAAACCCTCATCGAAGCGGGGCGGGGACAGGACCACCGGCGGAGCAAAATAGCCTGACTACATAGGAGAAACATATGCTTTGGACAATCATTTTGATCCTTCTTATACTTTGGGCCCTTGGGTTCGGCTTTGCCGGAGCTTCTCTGGGCAGCCTTGTTCATATTTTATTGGTAGTTGCCCTAGTGGTACTCGTTGTTCAATTAGTTACGGGCAGGCGCCCTTAACTTCGACTATAAAATAAAGTTAGGGGTGCCACGGAGGGCGCCCTTTTTTTGTGTAAACTATACGATCTGTTGTAATTTTGAATTATGCCCAGACCTTTGACCTTAGTGCTGGATGGAGAGGAATTCTCGGTTAAGCTCATTAAACTCGACCGGGAGAAACTTTATGGCAAGGTCGAGATCGAGGCCTTTGACGAGAAAAAGCGGCCGGCCGAGATCAAGGTCCTGGCCGCAGACGGTAACACACTCATCGATAAAGGCGGAACAGCACTCGAGATGGTCACCGTTCAGGGTGACTCTATCGAACGCAGCGAGATCAAGACAGTCGATAAAGAGGGCCGTGAGATCGAAACGGTTAAATCTTCTTTTGGGGCTCCTAACGCCCTGTCCCGTGCTGAAATGGATGATTATCTTTCGTTAATTGTGAAGTCCGTCTATATGCTGGAACCATCCGAAGATAGCACAATGGATCTGTTGTGCGACCATTTGGGCGATGGCCAGATCTTCTCCTTCCCATTCAGTTATCGCGACGGTATAGAGTCCGACGAGGCTTTCATTATCGGAAATGCAAAAAAGGACCCGTTCATGATCATCGGCCAACAGGCAACGCTCCAGTATTTGAAGCTCAATCAGGCAGCAACGCTCGATTCCGAGGAAGAAGACGAAGTTTCCGCCGACGATCTTTCGTTTGACCTGCTTTAGATATCTATGCCTATCAATATCACAAATCCGAAAGGCCGGGACGCCGTTATCGCACTTGAAGGGCTGGTCCCTTCACGGGAGTTTCTTTATGTCGACGCCAAGGGCGATCCCGTACATACGCAAAAGGTACTAAAATCGGACACGACACATGATCTGCCGGAACTTTTGAAAAAGCGAAAAACGCTGGCCAAGGTCGCGAAAGACCTGATCAAGGAGGACCCGGAGGTTGACCTTGAGATGTTCGGTATGTTCCTTGCGGATACATCTCGGGTTTATGTCACTAAAAAGGGTATAGTTCACGCGATACTCGAATTTGAAGTTATCTCAAATCCCGATGGCGAAGTGCGCGAACGCCGGCCGCGTCGTAAACTTCCGCAGAACCTGAACACCGATGTGCCGCTTAAATGGACTGGAAAATACATTAAGAAAGAAGATGCTTTACGCAAGTTTGTTTTCACGAACAAAAAGCAGCTCGCTCACGTTAACGGCCTTACATTCGACTTCCTCTTCGATATGGCCAAGCAGCTCGAAGAGAAGGATTCTCTCCTGCTTGTTCGCGGCGGTGAAAAGGGGAATGAACCCATTGTTATGAACCGAGGCGGCAAACCTTACAACGCATTCCTCGAGGGCCGAATAAAGGGCGAATCCTACTGCCTGATCCTTCATCTGTCCAATATGGAATTGATAAAACCGAAGGAGGAAAAGTCGGCTGGATCTTAATTTCGACAAATCGACATTCACCTGTAAACGTGGAGATTACTGTACGGGCAAGGCCACGAACCTCGCGCAGCCATTACTGCAGCAGAGGGCGCAAGAATACCGGCGTAAGATCAGCGGTAAAATGAAGCCCGTCGCCGGAACGGACGCCTTTAAGCTCCCTAAGACCAAGGGGCTATATGCGACTCGGAAATACGATGGAGAGTTTGCCATGGCGTTTTTCGACGGCAAGGAAATTATCTCGGTAAATCCCGGCGGAACCGTGCGGGTTGGGCTGCCGGCTTACGCCGAAGCCGTCAAGCTGCTTACTAAGGCAAAGGTCAAGAGCTGTATTCTTGGGGGCGAGCTCTATTTGAAGGATGAACCGTCGCAGGCACAGCGGGTCCAGCAAGTCGTCCGTATCCTGCGCTCACCGGAATCCGAGGCCCAGCTTGATCGGATAGGCTTTGCCGTGTTTGACGTTATAGAGCTGAACGATGAACCGCTCGAATCGACACCCGAGGTCTATAAGCTCCTCGACAAGTGGTTCAAGGGCGGCAAGCGAGTTCACGCTCCGGAATACGTCGTCGCCGACAATCCCGACCAGGTGATGGAGGCATTCACCGAATGGGTGATAGGCGAAGGGGCCGAAGGGCTGGTCGTTCGTCATGACCGGGCCGGCTGGTTCAAGCTGAAAGTACGCCACAGCATCGACGCCGCCATTATCGGTTTTTCCGAAGGGAGCGACGAGCGTAAGGGAATGCTGCACGACCTTTTGGTTGCGGTCATGCGGGATGACGGGACGTTTCACGAACTCGGCCGCGTCGGCGGCGGATTTACTGAGGAAGAGCGAAAAGAGATTGCCGGAATGCTGCGTCGGCGGATCGTTCCGTCCGACTACGTGGCAGTGAATAACGACTACGTCGCCTACGAAATGATCCATCCGGGGCCGGTCATCGAGATCTCGTGTCTTGACCTCATACCCGAACGCGCCCGCGGTGGCCCGGTAAACCGTATGGTTCTCGAGTGGAACGGAAAGCGGTTCTCCGCTCTCCAGCGGATGCCGATCGTCAGCATGATCTCGCCGCAATTTGTTAGGCTGCGGGACGACAAAGAGGCCACGGTCGACGACGTGAACATTCGGCAGATCAGCGAACTTGTTCCCGTGCCCGATGTTGAACAGCCGGCGATGGAGGCGAAAAGCACTCCCAGCAAGCTCCTCAAACGTGAAGTCTATACAAAAACCATGAAGGGAAACACGATGGTCCGAAAGATCCTCTTGTGGAAAACAAATAAGGAGGATGACGGCCAGTTCCCTGCATACGTCGTATATTTAACGGACTTTAGCCCGAACCGAGAAAACGCCCTTGAACGCGACATCAAGATCGCCCATACCGAGAAAAAAGCAAAGGAGCATTTCGAGCAGCTAGCGAAGAAAAAGTTTGTCGGCGGCTGGGAAAAGGTGAGCTAAGAGATGGCATCGCTTCACTTTAATGAGTTTGCCAATGATCGGCGTATGTTATGGATCGCCGAGGAGTGGGAACGCTACTCAGAGGATCTCGCCGATTGGGCTATCGAGCGGCTGGCAAACCGGCGGGACGTATGGAGCCAGTACACGCTTAAGAATGGAGAGGTTGGCGTTGTGATGCTTCCGATAAAAGAGCGTCGCGTGAAAGGGGCCCAGATGGTCACCCTGAATAAACTTCGCCGTCATTTCGCCGGTCACCAGCCTAACCACTTGATCGGGCTTCATTCGATCAGCGATCATTCGACCTGCAAGTGGTTTGCGGTTGATGTCGACCTGCATAATGAGGCGGTAAAGGATGCTGACGAGATCGCGGGGGCGAATTTTACCGCTGCACTTACATGGGCCGCCAGGCTTCGGGAAAAAGGTATGGACCCGCTGCTGATCGACAGTAATGGCGTTGGAGGATATCACCTATGGGTGCTGCTCGATAAGGAATATCCCCTAGCTGATACGTTTGAATTCGTATCAGAGCTTCGTAATGATTTCGAGGACTTCGGGCTTCCCCGAAAACCTGAAGTTTTCCCGCCGAAAGGGGCGGTAAAGGAAGACGATCTGCCCTATACCCTCCGCGTACCGGGAAGGCATCATACGAGAAAGCACTATTCCCGAGTATGGAATTTTGACGCGGTCGGTGAGAATGAATGGCTCGAAGGGGGGGAAGCCATCGAGATGATCCTGGCGGCAATTCCCTCGCAATTACCCAAGGCTACGAAGAAATCAAAAAGCTCCAAGCGATCGACGCAGCCAAGGGTCATTAAGCCCAAAACCCCGCCAAAAACCAAAACATCTAATAGTCGAAAACCGCGCGTTTGTATCGATCTCGACGGAGTGATCGCGAAGTACAGCGGGTGGAAGGGCCTCGGCAATATTGGGGCTCCGTTGCCCGGTGCTCTCGAATTCGTAAGTAAGCTCGCGAAGATCGCCGATGTGGTCGTGTTCACCACTCGATGTTCACTCGACCCGGGTGATCAGGCAGGCACGATCGTTGCAAGCCCTGAAGAGCTACGCAGAACAGTGGTTGAATGGCTTGAGAAGCACCATTTTCCCTTCGCCGACGTTTATATCGGACAGGGAAAACCGCGCGCCGCGGCATTTATCGACGACCGTGCAATACAGTGCAGGCCTCAGGATGACCCCGAGGCTTTTGATAATACTCTCACTGTTCTACGTGCCCTCTTAAAAAGAAAGAGTAAGACCGACTAGGCGGGCGACGGGACCATGGATCCGAAATCGCTTTCGGATCTTCTGGCCGATATGCTTTTTTCTAGTTCGGTGATCTCGGCCTCAAGCTGCTTGTTCCTCTGCTGGAGCATCGCAATATGCTTCAAGCGTTCATTTGCATTCGTGATCGAAGAATATACCTCCGTCGGGAGAACGTGAGTGTGGCCGGAGCATATCGCTCCCATATTCAAAGTTGCATCAGCTTTTTGGAGGTGTGTCATCGAGTACCCACAAAAAAGTGAAAATTTTCGACGTTTTCTTAGTACATTCCAGAGATTCTCCAGTTCCACCGCGGCATCGAATCTACCCGTCGAGCAAAGCACTCCGACCATTTCTCCAAATATCCTTACACCCTTGCCACGTTTTGCCGCTTTATCTACTAATGTGCCTATGACGTCAAGAAATTTGTCGGAATTTACGGCTTCATGGTTCATTATCCGGGCGAGCGTTTCATGAGCATCCAGACTGAGAAAGCGCCCGTCCCGGCGAGCCTGTTCAAGATCATACGAGTATGTTTGTATCGCGTTTTCGATTCCTGCAAGGTGCTCGCTGGTCGCTACAGCGATACATGTCTCTCCGGTTCTTAGGCCGTGGATAATGTACTCTGAAACCTGGTTCACTATATATTCGTCGGACTCAAAAAACTGGACGAAGTGATCATCAGAGCCCATATCGGTCCAATCGCATGTCGGAGCCATACGCTGCGCCATCCGCTCACCCAAGCCCACGTAAGTGCTGCCATTATTCATATAAAAAGTCTGCTGATCTTTTAACACTTAAACTTTATAAAACCTCTTTGCATATACTGGTTTATCTTACAATTATTCATATCAAAAACCCAAAATACGTCCGGAAGCATACCGACGTAAAAGCCCCGCAAACCTATCTTGGTTTTGAGGCCCAACGTGCGAAATGTCATGAAAAACATACTCCCCCGGATCCTATGTATCGACGCCGACATCGAGACATCTTTTTGGATCCAAAAAACACTCTGTAATTCAAATGTTTACTGCGACGTTGTTTCGTCAGAAAACTGGGCGTGAGGCGTTTCGCATTCTGACACGCGAGAATTTTGACTTGTGTGTCGTGGAGTATGCCCTGCCAGACATGACACGTGTTCAGTTGTGTGCCCTGATGCGGCAGATGGGTTCGGCCGTACCGATGTTCTTTTTCACTCCAATGAATAGGCCCGTCGACCGAGCAAAGGCTGAGGCCGCGGGGGCAGCCTCATATATAACCAAACCCGATGAACTCGAACTGTTTGCAGATACCGCCACTCACTTACTTCGACGCAGTAAGAGACTCTATGCGCTCGAAGGGTCCCGACAAGACTTGGCCAAAGCTGCGTGATCAATGCGAACTATTTGATCGTTATCCCGATCGACTCAAGAAATCGATTGGGGCGTTCACCGCCGATCAACGCAAAAACGAAATCATTCGGGATGGTACCCACTTCTTCCTTTGTTACAACGTTTTCGAGTACGAGTTCGTTCTCCCGCATTTCCTTGATGCCTATCCCAAAACGGAGGTCGATCAGCCCGTCGTCTGAACAATTGTATAACTGAAATTTGTTGCCGAATTTAACGGTGGGGGCAAGGTAATCGCGCACCAGCATAATGACCTGATTCATATCTTCAGGTTTTCGCGGTGAGATCGCCGCACCATCCCGAACGGCCACCAGATCGACGGCGGCTTCGACCGCCACATTCCCACCCCCGACAACCGCGATCCTCCGTCCTCGATACTCCATCGGATCCGAAAGGCCGTATTTGACCTTTTCTATTTCTTTTCCGTCGATAACGGTTTTCAGATCCTCGTTGGGAAGTCGAAGTTTATTCGGTGCCCCACGCAGCCCGATCGCGATTATCACCCGTCGTGCTGAATACGTTTGCGCCGTCTTTTCTGCTCCGCGCTCAGTTTTGATGACGAAGTAATCACCGTCTTCAGCCTTGTTAACGGTTTTACAACTCTCATTCTCATTGATTACGACCCCTTTCTGCTGCAAATTGCTAAGCCAGACCTCTAGAATGTTTTCTCGCTGATCGCCAGGGATCTTGGTTTGTAGCTGGTCTGCAATGTCCCGTCCGAATGCCCGCATTAGCTCTTCGGCGCCGGGGAGAAAATGCGCACGATAAGTCGCGGCCCAATCGTCGCCGGACTTTGACCTAAGGAAACCCACGATACGCCGTTTGAGTTCCGTTCGGATCTTATCTGTGAGAAGCTGAGAAACTTCCGCGCGAAGCGAGTCCGGTATCTTTCTTATGATCTCTTCGTAGATCGGAGACGAGTGTTCCGTGATGACTGCCTCGATCTGCGGGCCGGCCTCGTCAAAGATCGACGGATTTTCGGCCACGGGGTCCGTGGACCCATACTTCTGCTTGGCAAGTCCCAGGCCGGTCACAGGAATCCCGCCCATCCAGTCCTTGGTGTCCGGTTTGAAGAAAATATATTTCCCTTTGGGATATAGATCGATCGTCGAAAGGATCTTATCCTGTTCGATTCCGACGTAACGGAGGTTCGCCTCTCGCGCTGCAGCTGCGGCCGAGGCTCCTCCAGGCCCGATCCCGATTATCGCCACATCGAGCTGGGCTTTGGGCTCAGCGGCTGCTGAACTCAGTTCAGTAGCGATATGCGCGATAACATCCGCTCCTTCCTTGACTGCGTTCTTAATTAGGGGCACGCCCGACACGTCTCCGATGATGAAACATCCCGGCACATTGGTCTGAAAAGTCGCCCCGTCACGGGTCGGTGTGGGTAGTGAACGGACCTCTTTCGTAGTGTTTATCACGATGCAGGCCTTTGGGTTGACCGGACACTCGGCCTGGCAGGCCGTATCCTCCATACACAGGTCGGGTGCAACAGCGGCGGCTGTGCCGTCAACGATGGCCAGCACATCGTGCGGACAGGCGTCGACACAAGCCTGACAGCCGATACAACGTTCCGGAAAAATAACGGGATGGGGATAACTCGGCCCGCGATATTTGTCGAGACCGAGCTCCTTGAGTTCCGCCTGGTTCAGAGTTCGAATACTCGCGGGCGGAGCCGCCTGCTCGTCGCGCGTTCGAAAGAATCCGAACGCCCGCGTCGAATCGTTAAAGATCAAGAAAAACCCGATGCCAAATCCAACTAACAGGATACTGGCCCACCCCAACCATGTAAGTCCGCCAAACATCGGCATCCCGGCGGGAACAAATATCTGGTTCAGCCAGATAAGCATTGCCATAACGGCCAGGCATATAAAGATTTGAAATGCTCTCATGGACCTTTCAATTGTTCGATCTTTTTTGCAACCGCGTCAACGCGTCTTTTTCTTGCCTCTTCTGTAACAAATTCACTCCAACGGCCTCCACTATAAGGATGCTGAACATGACAGGAGATACAGTTCGCGGTTCCTGTCCGCTCGAATCTTGCATCGCGATCGATGGCGTCAGGAGCGGTCGTATGGCAGGCCGCGCACGTCTGCTGCGGTGTTGTTCGATCTATAGGATCAAAACTCTCGTGGCAGCTGGAACATGAAACTAATCCTCGCGAGTCTCCCTTAACACCTTCAGGGGCGGTCAGCCTTGCCACATGTATTGCGTGAAAATGGCGGCTCAGCTTTGCCTGTTCGTCTTTGTCTCCGGTCGCCGAATTATTGATCTCGGGTATAGCGTCGGCAACTTCGCGATAGACGCCCTCCCATTTCCAGGCCCCGTCAATCACCGGATATCCATATGTCCCTCCGTGGGCCGCACCGACACTCTTTCCGTTGTAGGTCTGCGTATTACTATCATTATGGCACTCGGCACAGCTCTGGATCGCGGTCGCTTTCATGTCAAAATCACGGCCTTGATGTTCCTTGTGACATGATGTGCAGGTTATACCGGCCTCCTCGTGGGCTTTTGTGTTCGACGGGTGAAACTGCTCGGCCTGATGACAGCGGATGCAGGAGTTTTCGAGCGGCTCATTTGTTGTATGACATGTCGTGCATGAATTAGCATTCGACATAGCGGCGATCGAGCTGGCCTCGATATTGTCGGCGTGAGGGCTGGCAAGCGGCTTGGGAGCATAGACACCAGGATATCTGAAAAAGGCAAAGGTCCCGATAGCGCCGATCAGTACAAATGCCCAAATAAATAGCCCTACGCGCCATTGCCGCCGAAGGTCACGGGTCGGGCGCCAATTAAACATCGATTTTCCGGGCACCGGCTTCTCGGTAGGCCGAAGCCGCGTTCCCCAGTCATCCTTTTCGCGAGTTCGTTTTTGCCAAAATACTTTGAGAACCCCATCGGCCGTCGGGACCGCCGGCTCACGGGGCTTTTCAACGGCGCCCGCTTTTGCGCCCGGTACGGTTTCAAGAAACTGCTTTTCGACCACCAGGACTATTTCATCATCCACCCGCCCCACGGATATAGTGAATGGCCCGATCTGAATAGTGTCGCCATCCGCCAAAACATCGGACTTCTGAGGTTT
Source organism: Pyrinomonadaceae bacterium (assembly GCA_041745615.1). Lineage (GTDB taxonomy): Bacteria > Acidobacteriota > Blastocatellia > Pyrinomonadales > Pyrinomonadaceae > OLB17. The sequence goes on along the minus strand of JBGTIP010000019.1, from coordinate 22,996 downwards.
AAGCAACCGGCCGTTAAGCGTCAGGACATTGGACGACGACAGATTGATCAGGAAGTATCTTGAATCGACAAAGTTGATCCCGGCATGGATCCTTGAAACGCTGTGATGCTCAAGGACGATCTCACACTTTTCCAGGCGGCCAAGGTAAATGCCGTCCTGTCCGATCTTTTTCGTTGGAAGACCTAGATCGACGTATGAGATCGTAAATTTTCCGGTTTCCTGAGCCATCTGATTAGCTGGACGAAGCAGCCGTTACCGAACGTTGAAATAGACTACCTGAATAATATGAATGACCATCAAGATCAACATTATCGATGTAAACAGTACGTGCGGGGCGACCCACAATTTTAGCAGCTGATGCAAATAGCACAGTGCATCTACCCGCCGAAGCGTGGCAGCATTCTCCACTGTTTCCATCAGCCTGGTATCGTCAGCTCTCGACATATTGACGGCAGCGTCCCGGAACTCTTCGCGGGCATCGGCCAGCATTGTCTGTAGGTCTTCTTTTCTAAAATATTGTCGGAGAAGGTACCGGAGGCCGAGAAACCGGCGGCGCACCTTTCTCTGTATCAACTCTCGAAGTTCAGGATTCGTCGTCTCATCCGTCGAACGGACGAGTTCAGCGCGAAGTTCTTCGCGGCGAGCTTCCAGGTCCTCAAGCAAGAGAGGTTCGCGTTCGATCCTGGTCATGAAACTCGGCACTATCAGATAGCAAGCCGCACCAAACAATCCGGTGACGATCACGAGATCGAAGGAGATCATCAGCAGCGTTGTCAGCAGCCCGCCCGAGCTCGTTCCCCCATGTACCAACAGCAGCACTCCCGCAAGAACTCCCAGGTAAATGTGAGAAAGCATCCAGTACCGCAGTGCCCCTGCCCGCCGCCTGTAAACCTGCTTTCTTAATGGGTATGCCATAACCCAAACGATGCTCGCGAGACCTGCGATCCCCGTAAGCCACCGCATCGTGACCCAGGAGCCGGGACTAAGAGCGATATCCTGTGTAAACGCTATAGTTCCCCAAAGGGCCGCCGCCCCCCCCGCGACAACCAAGAGAATACCGACGATATGCCATATCGTCGCCCATCGATCGAACTTGTGAATGTTCTCGCCGATGGCATGGGTACTGCTCAAGTGAGTGATACCGATCGTGTTCTTGATCTCGTCAAAATATTCGCGAGGATTGACACGCAAAAGAGCACCCGTCGGACAGTTTTCTTCGCATGAGTAGGCGGCCTTCTTTGCACCAGGCGGATTTAGCCCGGTATCTTTGCATAAATTACATTTTACGGCCAAAAGATTCTCGGTTTGGGTAACCGGCTCAGGCAGCTTTTTTTCTCCGAGGGAAAAAGCCGAAAAAAATGATTTAACCGAACCGTCGCCATTCCCGTTTGGGCCCGGCCTGGCGATCATTGAGATCGCGTTGTACGGACATTGTGTGGCACAGTCGCCGCATCCGATGCATGTCTTTGGCTCGATATCGATGTCGCCATTGGGAAATCGTGCGATGGCACCGGTCGGACAGCCGGTAAGGCACTCGGGATCCTGGCAGTGCATGCATACCGAAGGCATGAGGACACTTTGGATCTTGGGGCTCTGGGGTTTTACCGGACGCTCGATATGGATACCCCGCCGCACAAGCCTCGAATTGCCGTGCACCTTATGACATGCGAGAGAGCAGTTGCCGCAGCGTATGCACTTGGCCATGTCCATTACGAGGAGGTTAACCCCATCGACGACTCCCGTCTCGATCTCGCGGCCAGTAGCCGTTAAGACCCGGGTATCTATCGGATGAACCGGTGCTCTGGATTGCTCAGGTTTCGACGATGTCGCCAAAAACGGCAATACTGCCGAGCTTAATTCCTTGTCTTCGCGCAGCCGTGAGACGGCCACTTCGATCACCTCGGAACGCCCCCAAACAGTTGCCGTACACGGCCATTTTGCCGGCCCGTCAACGGCTTCAAGTCCCAGACAGGTGCCTGCTCCGACAAAATCCAGGCCAACTGACTCGTCCGATTCGATCAGAAGGTCAGCGGCTTTGGGGTTGAACTCAACCCCGCTAACACGTTGTATCCAACCATTCCGGACAAAAAAGATCCTATTTATCGGGTCCCCCTCGCGAAAAAGTACATGCTCCTTTTCGTAAACTGCAAAACGGGCCGAATCGTTAAGCCGCTGAAGCAATGAGGGCGAAAGTTCAAGATGGGTATAATCCCGCAGCTCATTGAGAGACAGGGAGAGTCCGTAATTTCTATAATTTCGATCGAGGGCCTTGCCGAACTTCGGCAGTTTCCGAAGCAGTCTGATCGCTGGCCGGGTGATCTCGAGGACGAGGGCCGGCCCACTATCGGCCGCCACCGACACATTGGCGGTCCTGGGCGTACCTGAGAGCAAAGCCATTTCCCCGAAGGAATTTCCAGGGGGGATCTCACCTACCTTTTTCCGGCTTCCGTTTTGTTCGCCCACCGACGCTTCCAACCGGCCCTCGACGAGTATGTAAAAAATACTGCTTTCCCATGTGTTTTCCCGGACGATGATCTCACCAGGGATGTACTCGAGGAGCCGCGTGTAGGGGCCGACCTGCTTGCCGCGGTAGCTGCGGCCGAACAGGATGATATCCATATCGAGCTCATTCCGAAACTCCCCGTTGGGCAATTGCTCGACGAGTTCCGACACAATATCGACATTTCGAAAAGCATCGATTATCTGTTCATGCTTTTCTATTTTACGCGGCATTTCGGCTCACTTATCAGGAGAGGATCAAACTAATGCGCGGCCAAAAAATATATATTAGAACGGCGGCCGCCAATAGGGCCATAAAACCAACTGCTAAAATTATTGCACCTAAAATTAACCATTTGGTCTTTTTTGAAACGCCCGTCGGAGGCGGCGGACCTGACGGCCTTTTTGCGGTCGGCGCAACGGAAGCAACAGGTTCAATTATTTCGATTCGCTTTTCTGATGGCGGAGCTTTTGCGACATTTAGCCCCATATCGGACAACATTTGATTGTACATTGTCTGCCCGAGCTGGACCGTGTTGTCCATTTTTTCGAAATGCGACGCCTCTCGGCGTTCTTCTTCAACAAAAGAGTTCCCGCAGCCAGGGCAAAATGCCTTGGCTTCATCGACCATTTCTTCGCATTTATCGCAGCGCTTTTGGCCCATTAATTAGTTCGGCTTGTGACAGATAGTACAATCTTTGGATGTCGCAAAGCCGGGCTTCTTCTTCAGTTCAGGGCGAAGCTTAAAGGCCGCATCGTGACAAGTGTTGCAATTTATATGATACGCAAGCTCGTTGTTTAGGTCCTTGACCGTAGTTTTGCCGCCCTCAGTGTACGACGCCGTGGGCATCTCCTTATCATCAGGCACCGCACCATCCTGAAAATGACATGACCGGCATTCGCTGACCCTTTGTTTCGACGTTCTCCAAGTTTCGAGCGTCAGAACGACGTTGCGCTCGGATGTTAAGAGGGGTGGTTTAAGGGCAGACTTAGGCTGGTCCGTATGGTGACATTCGACACAAGCCACTACCGATTTTCCGTCCGGACTATACTTTAATAGGGCGTGTGTTTCGTGATCGAATGGAGACTCGCCGTATTCTGAAAGGCTGTCTTGCGACAAAACAAACTTTTTCTTTATTGATTGGCCGAGTACCTGATCGGGAATATCGCCGCTGGCTGCCGGAGGCGGTGTCGCCGCCGGTGTATTAGCTGGCGGCTTATTTGCGGGGGCCGCATTCGCACTGTTTGCCATATTCGCCGGTACAGGCGTCGGCGTGGCCCTAATTTGGGCAAGGGCAGTCCGCCCGATCTGCGACACATCAGCGCTCGCAAGGATCGTAAACAGCCCCACAAGACCAAACACAAAGATTGCGATCAACTTAGCCAGGTTTTTCATAATTTTCGTTTAATTATTAGAACCCCATTCATGGGAGAAAGTCAATATTTTACCAAGACAATTGGCCGGTCTCGCCGGATCTTCATTTAGGGAAGCATGCTGAAGCCGGAACCCGTATGACAGCGAGCGCAATTAGCGAAATCATTGGGACCGTTGCCGCCGAAGGCCCTGGATCCGTTGTGACAGTCGGCGCAATTATTGCCGGGTCCGTCATGTTCCTTCGCGACGATACTTGTAACCTGTCTTCCCTGTGGAGCCCCGGGACGAATAGAGTGACAATCGTCACAACTCACACCCTGCCTGGCTGTATGGTCGTCATGCCGGAAAATAGCTCGAAAAACATATCGCGATGGTGAGGTACGCCGGTATGGAGCAAGTTCGTGGCATGTAATGCACGATCCGATCGCCTTGTCAGCCGTGTGGCAGGTATAGCAATTCGCGTGTGCCTGAACCCCTACCGGGATCGTCTTTCCAGCACCCGCCGATCGATGGCAAGACGCGCATCCTTCAGGCGGACGGCCGTCGCCCCGAACGTGAAGCGAGTGTTCGAACTTCATATTAAAGCCTTCCTTGAATTTTGTTGGGAAAGCTTTCATCGTTGGCGGATTCGATCGCAGATCGTCGTGACAAACCGCGCACATGGCAGGCGGGGTGTCAGTAACCTGTTCCGTAAACTGATTTAAATGACAGCCGACACACGACTCGTGTCCGGCGAATTCAAGCTCCCTGGACGCGCCCTCCCGCTGATGACATGATACGCACTCAAACTCCTTGTGCTCCGGAATATCGTGAGAAAACTCGTTGAAAGCAGTCGTCGAAGCCTTAATTGGGATAGGCTCGGGCGTTTCTGACGCGGTAATGGTCACAGGAACACGTTCCGCCTGCTGCAGACAACTTGCCGCAAACAGCACCACGGCCGCAAATATCAGTAGGGCTTTGAGCAGATCTCTCGACCTTATAGATCCTGTCATCGTTATTTAGCGGGCCAGGTGACTCGGCGGCACCGGGAAACGGCCGATGTCCGGAGTATGACAATACGTACATTGGAACGGCGCCTGTTTTTCGGTCATGCTGGATTCGCGTCTGCCTATCTCCTCGAGGATCTTTCCGCCGTGACAGGAGCTTGTGCTGCAGGTCATTATCGGCACGTCTGCGTCCTTCATCGCTTTCAGGTCAGCATTCTGCGAGATGCGCACATGGCAGGTCATACAATCGCGCATGGCGTGCTCCTTCTGCTGATGATCGAATTTGAGTGAGTATCGCGGAAAGACTCGGGATTCAGCATAGGGCGTTGTGAGGCTATGACACCCGGCACATTGGTTCGCCGTTGGTTCCACGCTTTGATAGTGACAGGTAAAGCACGATGTGTGGCCGCTCGGCATGCTCTTAAAGAATCCGGCAGTCGGTACGAAGGCGTCCGCTGCAGCATCGGCCAGCGGCTGCATTCCAGACGGGATCCGTGGGGTCGTTTTCGGCAGTTCGGTCACCGTTGTATGACAGATCGCACAATTATTGAATTGCGGTTTGTCGTCGTCGACGAGTGAGAGGCTCGCGCGAACGAATCTAACTTCCCTCGGCGGAGTCGCGGTTCGGATGAAATTTGACGCGATTATGTCCTGATGGACATTATGCGGAAAAATACTTGAGAATTCCTTTGAGCGGGTCCGATGCGGAAAAGGCAACCTGGCAACCCCGCGCGGGCCTGGGTTTACATGGCAGATCCCGCAAAAAGCAGGCCGATTACCGACAAAAACCGTTCGCGGACTATGACACCCGAAACACGAAGCATGCCCAGGGTAATCCGCGACATCCGGAAAACCCCGTGCGCCGACCCAATTAACCGTCGGGACTTTATGGCACGCACTGCAATCCAGTTTTTTATGGGCTGCGGAACTGTGTGTGAATCGATCCCAACGCTGAGCAGATAAATTGGGCACCAGGGCCGCCACCGTTAAGACGGCCAAAAACGAAAATATGATGAACTTGGGTTGCGTCATCATTTCGGATCACAACTCGTTGCAGTGCAAGCGGGCAGGTCCCGTACAAATACCTCGCAATTCCTCGCCGTTTTACCTGGCTCGGGAATCTGCAGTGGAAAAGTTACCTTCCTTTCACTTCCGATATCAACCTCACACGCCCAAACTATTCCTTTACCACCGATCTCGGCGGGCACGATATTCGAGATCATGAATTTTTCCGACTTGTCCGAAAGTATCGGAATATCGATAAAAATCGCTCTCACGGAAACACTGTCCGTCATTGTCGATTGGATAGGCTTAGTGCCCCCCAGCAATTTTTCTATGGAGGACTTCTGCTGATTGTAAAACCCTTCGCGTATGCTCGGCGTTAAGTTTGTGGTCAACCAAGTCCGCGCGACATCGGGCTTATTGCGAAACTGTTTAAGGCCCTTTTGATATGCGGCAAGAAACTCAGGTACCGCCTTTGTGTCTTCTTCTGAGATCGCCCGGCAGTATGGAGACTCACAATCCTGGGCTTTTAGCCAGGCAATGAATTCGGGACTCGCTTTTGATTTACAGTAATAACAATCCTTCGATGTGTATTCCGCCGTGCGAAGCCGGTCGACTAGTGCCTTATTAGCCTCGAAGCCGCCGCGAAAAAGGTAAAATCGCTTTCGACTCACCTTCTCGAGCTTGCCCGCGACACGGACCCGCCCCGCGACCTCCAGTGCACCAAGATTCTGCGCGGCAATGGTAGGAGCAAATATTGCTGCGACCAGGACGACAGCTATTAGAGGACGTGAACCAAGCATGGCTATCTATTAATAAACGGTCTCGGCGGAAACTTCAGGAAGGGGAGACGAACACCGCGAACAAAAAACCGGTCGGACCTGATCGCGGTTGGCGGGGCAAAATTGTTCGCTCCCGCCGCAGCGATAAGATCATCCTGGTCGATACCGTCGCCGCTCACGCCGATCGCACCGACCAAGGTCGAACCTCGATAGATCGGCAGGCTTCCCGCGAATATCTGGATACCGTTACTCAACTCCGGGACAGCCGTACAGGGACAGGCCGCGGGTTTAACAAATTGACGCCGTCTGAGTTTGGATGTCGATAAACAAGCCATCGGGGGCGAGGTTAACGCGGCCTTGATGAGATCAAGCTGCAACCCCACATTGAAAGGGCTCCAGTCGCCTAGCTCGGTGCTGAAAGGGCCGGCCTGCGTGCCGTTAATACCATCGGGAAACAGCGGGCGATGGAGAAAACCGATCGCACGGTCGCTAAATGCAATGGCGCCGTTGAGGTCTATTCCGTCGGTCGCTGCCCGCGTAACGTAAGATCCGAATCCGGCCGCTGTCAATTTCGCACCGGCATCGGGGCGAGCAAAAAAGTTAGCGCTCCGAGCTTTCTGAACAGAAACGTCCAATCCGAATACCGGCGCGTCAAGTTGCTGAAAGATACCAAGGACTCTACCGTCCGTATCGACAACGGCCATCGTAACACGTGCATTGCTTCCGATGGGCTGTCGGATACCCGCTCGCGTCTGGTCCGCTATTGCTACTGCATTTCCAAGGATCTGTTGGACTTCGGCCTGAGTCAGAGCCGAACCGGCCACGGTTGGAAAACGCGAACTGTACTGACCGCTGACACCGTTCAGAACCCCGGGTACGAAGTCGCTTGGCGGCGCGGGGCGGATCATCGTTGAAACAGAACCCGGCAGACTGCCAAATGGAATCATATTGACCGGCGCAGTTTCCTGAACATTTGAGAATGGGAACCTGAGGCCTTCGACCAATATATTATCTGCCCGTATCAAAGCAGGGGCCTCGAACCCCCTCGCGCCATGCGCAGCGATGATCTCCTCAATCGACTGGTCAAGGTCCCTCGGGTCTCGGTCGATCGTGTAGAGCCCATCACCCTCGACGCCGATCCCGCCAATAGCGACTCCGTTTCTGTACAGCGGCAGACCGCCCGGATCGCCGGACAGGCCAAGCGGAACTCCCGCTATTGCAATATCCGAACATGGCAGGGTCGAGAACTGGACCCCATAGAGCGGTCCACCCGGGCGATTATCGATCCCGGGTGCGAAATGCTCCTGAATGATGAAAGATGCGGTCCTGGTTGAAAACGCATTGCCGCCCGAAGAAAGCAGCCCGGCGGTCCCCGCCTTAGAATGCGATGCGGCTGTGGCGGGTACGGTCAGGTCTTCCAAGCCCTGCCCCGCTGTTCCCACACTCCGGATCCGGGTCGTTAGCGAGGCTCCATTCATGACAAATGTCCCAAGAAGATTTCCCTCCTGGTCGGTCACCGAAACCGTGACATTCTGATTCATCTCGACAGCCTTCGAAACAGCCTGAGCGATAATGTTTTGCACATCGGCGGCTGTTAGACTCTGGGATAGGGCGGCAGAAGAAATGAGCAGCACGATCATGAAAGCGGTAAAAAACTGAAAACTTTTCACCATCGTTTTTGTCTTCATGATGCGTACGAATATCGTACAATAATCGTCGCTAGTCAAGTTTTTCATTTGCAAATAATTGTCATTGCCATGGAACTGTGCTAAAAGCACTGTCAGTATTTATTTACAGTTCAGACGAATTCACCTTATGATGTCGGGATTACCCAAGCTATTTTCTTGGTTCGCGGTGTCGATAATACTTGGCGTTTCTACAATTTTGGCCCAATCTTCCAGCGGGAGATTGACTGGCAAAGTCGTTGACGCCGAGGGAAAACCTTTACCGGGCGTCACAGTGGTGGCGACAAACCAAACCAGCAGCGACACCGAAACGTCACGTTCCCGATCCGACGGCGGTTACTCAATCCGGCTTCGTGCCGGAGCCTACCGCATAACTATCGAAGCTCCATACGAAGCAAGGTTTGACCGCGCAAATGCGCCAGAATATGGCGTATTCACGAATATAATTTGCGATGCTGCTCGCCAGTGCCCGATCCTGGAAAACGTGATAGTCGACGGCGGTGATCGCAACATTGACATTACGGTGGTCGAACCAGGAAAGGCGGTACCCGGCGCAACCCCCGATCCTGTGCCACCGGCGCCGTCGGTCACGTCTCGAGAGGTTCGCGACCGCTGGCGTATCGAATATCCTGAGTACGACCGCTACGGTGATCGGGGGGCCCGCGGCCGGGATATCCCGTTTCGACGCGGTCGGTGGTATAACCCTTACGACCAAAGCGTCATTAAAGGCGACCTGCCGATCATTGGAAATGACGTGTTCATGGTGCTTTCCGCCGTAAGTACCACGAACGTCGAGATCCGCCGCGTTCCAGCAAGCACCGCCGTCAGTTCGGCCGATCCTGATAGCAATAACTTCTTTGGACGGCCTGAGAACTTCTTCTTCAACCAGACCGTCCAGGTTTCGTTTGAAATGTTCAAGGGGCAAACGACATTTCAGCCCCGCGCCTGGGCGTTCAAGATCTCGCCCACCTTCAACGTCAATTATCTTAATGCCCGCGAGAATGGCGTCGTAAATATAGATGTGCGCCGCGGGACCACGCGTACGGACACGCATGTCTCACTTGAAGAGGCTTTTGCTGAAATAAAGCTCTTCAATACGAACGACAACTACGATTCAGTGTCAGTCCGAGCTGGTATTCAGCCTTTCAATGCCGATTTTCGCGGCTTCCTGTATTCGGACAACAATCTCGGGATCAGAACCTTCGGAGCTTTTTCGAACAATAAGACGCAGTTCAACCTGGCCTGGTTCCATCAACTCGACAAGGACACCAACAGCAGATTAAACCGGTTTCTGTTTCGACATCAGAACGTCTATATTGCAAATCTCTTCCGTCAGGACTTCCTCAAGAAGGGCTATACCATCCAACTCGTCGGGGCATTCAATGACGATCGCGGCCGCAAACATCTTGATACTAACGGCTTCCCCGTCCGGCCGGCGCTCATCGGCAGTGCCCGCCAGCATGATGTTCAGGCCGGCTATTTTGGGGTAAATGGCGACGGTCACATCGGCAAACTCAATCTTACGCACTCTTATTACTTCGCCTTCGGGAGGGATGAGTTCAATCCGATCGCCGGCCGCGAGACCGATATCCGGGCTCACATGGCAGCTGCCGAGTTGTCGGTCGACCGCAACTGGCTACGATTAAAGGGATCCGTCTTTTTTGCATCGGGCGATAAGGATCCCACTGACGACAAGGCCGAGGGGTTCGACGCGATCTTCGACGATCCGAATTTCGTTGGCGGCCAGTTCTCGTACTGGAGCCGCCAGGGATTTAAGCTGCTCTCGACTGATGTCGGATTGGTCCAGCCCAACAGCCTGCTGCCATCGCTGCGTTCGGAAAAGACCGAGGGACAGGCCAGTTTTGTAAATCCCGGTATCATGATCTTTAACGCCGGTGTCGATGCCGAGATCACACCGACGGTGAAGGCATCTTTCAACGCAAACTATCTCCGTTTCCACAGGACCCAGACGCTTGAATATGTTCTTTTCGAGCCTGATGTTCGAAAGGAGATCGGCTACGACCTTAGCCTCGGCGTTGTCTATCGGCCACTGCTGATCAACAACATCACGTTTACATTCGGCGGAAACATCCTGATACCGGGCAAAGGCTTCCGGGACATTTACACCGACCAGGCACGCAATTGCCCCGTGCCGGGGTTCTGCACGAACGACGTCCCTAATCCATCGAAGCCGCAATACACGCTGTTCAGCCAGATGAAGCTGATCTTTTGAACAAGAGGAAAGAATAGAGATGGCATCAAAAACGAACAATGTAAATCGTCTTAAGCTGGTCATATTGTTTGTGTTCACGTTGGTGCTTGTAGTGTCTTTCTGGAAGATCGGCACACGGGCAGAGTTGGCTGAACCTGCGGTGAATAAAGCCCCGGCCGTTACGCCGACTCCGGCTCCGGAGGCCGCGGCGACGCCGGTGCCCGAACCCACCGCGGCCGCCACGCCCGCCGCTCCGCCGATGGAGGGCTGCATAAAGTGTCACGGCAATATCGAGCCGATGCACAAATATAATAATCAGGGCGATGTATTCGACAAGATCGTTGACGGAAAGGACGCTCAGGGCCTGACGTGCACCGCATGCCATGGCGGAAATCCCGCTACTACAATCGAAAAGGAAGCCCACGTTCAGCCGCGTTACCCTGAGGAGTGGGGCTGCAGGGATGGCGATTGTCCGAGCCGAAACCCAGAACGCTCGAACACGCTGATCGCAAAAGAAAGCCGTGAGTTTGTTCGGTTCATCAACCCCGGTGATTTTCGCGTGGTGGCCCAGTCGTGCGGTGAATGTCATAACACGATCAACAAGAACTCGGCGACGAGCATGATGGCCCACGGAGCGATGCTCTGGGGAGCAGCCCTTTACAACAACGGGGGGTATCACATAAAGGATCCCGCTTTCGGCGAAAGCTATAGTGAGGATGGCAATCCGCAGGCCCTGTTCCAGAGCCCGGCCCCAACACGCGAAGAGCAGGCATTCAAAGGATTTCTTTCCTCTCTCTATCCGCTCCCGCGTTGGGAGCTTTCGCAGCCTGGAAATATACTTCGCGTATTTGAGCGAGGCAGCAAACGGCGCCTCGAGGTCGGCCTTCCAGACAAGGAAGAGGACCCGGGCAAGCCCGATAAGGGACTCAGCCCCCGCGGACTCGGCACTAATAATCGCACGGACCCCGTATATCTCGGGCTGCAGAAAACCCGTCTTCTCGACCCGACGCTTAATTTCCTCGGCACAAATGACCACTCGGGCGATTATCGATCAGCGGGTTGCACGTCTTGCCACGTCGTGTACGCTAATGATACGAGCTTAGCGTCTTCAGGACCCTATGCCGGGGCGGGCAATCGCGGTTACTCTCAATCAGCCGACACATCCATCCCGCGAAACGAGCCCGGGCATCCGATCAAACACGAATTCACGACCCGTATTCCGACCGCACAGTGCATGACCTGTCACATGCATCCCGGCACCAATATGGTCGCGACCTACCTCGGCCGGACGTGGTGGGACAATGAGACCGACGGTAAGGAGATGTATCCAACCGACAAGCAGATAAATCCCAGCCAGTCGGAAACGGTCAAAAAGCTCGACAAGAATCCAGAGGCCGCATCGCTGCGAGGCAAGTGGTCCGAGTCAATATTTCTTGAGCAAACCGGCACTCCGGATTTTAATGCCAGGCTAAAGAACGTTCAGTTTGCCGACAGCCACGGACACGGGTGGATGTTCAAAAACGTCTACAACAAGGACCGCAAGGGCAATCTGCTCGATGCATCCGGCCAGCCCATCTCTCCTGATGATCCCGCCAAGTTTAGCAAGGCCGTCCATCTGCAGGACATTCATCTCGAGCGGGGAATGCATTGCGTCGACTGTCATTTCGGCCAGGACAGCCACGGCACGGGCATTCTCTATAACGAACCGCGCGCTGCGGTAGAGATCGGGTGTATCGATTGCCACGGATCGATGACCGCCAAAGCGACCGGTATAACGAGCGGATATGCGGCAGCCGAGATCACTAATCGCGGCGAGATCACTCTACGCGAACGCCAGAAAAAAACTCTGATCGGCCGCGACCTGACGCGTCCAGCTTTTCGCGGGTCCGACGGGCGCCGGATGTCGATACTCCAGGTGCTTACCACGGCCACGGCGCGTTCTAAGGTATGCAATGACGAGAACGGCCAGCCGATCCCTCTTAAAGCCGGAGACATAGTCCAGAATTCCCTCGTCGAAACGGGCAAATGCTGGAAGGTCACGCAGACGATGGACACCGTCACCGAGGGCACGGACGACTATAGTGAAAAGTCGGCTTACGCCAAGACGATGCAGCGTGACAATACGACCTGGGGCGACCCGAAGGCGAGCGACGAGCGCCTCGCCCACCGCGAAAGCAGCATGACGTGTTACGCCTGCCATACTTCGTGGGTCACAAGCTGTTTCGGCTGCCACCTTTCGATGGAAGCAAACCGAAAGATGCCGAACCGCCATAACGAGGGCGGCGACTCGCGCAACTTTACCTCCTATAACTTCCAGGTCATACGCGACGACATCTTTATGCTCGGCAAAGACGGCACGGTGACCGGACACAAGATCGCACCCGTTCGGTCGAGTTCGGCCGTGCTCGTAAGTTCACGTAATCAGAATCGTGAATGGATCTACAGCCAGCAGCAGACGGTCTCGGCCGAGGGATTTTCGGGCCAGGCATTTAATACCCATGTCCCGCATACCGTTCGCGGTAAGGAAACTCAGGGCTGCTCGGATTGCCACGTTTCAAATAACAAGGACAATAACGCGTGGCTCGCGCAAGTGATGCTGCAGGGCACAAACTTCGTCAACTTCATGGGCCGGTACGTTTACGTGGCTGCCACCGATGCCCTTGAGGCCGTGGTCGTTACCGAACACGAAGAACCTCAGGCGGTTTTGGGCAGCAACCTGCATAAGCTCGCGTATAAAGACAATTACGATAAATTCGTCCGCGGCGGCCGCCATCTTAGAGAAGTTTACGAGAACAAGGGCCGGCCCGCAGTGCTTCAGGTCCAGGTCCGCGGTGAATATGCCTACACGGCGGCCGGCAGCGGCGGGCTGCGTGTCTATGACGTTGCCCAGATCGATCATAAGGGTTTCTCAGAACGGATCGTGACGGCACCGGTTTCGCCGCTTGGCCAGAAATTTTACGTACCCACTAAATACGCAACCGCTGTGGCTGCCCCGTCAACTCTTGCGGTTGACCCCGCCCGCTGGCGCACTGTCCGTCGTGATGACGGTACGATGGTCCAGGTGCCGCCCGAGGAGGCCTTAAGGCTCAACGAAGAGGCCAGGAAAGCCGGGAAACCCGCACCCGCCATCAACGAGGAAGGGCCGATCCATCCGCTCTACGCGTATCTCTACCTCGCGGATAAATTCGAAGGGCTGATCCTCGTGAATGCCGCGACGCTGCTCGATGGCGACCCCAGGAACAACTTCCTGAGCCGGTCCCTCACGTACAATCCTAACGGTGTTCTAACCGGCGCAAATAACGTAATTATCGCCGGCAATTTTGCCTATCTGACGACCGAGCGTGAGCTGGTGATCGTCGATATTTCTACACCGCTGCAGCCGAGGATCGCTAAACAGATCCCGTTCAACAATCCTAAGGCGGTCGCCGTGCAGTTTTTATATGCGTTCGTAGCGGATGCGGACGGACTGCATACTGTGGATATCAAAGATCTTCAGGCCCGCGGCGAGGCCGCGCGAATCCAGGGTGCCAGCGTTCCGCTCGGCCATGCCCGAGATGTTTACGTTGCCCGGACCTACGCCTACGTGGCAAATGGCCCCGAGGGCGTCGCGATCATCGATGTCGAGCGTCCCGAACAGCCTCGGCTCGACCAGACCTTCAACGCCGGCGGTACGCTAAATGATGCCCGTCAGGTAAAGGTCGCAATGACGAACGCCAGTCTTTATGCCTACGTGGCGGACGGCAAGAACGGCCTCAAGGTCCTGCAGCTGACCGACCCCGAAACCATGCCGACCTTCTCCGGCTTCAGCCCGCGGCCAGCTCCGGTGCATATAGCAACGTTCAAGACCAAAGGCGATGCGGTTGCGATCTCAAAGGGCCTCGACCGTGACCGTGCGGCCGACGAGAGCGGAAATCAGGTAGCCGTCTTCGGCCGCCGCGGTGCACGCCCGTTCGGGTTCGAAGAGGTAATGCGGATGCTCCGTACCGAAAGCGGCACCGGCGATTTCTTTACCGTTTCCGACGAACCGACCAAGTAAAGTTCTTTCTCACGCCTCTGCCCGGCGGCGGCTCCGTCGCCGGGTTTCCCGGCTCCCGCCAAAATACGCCAGGATCATCACAACCATGTGGGCAATGAACCACACATTATCCGCGCCCATGTTCTGAAAGATATATATCAAAATCAGCACGCGGGGCAGAAAGATCCCCAAAAGAACATCTCCCCACTGCGGCACCGCGTTCGCCGGATAAGCTTCCGGAAACATCAGGATGTAGACCAGCAGAACGATCCGCGGAAAGAACAGCGAAAATATCAAAAAATATTCATCCATAAATGCTATTCTCCTTCACCCGGATTCTACGCCCAAATAGGGGTCAGTTGCCAGTGGCCAGTTGCCGGTGGTCGGTGGTCAGTGGTAAGTGAGCAGTGAGCAGTGGTCGGGGGTTAGAGGTCAAGGTCAGTGGTATCCACCATAAACCACCCGCCATCAACCACAACCATCAACGATCGACGACCAACGATCAAAGGCCCGTTTTTGTACCAGCCCTGGTACACCGATTTCGCCGTAACCCCTTGAGATGCAACAGCTTACAGATTTTCTGCCTGTACCAGCCATTTTTCTGAAAACTGTATTACACGCCCGTGGTCGGTGGTCGGTGGTCGGTGGTCGGTGGTCAGTGGTCGGTGGTCGGTGGTCGGTGGTCAGTGGGCAGTGGGCAGTGGGCAGTGGTCAAATCTCCACGATCAACCGTCCTCTGTCTACCATCAACCATCAACCATCAACGATCAAAAAGGGCCGTTTTTGTCCCACGCCGGGACACTGCAATTGCCATAACCACTTTATGATGTTCACTTACGGGTTTGTCCCGTGTACCAGCCTTTTTTCTGGAGAGTAATACTTCGTAATACAGGCGATCCAGAAGTACTTGGTAAGGAGCGAGTGCCCGGAAGCCGGTAAGCGGCCCAACTTTGAACTTTGAACCTTGAACTTTGAACTATTTCCACGATCAACGAACAACCATCTACCATCCATCAACGATTTTTTCAAAGATCCAATCCCGGACAGAAGCTCGGGCAGAATAGTGTATCATAGATAGGAAGTAGATGCACGAATAAATCGCTTCGGCGAAGACCTGTCACGTGGTTAGCGAAAGATGTTGGTAGCGTCTTAACTTGAATTGCGAAACCATAATAGAATCTTCACGATAAAAAGAGCGGTCACAATGACAAATGCCGCTACGCCCCAAAAATCTCTTTTAAAATGACGGTTTCTTTTAGTCATTTATCGCCTGACGTAAAGTCTCACGCATCCAACCGGAAAGCGTGTTTTGATCGCTCTTTTTCATTGCTTTAATGAATGCCTTTACATCGGCCTCGCTCAACTGAATCGGCACCTATTTACCCTTTGCTTCGTTTTTTGGTAGAGGTGGACGCCCTCTCTTAGTTTCCTTTTCTATATTGTGAAACGATATATGCTTTAACTGCATTTTCTGGACTTGTAGCTGGCGGTATCTGTGCAACGGTTATTTGTTGTTCTCCGTTATCATCCTCGAAGGCCCACGCCAATTTATTTTTTACTGAGCCTCCCACTGGACATATCCAGCCCATGGTGTCTCCACCATAGCGGCAGTCGTCCTCTTATTTTAGGAACATTTTCCCCTGATACAGCTATGTCCACCGTGACATTGTGCGGCGGAAACGCATGCTGATCCTCCCCACGAACAGAAAACCGACGGCTGCCATCAACTTCACCAAGCAAGAAAAAGAGTTCGGACTCTGGATTAATTGTGTATTCAAAACTGAACGGCTCTTGATCGTATTTCTCTCGTAACCGTATCGCATGGTATCTAATTCCTTCGCGGCCTTCTACATCGACTTCTACCCGGACTCTTTGAATCGACGTGTCGGGAGATGGGTTATATACACCAATGTAATACCTTTCGGGAGTTCCGGGATCATCCCCATCAGAGCCTAGTCGTTGCACGTATCTAGTGCTTTCCCGTTCAAAGCGAAGTTCCCAGATAAGTGGCTGCACAATTTTTTCGGCATCCGGGGCGGCGGGCGCCTTCTCGGTTGGCGGTAGTGGTAAAGCCTCTTTCCCGATATCACTATATGGAGCAAATTGCAGATCATCGCCGATATTTCCTGCCTCCGTTCGTTGAGAATGCCAAACGTGATTAGCCCATATAAATAACATCAGGACAAAGGCGACGAAACCGGCTCCGACGAGATACTTAGGATCAATCGTCGTAAATATTCCAGCGACGATGGAGGACAGGAACAACAGCACTGCTAAACCGCCTCCACCGAACTTGATAAGTTGGTTGTCGTTGAGTTTTGCAAAGCCCCCCTGGGGCGGAATGTCGGAGGTGATATTAGACATCGCGCGCGATTATACAGGCGTTTTCCTGAACACAAGAACGCCGCCAAGCAATCGGTAAGCCAAATGTCGCGTTGTGCAGTACCTTTTTCAAATTAAGACACCACCAAGATGCTTTAAGGGGCAACTATCTTACGATTCGCGGCAGCGCGTTCGACTGCGCGATGCACATTCGTAAACGGATCAGGTCTTATGTTATAAATCCTTGACGTGCGCAATTAGAAGGTGAGCTATTCTCCCTCAAAGGTTTCCAGGCATCGTACCCGCGCCGTCATCGTTCTCTCAAGGATGATCTTTTTCCGAGGTAACAATAAGTGTCCCGACTTACTGATCTGATCTCACAGGTAAAGGCGAATGATCCAGAGCTTGGGAAAGAGCTTGAGCGCGAGTTCAAGACGCTGTCATCTCGGCTGCCGTTCGGGTTGAATTTCGAGCGGCACACGCCGGAGAATGTGGAATTGCCCGGACGGCCTGTGAGGAAAGGCGACAAGGTTCGCATTTTGCCCGAGCGCGGGTCGAACAAAAAGGGCGATCAGAGGGTGTGGAGGGTACACGGTTTTGAAAAGGCAGGGGGGAAACGAGCCGCAGTCCTCATGTTGAACGGGTCTGACGATGCGGGCGAAAAGATATCCGTGCCAGTCGACGATCTGGTCGTGGCTGCCGAGTTTCGCGATTATATCTACCCGGGCCTTGTCAGTACGGGAAAAGTCGAGCGGGGCGGCGACAAGCCGTACCACACCGTCATCAACGGCGAGAACTTTCATGCTCTGCAGGCGTTGACCTTCACGCACCGGGGCAAGATAGACGCGATCTATATAGACCCGCCGTACAACTCCGGAGCTAAGGACTGGAAATACAACAACGATTTCGTCGAAGGCGATGACCTCTATCGCCACAGCAAGTGGCTGGCGATGATGGAGCGGCGATTGCTTCTGGTGAAAGAATTGCTGAATCCGACGGATTCGGTGCTGATCGTCACTATCGATGAAAAGGAGTATCTGCGATTGGGATTGCTGATTGAGCAGGTGTTTCCTGAAGCTGAGGTCCAGATGGTTGCGAGCGTAATAAATCCCAAAGGAACGGCTCGCGGTAACGAATTTGCGCGAATTGATGAATATATCTTCTTCGCAAAAATCGGAAAGGTTCAGATTTCGCGTTGGAATTTTGACATGCTTACCGACCGAAACTACGCCCTCGACGAAGATGTTCGTTGGCGAGGTTTAGCGCGCACCGGCCGCAAGGGTCTACGAGCACACAATCCAGGTTCTTGGTATCCAATCTATGTCTATGAAGATGGCTCAGGAATACACTCAGTCGGCGATACCGTATTGCTTACTGAAAACGAACCTAGTGCGTCTCCAGCCGGAACAGTAGCAATCTGGCCGCCGAGAAGTAATGGCCAACAGTTTAGTTGGTCGGTCGTACCAGAAACGTTGCGAGACCTAATGTCTAAGGGCGCCGTCCGTACGGGAAGAATTGACTTAGCGAGAAAATCGGTGCCGATCTACTATCTTTCATTCAACCAATTGGCAGCCATTGACGAGGGTCGTCTTCAAGTCGTCGGCACTGCGCACGACGGCACTCTTGAGTTGCGATACGCTGAAGGAACTCGATCCGCGGCACCGAGAACCGTTTGGAATATGACTGCCCATGACGCCGGCAGCCACGGGACAAGCCTCTTGCGGACTTTCATGCCCGATAGGCGGTTTCCTTTTCCAAAATCCCTCTACGCCGTCGAAGACGCGCTTCGATTCTTTGTCGCTAACAAACCCGAAGCCGTGGTCCTCGACTTCTTCTCCGGCTCCGGCACGACCGCTCACGCCGTGATGCGGCTGAACAAGCAGGACGGCGGGCGGCGGCAGTGCATCAGCGTGACGAACAACGAGGTCGCGGCGGACGAGCAGAAGAGGCTTCGCGAGCAGGGCCTGCGGCCGGGCGATGCGGAATGGGAGAAATGGGGGATCTGCGATTACATCACCAAGCCCCGCATCGAAGCTGCCATCACGGGGCGGACGCCGGACGGCGAGCCGATCAAGGGCGATTACAAATTCACTGACGAGTTCCCGATGGCTGACGGGTTTGAGGAAAATGCCGAATTTTTTACGCTGACCTATGAAACACCGGTAGGCGTCAGCCACAACCAGGCGTTTTCGCGGATAGCCCCGGTGCTGTGGATGAAGGCGGGAAGTTTAGGCCAACGGATAGATCGTCTGCCTGTCGCCGGCTGGGAAGTATCAGAAACTTACGGATTGCTCATCGACCTCGATCAGGCAGCACCATTTTTGGAAGCCGTCGAGAATGTATCGATCCGGATCGCGTTCATTGTGACAGACGATGAACGGCGATTTCAGTCAGTAGCCCTCCGGCTGCCGAAAGCAGTCGAGCCGGTGCAATTGTATGAGTCGTATTTGACGAATTTTAGATTTTCGGCGGGAAGGTAGAGGATGATCGGCTCTATGTTTAGAGAAATGAATTGACTCCATCTTCAGAGGGTTCCCCTCCTTTTGGGGATGAATTGCCTCCCTCTTTAGAGGGTTCCCCTCCTTTTGGGGATGAATTGCCTCCCTCTTTAGAGGGAGGTTAGAGTGGCTCCAAATGATTCCGGCTTTAGCCGAATTCGTTTACTTCTGGTCGATCAAGATTCGGCTAAAGCCGAAGAAGTTATTTGACCCTGTACCTCCCTCTGAAGAGGGAGGCAAGTCATTGGAGGAGGCAATTCATTTCTTACACAGGCTGTCGAGCAAGGGCCGATAAAAGATGAAATTCATACTCAAAGATTATCAGAACGAAGCCGTCGAGAGCGTTTTAGTCAATCTCAGAAAGGCGCGAAAGCGGTGGCATGAAGACGGCGATAAGCACGCTTTTTCGCTGACGGCAACGACCGGTGCGGGCAAGACCGTAATGGCTGCGGCCGTTTTCGAGGCCTTATTTTATGGGGATGAGGATTTTGATCTCGAACCCGACCGGGGAGCGGTTGTGATCTGGTTCAGCGACGATCCATCGTTGAACGAGCAGTCGAAGTTTCGGCTGATGGAGGCATCGAACAAGCTCAATGTCTCTCAGCTTGTAACTGTCGGAAATACCTTTTCCAGGGACAAGTTCGAGGCTGGAAAGATCTACTTTCTAAACACTCAGAAGTTTTCGAAGAAAAGCCTATTGGTGCGCGGGGGCGAACCTGAGGAAGACGACGGTACCGGTTTGAAACAGCCCCGATTGATGCCGGATCTTCGCTCACACACGATCTGGGACACAATACAGAATACTATCGAAGATCCCGAACTGACGCTTTACCTTGTCCTCGACGAGGCCCACCGCGGGATGAAGGAGAGCAGTGTCGGCGGTGAAGGGAAAACGACTATCGTCAAGCGATTGATCAACGGCAAGGGCGGCGTACCGGGCATTCCGGTGGTTTGGGGGATCTCGGCTACGGTGGAACGATTTAATCAAGCGATCTCGGGAATGGAGGGCCGCTCGACTTTGCCCAACGTTGTCGTGGATTCAAGCAAGGTGCAGGAATCCGGTCTCTTGAAAGACACGATCAACCTGGACGTACCAGACGAAACGGGTGATTTCACGACCGTACTTCTCCGCCGCGGGACCAGGTCGCTGGAGGAGATATCGAAAGCATGGGGAACTTATGCAAAGGAACAGGGCGACCCGGTCACGGTGCTTCCGCTGATGGTGTTGCAAGTGCCGAATTCGCCTGACACAAACGAGATCGGGACGTGGCTAAAGACGATCTTTGACACGTGGCCCGAATTGCCGACGGATTCGATCGCGAATGTTTTTGGCGAGCACAAGACCGAGAGTTTCGGGGGCTATTCCGCTCCGTATATTTCGCCCGAGCGCGTACAGGAATCAGAATGGGTCCGGGTGCTCATAGCGAAAGACGCCATCAGCACAGGCTGGGATTGCCCGCGTGCCGAGGTTATGGTTTCGTTCAGGGCCGCATCGGACAAGACGCACATCACACAGCTATTGGGCAGAATGGTGCGTTCGCCGCTGGCCCGTCGAATTCCCGGCAACGAGCGTTTGAACGCGGTCGATTGCCTTCTGCCGCATTTTAATAAGACGACGGTCCAGGCGGTCGTCAATGCACTTACGGCCGGTGCTGAATCTGAGGACGGGATCCCGACGCGGCGGGTCCTGATCAATCCGCGGGATCTAAAGCCGAATGCTTCGGTTCCCGATGGGGTTTGGGACAAGTTTCTCTCGCTTCCATCACAAACTTTGCCAAAGCGTCAGGCGAAACCGGTAAAGCGTTTAACGGCACTCGCCCACGAACTCGCCTCCGATGGGCTTTTGCCGGATGCCGGGAAGATCGCCCACGGCGAAATGCATAAGGCACTGGATGCCGCTCAGGTGAGATACAAGGACGAAATAAGAAAAGCACGTGAGGCAGTCCTGACGGTCGAAGGAAAGAGGGTCAAGGCGGATGTCGCAACGAAAGCAATGTCATTCGATGATTTCATTGAGGCTGCAGACTATGCCGTCATCGAGGATGCCTACAGACGTGCAAGTCGAACGATCTCGGCCGATCTAGCCCGAACGTATAGTGAAAAGCTGGCGAGCGAAGCATCTGACGAGGAGGAACCTGAAGATGCGTTGATCGAGGCACATACCGTGGTTGCGGCGCTCGGCCTGGTTTCGGAGATCAAGGGTTATCTGGAAGAGGAGGCCGAAAAACTCTCCAATCAATGGCTGACCGATCATCGTGTAGCGATACGAAGCCTGAGCGACGAACGACAGGACGTTTATCGCGAGATACGGGAAATGAGCGCCCATCCGCTGGATGTCGATCTGGCAAGACCCAAATCAAGGCTTCAGGGATCGTCTATTCGGGATGCCAACGGTAATGAGTCCGCATTTCCTACGTTTCAGAATCACCTGCTTTGCGACGAAGATGGTACCTTCCCGGCCGATCTGAACGAATGGGAAACAGATGTTCTCAAAACGGAGTTAGCCAGGAATGATTATGTTGCCTGGTATCGGAACCCAAGCCGGGCCAGCCAGGATTCATTGGGAATTATCTATGAGGCCGATAAGTCACCAAAGATCGTCCGGCCGGATTTTGTTTTCTTTGGCCGTGGCCAGAGCGGAAACATCGTGGCCGATCTCATCGACCCGCACAGCAGCCATCTATCTGACGCTCTGCCGAAACTAAAAGGACTCGCGAGGTATGCAGAAGTTCATGGTTCCGTCTACCGGCGGATCGAGGCTGTAGCAGTGGTGAACGGCGAATACAAAGTGCTGGATCTGAAGGAAAAAATGGTCAGAGAGGCCATATTCTCGAGCGAGAGCGCAAAATCTCTCTACGAAAGCTCTGCAGCGGAGACCTACGTAATTGAGTAGTATGCTTCGGGGGCGAATGTTCCTGCCCAGGAACCAGGAGCCTTTGGGTTTTTGGTGGAGACGAGGGGGATCGAACCCCTGACCTCTGCAATGCCATTGCAGCGCTCTCCCAGCTGAGCTACGTCCCCTTAATTGGTGGCGAGTTCGGAGTTTGGAGTTCCGAGTCGCGGAATAAAGAATTTATCGAAAATGGCTGCGAGGGTCAAGTTTCGAAACTTATGGGAGGGTCGGTTTCGCAACTTAACGGCCCTTGAAAACGGGCTTTCGCTTTTCGAGGAAGGCTGCGACGCCTTCTTGTTTGTCTTCGGTCGAGAAGCAGATCGCGAAAAGGTCGACCTCGCGGCGGAGGCCTTCGTCGAGGTTGGAGCGTGAGGCGAATTTCACGGCTTCTTTGGATAACTGCAGGGCGATCGGTGCTTTTTCGGCGATCTTTTCGGCCAGTTCCATCGTTTTTGTCTCAAGCTCGGCAGCGGGGTAGACGTGATTTACGAGGCCGATCTTTTCCGCGGTCGCGGCGTCGATCATATCGCCGGTGAGGACCATCTCCATCGATCGGCCTTCGCCGACGAGGCGGGTCAGACGCTGGGTGCCGCCGCCGCCGCACATGATGCCGAGGTTGATCTCGGGCTGTGCAAATCGGGCATTTTCGCTGCAGATCCTCAGGTCACATGCCATCGCCAACTCGTTACCGCCGCCGAGGCAAAACCCGTTGACCATCGCTATTACC
>JBGTIP010000018.1:0-1829 GCA_041745615.1 Pyrinomonadaceae bacterium | reverse complement strand
ATTAAATGACAGATAATCCGGGCAAACTATGGGGCGGCCGATTTACGGAAGAACCGCATGAGACATTTGCCGAATTTAATGATTCTTTTCAATTCGACCGCAGGCTCTTCGCTGCCGACATTCGGGCGAGCGTTGCTCACGCAAACGGATTGGCAAAGGCTGGTGTTTTGACCCTCGAGGAAGCGGAAGAGATCGTGGGCGGTTTGACGCAATTAGCTGCCGATCACATTATCGACCCCGATTTTTTCAATTCGCCTGCCGCCGAAGATGTTCATTCCTTTATCGAGGCCAAATTGATCGAGGCCATTGGGGATCCGGGCCGGAAGCTTCATACCGGCCGCAGCCGAAATGATCAGGTCTCAACGGCTCTCCGTATATGGCTCCGCGATG
This sequence comes from Pyrinomonadaceae bacterium, assembly GCA_041745615.1. Taxonomy (GTDB): domain Bacteria; phylum Acidobacteriota; class Blastocatellia; order Pyrinomonadales; family Pyrinomonadaceae; genus OLB17. The sequence goes on along the minus strand of JBGTIP010000018.1, from coordinate 1,439 downwards.
AGATAGATGCGATCGACATCTTTGTCCGGGATCTGCAGGCAGCCATGGTCGACACGGCAAATGGCTATCGCCATGCGGTGATCCCAGGTTATACGCATCTTCAGCGGGCCCAGCCGGTGTTGTTCGCACATTGGTGCCTCGCTTATTTTGAGATGTTTCGGCGCGACCGCGACCGGCTTGCGGATGTCAAAAAGAGAGTTAGTATTATGCCGCTCGGGGCCGGAGCATTGGCCGGCACAGGCTTCCCGATCGACAGGGAATCAGTGGCTTCGGAACTGCGGTTTGACGCTGTTTCGGTAAACAGTCTCGACGCGGTGTCGGACCGCGATTTCGCTGTCGAGTTTGTTAGTGCCTGTTCACTGATAATGGTCCACCTTTCGCGTCTCGCCGAGGACTTGATAATTTATTGCTCGCGCGAATTCGGGTTCGTTACACTCAGTGACGCTGTTTCCAGCGGATCGAGCCTGATGCCGCAAAAGAAAAATCCGGATGCGCTCGAACTGCTGCGAGGAAAGGCGGGGCGGGTTTTCGGGCATCAGATGTCGCTGCTTACGATGCTTAAAGGGCTGCCGCTCGCCTATAACAAGGACATGCAGGAGGATAAGGCAGCGGTCTTTGACTGCGTCGACACGGTACAGATCTCGCTGCGGGCAGCATCAATAGTTGTTGAGAACGCGGTTATTAACGAGGAACGGACTCGTCAAGCAGTGATGGAGGGCTTTCTTAACGCGACCGACCTGGCTGATTACCTCGTCAGGAAAGGCGTACCGTTTCGAACGGCCCACGAAACTGTTGGACGGGCGGTCCTCTATGCAGCAGGCGAAGGTAAGGAACTGAACGATCTGTCCGCAGACGAGCTGCGGACGTTTTCGTCCGTGATCGCCGACGATGTGTTCGAGGCTGTTTCCATCGATTCGGGCCTCTCGGCTAAAAACACAATTGGCGGAACGGCACCTGAACGGGTCGCCGAGGCGCTAGAGGCTGCGAAAAGGTATCTCGCGACGTAAATGGACAAGTCAGAACTTATAAAACAAGCAGCGGAGAACGAGTTGCTGCAGTTTCTCGGTGTCAAGGTCGAGGTTGCTACTGCCGAGCGCGTTGTCCTGACTATGGAGGTTACGCCAAAGGTACACCAGTATGTCGGCATCATGAACGGCGGCGTTTCGCTTTACCTATGCGAAACCGCGGCATCGATCGGCGTCGTTTCTTCGGCTGATCTCACAAAGGTTACTCCTGTCGGTATCGAAATAAACGCCAATCACCTCAGGGCCGTTTCGAAGGGAATCATTACTGTCGTCGCCAAACCGCTTTATCCGGGCCGCACGCTGAATGTGTGGAATATCGAGATCACAAACGATAAGGGCAAATTGATCTGCACATCGCGGATAACCATCCTCATACAGAAAAAAGCCGCTTTGCCGGGATAAGGGGCTTTCACA
>JBGTIP010000017.1:0-183616 GCA_041745615.1 Pyrinomonadaceae bacterium | reverse complement strand
TTCGTGCCTGCGTCGCCGACGCGCGCGGCGATCATGTTCGACCTCGTCACCTCGGCGTCGAGCATCCACGGTGCCTATTGGATGGAAGGCGCCGGGGGCATCTTCGCCGAGAATCAGGCGATGGCCTGGCTCGTTTCCCTGACCGGAATGCCAGAGGGCTCATTCGGCGTTTTCACAAGCGGCGGCACCGCCGCAAACCTCTCCGCCATAGTCACCGCCCGCGAAGCCTGGCGAGCTAGGGTGCCGGACCGTGACCGCACCCGCGGCATCATCATCACCTCCGAAGGTGCTCATTCATCGGTCAAAGCAATGGCAAAGGTCGTTGACGCAGATCTGCTCATTATCCCTTCGAGCGAAAGATTCGAAGCAGCCGCTCTCGACGCCGCCCTCATCGATCTCTCGCCGGAAGACTCCCAACGCGTCTTCGCTGTCATCGCCACAGCGGGCACGACAAATGCCGGGATCATCGACGATCTCGCCGGCATCGCCAATATTTGTGAACTCGCAGGATTTTGGTTCCACGTAGACGCCGCATACGGCGGCGGTGCCCTGACCGCGCCGTCCGTCCGCCCCCTTTTCAATGGCATCGAACGCGCTGACAGCGTCACCATCGATCCGCACAAATGGCTCTTTTCGCCCTACGATTGCGGGGCCGTTCTCTACCGCCAGCCCGAGCTAGCCAAACGCGCTCATCAGCAGGGCGGCGATTACCTCGACATCTTTCGCGGCGAGACCAACGGCTTTAACCCCTCGGATTATCAGATCCAGCTCACCCGCCGGCTTCGCGGGCTGCCCCTATGGTTCTCGCTCGCCACCCACGGCACCGATCGCTACACTCAAGCCGTCGAACGCGGCATCGAACTCGCCCAGATCGCCGGCCGCCTCATCACAGCCGCCGAACACGTAGAACTCGTCCGCCCTCCCAGCCTCTCATGCGTCCTCTTCCGCCGCATCGGCTGGGCCCCTGACAACTACTGGGAATGGACCTACCGCAATCACAAAGCCGGCTTCGCCCTGGTCGCCCCCACCAAATCTCGCGCCGCCGACGCCGACGAAACCATCACCCGCTTCTGCTTCATCAGCCCCGACACCACCGAAAAAGACATCGCCGACATCCTCTCGTCGATGCTCTAACGCAACGCCCGCATCTTGCCCAAAACGGAACGCCGGCATCTTGCCGGCTCTTCCTTTACCGCCCCCATATCACGCGAAAAGACGCGGATAACAGATCTTGTTAATTCACTCTCCACTCTCCACTCTCCACTCTCCACTCTCTGCTCTCCACTCTCCACTCTCCCAGTCGGCTAGTAAAAATATTTGCGGTGACTCACTTTCGTAGAGTATTATAAGCTTGTTCGTGATTCGCGAATCGCGAATGCAATGGAAGCTAATATGTCACTGAAGCCTCAGGATGTTGTAGTTTTAATAAAGCTTTGCGGGTCGCCCGCTGGCGTTAGGCCCGCTTATGCTGTGCTGGCCAAAGATCTCGGTATGAGCCGGTCCGAAGTCTTTGCGGCCGTCAAACGCCTGCGCTCGGCCAGATTGATCCATGGAGTAGAGATGGCAGAGGCTCCAAATCTTAGCGCCGTGGAGGAATTCCTGATCCACGGCGTAAAATATTCGTTTCCGGCGGAGCGGGGAGAGGCGACTCGCGGCATGCCAACTTCCTACGCTGCCCCGCCCCTTGATAGGTTGATAAAAAAAGGTGACGATCCGATACCCGTTTGGCCTGACCCTCGCGGCTCGCAGCGTGGCGTGGGCCTACAACCGCTGTATAGATCGGTCCCGGACGCTGCACGACGTGATTCTGAGCTGTACCAACGCCTCGCCCTTTTGGACGCCATCCGCGACGGCCGCGCGAGAGAACGCAATGTCGCAGAAAAGGAATTGATCAAAAGACTTCGAAATGGCTGATCCGAATATCGAGATGCTGAGGGCGGCAGTTGCTCAATTAGGTGAGCTTACCCGAGAGCTTGTCTTCGTAGGCGGATGCACAACCGGGCTGTTCATCACGGACGAAGCTGCAGCGGAAGTCAGACCAACAGATGACGTAGACACGATCGTTCACGCCACAACTTATGCCCAGTACATACGATTCGAGGAAAAGCTGCAAACGGCCGGATTCACGAGAGATACCAGCGAGGGGGCTCCCATCTGCCGGTGGCTCGGCGATATAATCGTTCTCGACGTGATCCCACTAAATGAAAAGATCCTGGGATTTTCAAACACGTGGCATCGACCTGCCGCCGAATCGGCGCAATTTAAAGAGATCGCTCCGAATATTACCATCAAGGTCGTAACGCCGCCATACTTTTGTGCTACCAAGCTCGAAACATTTCAGGACCGAGGCAATAACGATTTCTTATCAAGCCATGATCTCGAAGATCTTGTAAATGTCATCGACGGCCGTCCGACACTGGTTGACGAACTTTCAGACTCGCCCGCTGACCTGCGAAGCTATGTCGCAAGCGAGATCGGCCGTTTACTCAAGTCACGCGAATTCCTGGACGCTTTACCAGGATATCTACTGCCCGACCGCGCTAGCCAGGCGAGAATCCCAATCTTGCTCGAAAGGTTACAAAAGATCGCCGCCCTGGAATGATTACCGATCTTTCATTTTTTTGCCCTTTCACTTTTGCCTTTTATATTTTGACCTGTGCCCTATGTCCGCGACAAACGTTCACCCGCACCCAAGAGCGAAGCCGTCTCGCGCGTCATGAGCTCCAACCGCGCCAAAGACTCCGCCCCGGAATTGCTCTTACGCCGCGCCCTCTGGAAAGCCGGCCTCCGCGGCTACCGCCTGCATCGCCGTATCGCCTTAGACGGTCCGGCTCGTCACTCGTCACCTGTCACTCGTCACGGCTCTGTGCGTCCCGATATCTCCTACGTCTGGACAAGTGTGAATCGCTACAACTGTGGAGGACCGGCGTCTCTTGCAAGTTGGGTAGGTTCAAAACAATATCTCGTTAAGCCTAGATTCAAGCCTTTCGGCGAGCGAGTCAAATTCAATAATTGACCAAAATGGTATGTCTATTGCGGTTACGTTTAGGATGTCCTGCCCCTGGAATCCCGAACGAATCTGAAAAGTGTCAGCTTCGTTCAGAGTTTCAGATGTGTTCGGGTAAAGAACAATAAGATCGTTAACGCCTCTTCGAAACCCATAGCTGGTCATTTGATAAAGGTCCGTCTGAGAGACACCTTTCTTCTTATCATTCTTGAAAGCAGCTGGACGAAGTTTGTACTTTGTATCAATAATCAACTTTCGCGACGGTTTTGTTCTTGATGTGAGAAAAATATCATGCTGCATCTGAAAGATTGCAGAAGGATGGTCTACCAAATACATATTTGATTTTTGATACTCAACCCGCCATTCACGATTGAATTTCTTATATAGAAAACCCGCAACGAAATCCTCGAATATATATTCCATGGGCAACAACAAACACCACTGCGAGAGGTCATATGGACGATGTGAATATATCTGCTGGCCGAGGATCATGCGGCATGAATTCATCACCGACAGGTATTCATCGAAAAATGAATTCAATGTAATTCTTTCCAGATCATGTACAGTGGCGACCTCGTCCTGAACCTCATCGAGAACAAAGAGCGTCTCCTGAAGAAGATGAACGTTTTCCGTAAGCGTGGTGCGGTTGAGGAGTAGCCGGCAACAATACTTAATTATCCTGTTTACGCGATTATCGAAAACAAAGGGTTCATGGTCACATTCCAGGACATGGAGATTACCCCGTGAGAGCCCGTTTGCTACGTATCGTTTGAAGTTAATTGATCCTCGCGGTCGCTGAAGTGGTTCTTCGACTAGTTGATACAGACTTAATGGTTGATTTGAAACAGTGTCAAGAAACTGATTGGCAATCAGGTTGATTATCAACTCAGGCAAGGAGTCGATCTCGGAGAGCTCCAGTCCGGTCGGTGAAAAAGGAAATCGCCACTTGCGGCAATAGCCGAGCCAATAAAAGATGTGCCTCAGCATGAGCAGCTTGTTGTCGTCCGACGGCGAGACTTGCTTGAATACTTTAGGGAAGATTTCTATTGTTTGAGTGCCATCCTGTATGAAGCCGATGTAATTTCGAGCCCGGACCCAATTACCATCGAACGTAAGAAATGGCTGACGTCCAGTTTCTTCGTCGTCCATGTCGTCTTGCTGGTCCCGTGACTGGGAAGCGCGAGATATCCATACATCGCTTAGAAAACGCTTGAGAGTTTGCGGATCAGAGACCTGCGCCTGCTCACCATGCTCAAACAACAGTGCCATCGTTCTTGCTCACGTCCCATTCATAGGTTGCGGGGTTGTAATTTACGCTCCAGTCAGTATCCTTAAAAATGTCCTCAATGATTTCCGCTTTCCCTGAGAAATACTCTAGTAGAAGCGGAATGACTTTATGTTTGAGAACACTCTCAATTGGGCTACCAGTCATGAAATACGCGTGTCCGATTAAGTAGTCAGCGGACCTCTTCCCAAAAATCTTCGCGTTCACCTGAACTAAAAGCTTTCTAGCTACATCGTCGACAAGGATTTCTGGTTTCGGATAAAATCCTACGAACTCGAACCTTCGGCGGAGAGCAACGTCAACGAGGGCAATCGACTTGTCAGCTGTGTTCATTGTCCCGAGTAAATAAAGATTTGGCGGTATTCCAAAGTCCTTTTCTCCATTTGGGAGAGTAACCCGCAGTTCGTTTTCCGCGCCAAGCCTCTTGTCATTTTCTAATAAGGTAATTAATTCTCCGAAAACTCTGGAAATGTTAGCTCGATTTATTTCATCGATTATTAAAACGAACTTCTTTTCTTGCTCAGCAGGCTCGCCGGTCTCCCGCATGGACCTTATTCGGTTGGCGAGTGGAACGTAATATGAAGTGAGTCCCGCGGGAAGCGATTCCCGCGTCTGGTCTACGATCTCCCGAAGTGTAGAAATACTAAGTGTGTGATCGTGGCCGCCCGAATGCTTGGTAAAACCAATTGATCTTTCAGAAACATCTGTTATTTCGAACGAGATCCCCGACGCCATCTTGATTGGAACTGACTCACCCTTATCTAACGGAGCTAGCAACTCCGACAACACTTCGTCGAAAGACCGTTTACGACCTTTGCCTGCTTGCGACTGCTCATAATTTTCTCGCGCTCGCCGCGCGATTTGATAGAAGATGCCCTTTTGGTCCTGGAATCGAAGTTTTTCATATGAAACGTCTGGTCGAATTCCAATCATAAAGTCTTCGTACGAGTAGTTTTGGTGAAATGTAACAAATTCGATTTGCCCCTGTTTTCGGAGCTCATCGAAACGCTTTTTATTTTCTTGATGGTCGTCGCTTGAACTGCCGTCTATTACGCCAATCGCCTTGTCCACGGTTCGATACGTCTTCCCTGTGCCCGGAGGGCCGTACAAGATCTGGTTCAGGGCAGCGCTATCTGACATAGGAGGATTCTTAACCACGACCACGGCGTCCAGGTCGAGTATCTCTCGAATGGGTTCAGGAAATCGTTTGCCGTATTCCGCTTCCAAGACTTGCGCCCCTTCTCGATTAAATTCGAATAGATACCCTTGTTTCGTTCTGAAATCACTAGCGATTGGACCATGTTGGCCCGTAACAGCTCTGAGTTTCTGGCCCAAAGAGCTGTCGTATTTAATCGGTGGCTCTAGCGGAAAGAAATCAATATCGACTTTCGTACCGTCTTCCTCCGCGTGAGCTTGTTTGGTTATGGAAATACCCCTGATCGCCGACGAAGCATAATTAAAAACAACGTCGCCAGGCTTCAACTCCCGCACATTATTCCAGTGGAAAAGTTCGCCTCTTGCTCCCCGATATGGAGCAAATAGATAGCTCTGACCAACATCGGGTGTGAAGGTGTCGCCTTGACACACAAACCAGATTTTCGACGTTGGTAAAGCTTGCTCGTCCTCTGATTCCGTCTTCTTATCAAGCATCTGGTAAAGAATATCCTGCGCCAGTATTCTATGTTCGTCATCTCTAAATGCGTTCTCTGGCAGGCGTGAGTTCACGAAGGCAAGTAATTCATCGTCTTCAAGCAGGTAGTCATTGATCATGTCGTCAACCAACTGCAGATAGTGAACATACTTCTCTCCTACTTTTGCTGATTCGACACCAATTAACTGACAATACTTTCTGTAGAAACCGTCTTTATAAAACGTGTAACGGCCGGGAAATTTAAAAGTAAGCAAAATGGAGATGGTACGCTCGTCGTGGTGAGCTGATTGCGTGGGTTGTAATTCCCTGTACACACGGAGGACCTCCGACTGGAAAGATATGATTCTATCCGGAAGTGGCCTAGATTCATCAAAAAGCCCTTTTAGCGCTGCTCGATAAGGTTCCGGCCGTTCCTCAGCTAAATGCTTCATCACGGCGCCTGCCATTTGGTACGGCAAGTTGCCATAACGCAGACTCTTGATCTCACTCGTAAAGTCGGGGGCGTCAAGATTTGGGCGCCCGCCATATTCTCCGAGCAACTTCCATTTATATAGTTCATCCTCAAGATTGGACTGCAGGATGCGTGCTTTGTATCTGGCTATCAATTCAGGAATAGGATCAGACTGACCTTTTTTATTTGTGATTTCAAACCCCATCTTCTCTAGAAATTTGTTAGTTGCCGAGCCGCCTGACACATCCCATCTCGCCTCACCAGTTAAAGCGAGGTGCGCATAGCGCATAACTTCTTTAGGGGGATAGGCCTTGCCGTGAATATTGACGTCCCACCGAGTCGAAGGTCTGAGTTGGAGTTGCTCGGTCTCAATCTTGTCAATCGCTTCGAGGACGTGTTCCTTGGTAATTTCGTTAGGTATAAATGTCATGGCAGATTCTAGAGATTTATCTGGTATTGAATTCTTCGAGTCCGGATTATTTCTTCCAGTTGCGGAACGGACAGCAATGCGTGAGACGGAGAGTCAGGATGAAGGCAGACAAAACAGAATCGGTATTTATCACCCAGCTTTTCACCGAAGTCGAATTCGTTCTGAGTCGCACCAAAAAAGAATCCTTTTGGATTCTCAGGAAGGAATTTCCTTGTCGTCTTCAATTCAACCAGGAAAATTTCATCGAGATGAGTCTGAATTACCTCTTCCGTTGCAACCGTTCCGGCGTAACGAGGGATGTATATCATGTCGAATGCTCTGGCGTAAGTTCTGGGTAAGCCCAACATTTCCAGAATCTTTTTTCGCGTTTCGCTATCAACATAGAAAAATCCCGTTTCGTTAGCGATTAGATATTCAATTCCATCCTTTTCGGTGCGATTGTTCGAGAGAGTGATTGTGAACGAATGGTCCGGCATTAGGAATCGCCTCCCTCATCGCCAAAATCCAACAACTCCGAAGCCCGCATCTCAAATATCCGAGCAAACACGCCGACATTCGACAGCGAAATATTCCGCTCGCCGCGTTCGACCATTCCGATGTAGGTGCGGTGGAATCCGGTGAGTTCTGCTAGTTTCTCCTGCGATAGGCCGCGTTCGGTGCGGAGCTGTCGGATGCGGCGGCCGAAGGCGGTGAGGAGTTGGTGATCTACCATTCGAGCCTTAAGACTATACGCATTGTATGCAGACGATCTACATACAATGCGTATCATCGGGACTGATCGGACGGGCATGGTATGATTTGCGTGAGTTGAGGCTCTGGCCTGTTATGCGATCGCTTCAGGAAATATATTCGCACGCGATACTTCCGCTCTCGAAAGAAGACCAACTAAAGCTCGCTGAGATGATCGTTCGCGATATTAGGACTCGCGGTTCGGTAGAGGGTCGTTTGAGGAGCCCTGCGCTCTGCATTCGGCACCTGGAAGGGCAGGTCGCCAGGCTTGGTCGAGAATAACGATCTGGACCATAACGAGAGGATCGATCTTGACCTTGCCCGCTCATAGCTCTATCACTCCAAGCACTTCTCGTCTGATCCGGCGACAGAAGAATTTTCGCGTTACACAGAAAAAGAGATATAATAAGTGCCATGGCGAAGGCAAAACTCAGCTTGGAACAGACAGAACGCCGGCTGCCGGAAATCGCTGAGTCAGCAACGGGTTCGGCTTATCGGCGTGCGCTGGCCGTGGGAAGCGTAGTGGTTTACCGAAATGGCGAACTGCGGCAAGTAGCGTCCGGAGGAAAGAGCAAGCTCGTGAGAAAGATGGCTGCCAGGCCGCGAATTGCTAAAGGTTCAAAATTTGAGATCAAGCCTGCCAAAGCGTGAAAGCACCGCGATTGAGAATGTTTGCCGGACCGAATGGCTCCGGTAAAAGCACCATCAAAGACAAAGTTGCGAGCCTCAATCCCAGCTGGCTTGGCGTCTATATAAATCCTGATGAAATAGAGAAGAGTATCGCGGAACGCGGCTTCATCGACCTTTCCAATTTTAAGCTCCAAGAACCGGCGGAGGACTTACTTGAATCTCTCGGACAGGCAAAGCAGTTATCCGACAACAACCTGCTGGGCAAACTGGACAAACTAACCTCTATCGGCAGCAGACTTTCCTTCCCCAAAAGTACCTTAAATTCGTATTTCGTTTCCGCCATCGCCGACTTTCTTCACGAGAAACTAGCTGCATCACAAATTTCGTTCTCTTTTGAGACCGTGATGTCGCACCCAAATAAGATCGAATTACTTCGATATGCACATCGCAGAGGCTTTCGAAATTATCTTTACTTCATCGCGACCGAGGCTCCTGAGATCAACATTTCGCGCGTTAATATCAGGGTAAAAGCTGGCGGTCACCCTGTCCCCGAAGCCAAGATTGTCAGCCGTTATCACCGATCTCTCGACAATCTCCTCTCAGCGGTCCTTGAAACAGACAGAGCCTTTATCTTTGATAACTCTGGGGCGAAGGCATTTCTCGTCGCAGAAGTCGTGGCTGGTACTAGCGTTGAGATCATGAACCAAAATGTTCCGCTTTGGTTTAACAAGTACCTTCTGAACAAGATCTCATAGCCTCATCTATTAGGAATCATGCATTTTGCTAATTTCTTGAGATAGGCCGTGTTCGGTGCGGAGCTGGCGGATGCGGCGGCCGAAGGCGGTGAGGAGTTGGTGATCTACCATTCGAGCCTTAAGACTATACGCATTGTATGCAGGCGATCTACATACAATGCGTATCAGAAAGATGTTTGCTGGGCGGAAAGCAACCAAGTCTCTTCTCATTCCATCGCAGCAGGGAAAGACTATTTTAGGAGCACGCGTATGAAGCTAAGCAGGATGTTTTGTGTGGTCGTGATGGTGCTGACGGTGATCGGATTTACCGCGGGCGACGCCGAGGCTTGCAGCTGTTTTTCCGGCGGGCCGGTTTGCCAGGGCTTTTTCAACACGCCTGTGGTGTTTAGCGGGCGGGTGACCGCGATCGAGGAGGGACCGCGTGAGACCGGGGGCAAGATCGATTGGCAGCCGAGAATAGTGAAATTTGCTGTCAACGCTCATTACCGCGGCGGCGGCATCGAACAGTCGGTCGAGGTCCGTACCGGAATGGGCGGTGGTGATTGCGGATACAGATTCGAGGTGGGCGAGGATTACCTCGTTTATGCGCATTCGCACGAGAATCGGCTTTCGACCGGGATCTGCACGCCGACCAAACCTCTCGATAAGGCCACCGAGGACCTGAACTTTATCAGCAGCCTTTCATCGGCGAAGCCTGTCGGCAGCATTTTCGGCGGTATTACGGAATGGAAAGCCCGCCGGAGCTCGGACGAATACCGGCCAAACCCGCCGATCCCGGCTCTGGTGCTGACCCTCAAAGGAGAAGGCGGCGAGTATTCGGCAACTACCGATTCGGATGGCAAGTATAGTTTCTCTGAGGTCCAGCCAGGCAGTTATGTGATCCAGATCGCGGCTCCCGAAGGGTTTTCGCCCTTTACCGACCAGAAATTGAATGTGGCGGCAAAGGGCTGCGTAAATTTCAGCACGGTGCTTTCTCGCGAAACGTCCGCGAGCGGCCGTGTTCTCGATGCCAACGGCGTGCCCGTTACAAGGCTTATGCTAGACCTCGTCCCCGTCGACGAGATCGACAAACCGCACCAAAGGGATCGCAGAACGGCCCAACTGGACGAAAACGGATATTTTAAGTTTATCGGGATACCACCGGGCAGTTATTACCTTGGGATCGGACTCGGTCGGTGGACCGTCACAAAACATGCGTTTCCCAAAACTTTCTATCCCGGCACTCCGGACATTTCCCGCGCCGCCGTACTTATCGTCAAAGAGGCGGATATGGTCAGGGATCTCGACTTTCAGTTGCCGCCGACAATGAAGGAACAAAAGGTGACCGGTCGCGTTGTATTTCCCGACGGTAAACCGGCGGCGAACGCGATGGTGATCGTAAAAGAGGGTGATGTCAACGACCCCGGAAATACCGCCTCGGACAAGGAGGGCAAAGTCACGCTTTACCTTTACGAGGGGCTTACATATAAGGTCAAGGCCGTTGTCCAGGTCAACGGCGCACAGCGCCACGCAGAATGGGTCCCGGTCCCTGCTTCCGATCCCGTAAAGGCATTTAAGATCGTCATCACCGAACCAAACGGCAATTGCAGCCGATGTCTACGATAAGGTTCAGCCTCGCACGCGAGATATTAGGCCGAGCCACCATGCACACAGGCGATAAACTCGGCAATTCGTATCAGCTAAGTAAGGCTTATATTCAGTTCGACGCATTTTAGGGGCGTGTGAGTGTTTCATCGTTGCAATGCCACTGCATCTGTGCTATATTTCGGAAGCCCGGCTTCGTGCCGAGTCGGATATTTGATAATTGGAGTGTTGATGGTTGATCTTGGATCATTGAGTCCCATGGATCGTTGATGGTGGATCGTTGATCGTTGGAACGGGAAATGGAGAGACGAGATTTGAGAGTGGAAAATTGAGAATGGAAAGTGGAGAATGGAAATTTTCAAATTCGGTTCCCTCCACTCGTCACTTTTCACTATTCACTGCTCACTGCTCACCGCTCACGCCCCAACGCGCGCGTTTGTAATACACTCCCTGAAAAAACGCTGGTACACGGGACAAACTTGTAAGTAACACCATTAACGTCACTTACGGCGATTTCGCTGTACCAGGCTGGTACAAAAACAAGGGGCTGGAACGGGAAATGGAGAATTGAAAGTGGAAAGTGGAAAACGGAGAGTGGAAAGTGGAAATGAAAGTAGGGTGCCGGTTGCGATTCGTCCAGCGAGGTTTCGTGATGTTTCGTGAGTTTTAGTGGTTTCCTCGCTGGCCACCGACTGACCACCGACCCCTGCTCACTGACCACTGACCACTGACCACCGACCACTGCTCACTGCTCACTGCTCACTGCTCGCTGCTCACAGCCAGCCAGTTGAGGGCGGAGCCGTGGAGGAGCAGCGACTTAACATTATCGTCTAGGTCGAGGGATTCGATCAGGTGGCCGGGTTGGGCTTCGCCCAGGGGGAAGGGGTAATCGCTGCCGAGCATGACGTGGTCGGCACCGGCGAGGTCGATGAGGTAGCGAAGCGCCGTCGGGTCGTGGACGAGCGAGTCGAAATACATCCGGCCCAGGTACCGCCGCGGGCTGTGATCGTTATCGACGGCACAGAGGTCGGGGCGCACGTCGTAACCATGCTCGATACGCCCGATGGTCGCGGGGAACGAGCCTCCGCCGTGGGCAAAGCAAATTCGAAGAGCGGGGCATTTTTCGAGCACGCCGGCGAAGATCAGCGAACAGATCGCACGCGAAGTTTCTGCAGGCATACCGACGAGCCACGGCAGCCAGTATTTCTGCATATCGGCCTCGCCCATCATTTCCCACGGGTGGACGAATACGGCCATTCCGAGCTCTTCGCAGGCTTGGAAAACCTCGAGGAATTGCGGCTCGCCGAGATTGAGCTGGTTGACGTTGGTTCCGATCTGCACGCCCGCAAAGCCGTTCTGCTTGCAGCGGTGGAGCTCCCTGACGGCAAGGCCCGGGTCCTGCATCGGCACCGTGGCGAGCCCGGCAAATCGCTGGGGAAACTCGGAAACGATCTCAGCGATGTGGTCATTCAGGAACTTTGCCACCTCGGCGCCGTCGGCGGGCTTTGACCAGTAGCTGAACATTACCGGCACGGTCGAGAGCACCTGCATCCGGACGTCCGTGGCGTCCATCTCGTCGATCCGCACGGCGGGGTCCCAGCAGTTCGATTCGACATCGCGAAACTGCTTGCCGTCATCGCGGATCATGTGGGCGCAGCACGGCTCGTAATGTTCGAGCCCGATAAACCCGCCGTAACCGAAACGGTCTTTCCATTTCGGAATATCCGGCGGCAGGATGTGTGTGTGAACGTCGATCTTTAACATAGTGGCCAGCGATAGCTTAGCCCCGGAAGGAATATAGGTCAAAAACGCCTTCGATCCGCAGGCGGACGCGTTCGAGGCCGGCCTTGTCTTTTTCGCCTGCCGCACGATCGACCTCGGAGGCGTAGTTAAGCACGTTAAAGGCCTTGATCAGGGGGATGGCATCGAGCAGCTTCGTACGCGTGATGCCGTATCCCTCAACAAAATTCTGCTGTTCGTCGATGCCGAGGTCGTGAAGAGCGATGGAAATTTCCCAATGAGGCGAGAGGTTGGATGTGGCTTTTTCCCAGTCGAGTATCGCGGCGATCTTGCCGTCATCGTCGACGATCACGTTCTTTAACCGCAGATCGCCGTGGCAAAGCATCGGTTTGGGTTTCATGCGGACGGCATCGCGGAATATTCGCTCGATCTCGCGAGCAGTCTTTTTGGGCAGCACGTTCCGCTTTTCGAGGCACTCGATCTTGTCCTGAAAACGGTATTCGTTCTCGAGATAGGCTTTCCATGAATCGTTGAGCGAGAGGAGGTTATTTGACCAATCGAAGGTAGCTCCAAAACCATGCGTCCTGACCGAATTGATCTTTGCCGCGATCTCGCCCATCTGACGGACGATATCGAGCCTTTTTGAGTGCAGCGTCGCGAGTTGCCCATCGACGTTTCGCGTGATCATGTAGGGCTGAGGGATAACGGAAACGCCTACCTCGAGGATCTCGGCCGTCGGCACCCCGGCTTTATGGGCCGCTAGCTGTGACCATTGCTCTTTGATAAATGAATTTATGGCGCCCGCATCGGGGCTGATGCGAACGATGAATTTGCCCTCAGTGTGCTTTACGAAAAATACAAAATTCGAAAGTCCCGCGGGCTTGTGCTCGATCCTTTTGGGCCTGGTGCCTAAATGATGCTCGATGACCCGACGTGTAAGTTCCTTGTATTTATTGACCTCTCGAGCGGACGCGGGGTTTTCCTGTTCCACTGGCGATGTCCTCCTGTAGCCCGGCCAGCCGGAAAAGTACGTCTCCTAATTCGAATGAATTATTTACATGTATCGTATATTTCTTACCGGCGAAATCGAGCTTCCGCGGCCCAACGTGCACCGCCATGCCAACCCCGCTCAGGAAGTTGTCCATCGGCGTGTCCCCCGCTCCTACGGAGTCTATAGGATCAAAACCGAGATGGTAGGCCGCGGCCGACAACCCGGCAAGCTTGTCGACGCCTTTGGCCGTGAAGAAGCTGCTCGGCCGCGAATGCTGGTAGGCCATAAGGTCGCTGGCCTCACGCTCGATCAGCAGAAAGATCATACAGATCTCTTCGGCATGAAGCTGCTCTTGCAGCTTGTCGAGTTCGACGGCCGTTACGGCGGAGGCACTCTGATATTTTTCCTTGACGTGATCGACCTTTTCGGCGACCGGTGTCCAGATGATCTCGCCCATCCGCCAGTCGCGTGGGTAATAGAACAGGAGCACGTCACGAATTTCATCGGCCAGCAGCGCTTCAACGCCCGTAATGACCGCGTCGATGTCATTGGCCGAGAGCGTGACGGCCGCGATCTCTTCGAAACAAAGCTCGTCCTTGTCATCCCGCTGGACGTAGCCGATCTGGCTGCCGTTCATCGAGATCACGGGGATCGGCGAGCCGGAGATCGCCAGCCACTCTTTTCCGAATGTCCGCATAACGGACAGCGGAAACCTGAGGGAATTAAGCACCACGGAACGGCCGCGTTCGTATATAGCCTTCAGGCCAAATTCGACGGGCTTCGGGATGAAAACACGCCCGTCCTCTTCATGGACGGCGGTTCCATCCAGATCGATGACGACCGCTCCGTCAACCGAGAAACGCGATGTGTGAAAAAATTGGACAAGTGCCTTATCAACTTCCTGACTTAATGCCATATAGCGAGATTACAGGAAACCCTATTCAGCGTTTGTCTAAGAGAGAACATTGCGCGGTCCTAAGTAGACTCCTTAAGGTTGGATCAACTGATCACCGGTGGGGGCTCCATTACCGCACCGCATTCTTTGCACGTTCTGAGGTCCTCGCTGCCGTAGAACCGTTTGAAGACGCCCTGAAACTGGGTAGTGATGTCATCGAGCTGGAAGTATTCTTCGTAGAGCTTGTTGTTGCAGCTCTCGCAGAACCAGAGCAGGCCGTCGAGTTCGCCTTCGCGGCGTCTGCGTTCGATGACGAGGCCGACGGTATTGGCCCCACGGATCGGATTATGAGGAACACGAGGCGGCAGCAGGAACATCTCGCCCTCGCGGATCGGAACTTCGACAGCCTTGCCGTTTTCCTGAATCTGCACGGTCAGATCGCCCTCGAGCTGGTAAAACAGCTCTTCGCCCTCATCCCAATGGTAATCTTTGCGAGAATTCGGCCCGCCGACCACCATTACGATAAAATCTTCGTCGTTGTAAACACACTGATTCCCCACCGGCGGCTTCAGCAAATGCCGATGCTCATCGATCCATTGCTGAAAATTGAACGGGCGACGGATCATAGCTGCATTTTATCACGAGATGACTTAGAGGCTGGCCAGTCGTTCGACGGTTCGCCAGTTGCGTGCGGTGTAGGTGGTCTTGAGCTTCTTCTCGATGAATGCCGACCCGAGCAGGCTATCGGCCACGCCGGTCGGGAGATGGGCATATATCTCACGGCCGCTGACGTGGTAACGTTCGCCGGGCAGGGCCGCGGCATACAGCTCACCGGCACGCTTCGGATCCATCGGTTCTTTAAGAAACAATACGTGCATCTCCTTATGGCTCTCGAATTGACCGGCAAAAGGATTCCGCTCGATGATCTCGGCGATCTTCGATCGCTCGCGAACCATAAGTTGCGATCGCCGCCCAAAACGGCCCTCGATCGCATATTCGATAAGATCGACGAGTTCATTTTGGTCTCTCGGTGCCGAATTGAAGCCGATATTGCCGCTGTTGATGTAGCTGGTGACATTTTCAAATGCAAGAGCTTCGAACATAGCTCGAAGCTCTTGCATTTTGATCATCGTATTGCCGCCCACGTTGACCCCGCGGAGTAATGCAATGTATCTAAGCATTCTTCATATCGATAACGAATCGATATCTGACATCCGCCTTTATCGTCCGGTCATACGCTTCTTCAATGCGGTCGGGCGAGATGACCTCGACATCCGCCGTAACGCCATGCTCTGCGCAAAAATCGAGCATCTCCTGGGTTTCGGGTATGCCGCCGATCAGCGAGCCCGCGACGGCTTTATTCCCCATGATGAGGCTGCCGTTGTGAATGACGTTTGGCGAGGGCGGCAGGCCGACCACAACGAGCGTGCCGTCGAGCCCGACCATATTCAGATACGGATTGATATCGTGATCGGCCGACACCGTATCGATGATCACATTAAAACTGTTTACCATCGGGGCCAAGGCCTCAGGGTCACGGGTAACTACGAAATTATCGGCACCGAGTCCTCTTGCGTCGGCCTCTTTGCCGGGCGATGTGCTGAATACCGTCACGTCCGCACCCATCGCCTTGGCGATCTTGACAGCCATATGCCCGAGGCCGCCAAGTCCCACGACGCCAACCCTTTTTCCGGGCCCTACACCAAACTTCTTAAGCGGCGAATAGGTCGTTATACCAGCACAGAGCAGCGGTGCCACACCCGCGAGGTCGCCGTCCGCACTGACCTTCAGTGCGTAATTTTCATCGATTACGTACTTGTTAGAATAGCCTCCGTAGGTTGGCGTCGTGCGGTCCATCTCGGTGCCGTTGTAGGTCATCGCCATCCCGTTCAGACAATACTGCTCTACCCCGGAACTGCACGCGACGCAATTGCGGCAGCTGTCGACAAAACAGCCTATACCGGCGATATCGCCTTCTTTGAATTTCGTGACTTCGCTGCCCGTCTGTGCCACCCTGCCCACGATCTCATGCCCGGGCACCATCGGGTACGCAGCCGGCATCAGATCTGCCCATTCGTTCTTCGCCATGTGGATATCCGAGTGGCAGATACCGCAATATTCGATCTCGATCAATATATCATTCGGCCCCACCTGACGACGGACGAATTCGAATGGCTCGAATTTGGCTTCAGGTCCATGCGTTGCGAATCCTCGCGTCGAGGTTCCTTCGATTGCGGCTGCGGTCATATACATATCTCCTTTTTCTATCAGTCTATTGTTGCGATCACTTTCAACTCGATCGCGATAGGGGTGGGAAGTCTGCTGATCTCGACCGTGGTCCTACACGGCTGATTATCGGCAAAATATTCGGCGTAGATGCGATTATACACTGCAAAATCATTTTTCATATTGGTGAGAAATACAGTTACATCTACAATGTTCGCCCAGGATGAACCGGCGTCCTCAACGATCCTGCGTACGTTATCGAAAACCGACCGGCATTGCGCCTCGATATCATACGATACGATCTCACCAGCGTCATTGAGTTCGACACCGGGAATATTCTTGGTTCCTCGCTCCCGCGGGCCCACGCCGGACAAAAAGAGAAGGTTACTCACCCGACGCGCGTGCGGGTATAAACCAACCGGCTCGGGGGCTTTGTCCGAAATGAATATGTCAGTCCGCGTCATTTCGGTTATATTACGACATCCTTATATCGGCTCTAAAATGTCGGTCTACAAAAAGATTCGGCCTGCGGGGTGGATTTCGCATTGACCATGAAAGAGGACGGCGAAATAATGTCACAATAAGTCTATGGAAAACGTCGTATTCGAGGTCATTTTTATCGCGGCTTTGATCCTGATCAATGGTCTGTTCTCGATGACCGAGATAGCTGTGGTATCGGCCCGCCGCGTCAGGCTCGCGAGGGCTGCTGAAGGCGGCAATGCGGGGGCAGCGGCGGCTGTCAAGATGCAAGAGCACCCCGAGACCTTCCTCTCAACGGTGCAGGTTGGCATCACCCTGATCGGCATCTTGTCCGGGGCCTTCGGCGGAGCTCTTCTTTCCGACGGGGTTTCAGAGCTCGTTAGCCGCTCAGCGTTTCTCGCCCCTTACGCCAACATGATCGGCTTTGGAATAGTCATAGTTACTATTACGTATTTCACTTTGATATTCGGCGAACTGGTTCCCAAGAACCTGGCCCTGAACAAGCCTGAACTTATTGCCTCAGCGTTCTCGCGTCCGATGAACCTGATCTCGCTCTTGACGGCTCCGGTCGTGTGGCTGCTCAGCAGGTCCACGGCCCTCGTCTTGAAGATCTTCAGGATCCGCGAATCGACGGACGCTGCCATTACCGAAGAGGAGATCAAAGCACATATCGCCCATGGCACCGAGATAGGCGTCCTCGACGAAACAGAACAGGAAATGATCGAAAGCATAATCAAACTCGATGATCAGAGAGTAACTGCGATCATGACCTCTCGCTTAAAGATCCTCTGGCTTGACCTGGACGAAAATGTCGAGAACAATCGGCAAAAACTTATCGATTCCCCTTTTTCTCGACTACCTGTCTGCCGCGAGAGTCTCGATAATATAGTCGGAATAGTAAAATCGCGCGACGTGCTTTCCCATCTCTTGAAGAGCGGCGACCTCGATCTCGAAACGGTTCTTAAACAGCCGGTTTACGTTCCCGAATCGATCACGGGTCTCGAATTGCTCGAGGTCTTTAAAAAGTCGCACTCACTGATGGCACTGGTGATTGACGAGTTCGGGGCTGTGGAAGGGCTCGTCACTATGAATGATGTCCTCGAAGAGATCGTCGGCCACTTGCCTGTCGGAGGCGTTACCCACCAGAGCATTGTTCAGCGGGAGGATGGGTCCTGGCTGATCGATGGCTACATTTCCATCGTCGACCTGAAGGACCTGCTCGGCGAGAATTTCTTTCCTGATGCTGAACGCAAACAGTATCAGACATTGGCAGGGTTTATACTGACTCGTCTGGAAAAGGTACCAGGCGTAGGCGAGGCGTTCAGATGGAGGGGCTACGCGTTCGAGGTAGTCGATATGGATGGCCGGCGTATCGAC
Organism: Pyrinomonadaceae bacterium; assembly: GCA_041745615.1. Lineage (GTDB taxonomy): Bacteria > Acidobacteriota > Blastocatellia > Pyrinomonadales > Pyrinomonadaceae > OLB17. The sequence continues at coordinate 165,385 of JBGTIP010000017.1, read as the reverse complement.
AAGGTATTGGTCTCTAAGGTGCCGGAAATATAAACTGAGGGATGTATGCAAATATTTAGATCATTGATAATTCTGACATTTGCCTTTGCAACCGGCTGCGGTTCAGCAGCAAGTTCGTCTGATCCAGCCGACGTTCAGGAGAGCGTTTCACAGTCCGAAACCGAAAGCACGGAGCCGCAGAAGCTGCAAACCGCGGTTTTTGCCGGAGGCTGTTTTTGGGGAGTAGAGGCGGTTTTCGAACACCTGAAAGGGGTGAAAGATGTGAAGGCTGGCTACTCGGGCGGCGATTCGAAAACCGCGAACTACGAAGCGGTCAGCAACGGCCGCAGCGACCATGCCGAAGCGGTCATAGTGAAATACGACCCCACAGTGATCTCATATACCCAGCTTCTGAATGTGTTTTTCACCGTGGCCCATGACCCTACCCAGCTCAATCGGCAGGGGCCCGACGTCGGCCGGCATTACAGGTCGGCAATTTTTTACGCAGGTGAGGAGCAGAGGGCCGCCGCGCAGGCGTATATGGACGAACTCACAAAGGCTGGCACATTTCCGCAGCCGATCGTTACCGAACTCGTGCCTCTAAAAAAGTTCTATAACGCCGAGCCGTACCATCAGGACTATATGCGGAAAAACCCCAGCCAGCCATATATCCTTGAGCACGACAGGCCAAAAGTCCGAGATCTTCGTGCAAAGTTCCCCGATCTGTTCGTCGATAGGAAATACGTCAAGCTAGGCCCTTGAAACCCGCGAATTAGCTTTAGAAACGTCTAAGCGAACGCAGAATACGTTCTGTGTCGGCGAGCGAGATCATCGCCAGTGAGTCACTGGCCGCCTCGTCGGTGCCGTATGCCCCGATGTAATGAAAAGCAGTGCCGGCGATATCGAACCACTCAGTCATTGCGAAATCCTTCTGCACTTTGCCGTCTTCATCCTTTGGCTGGTATACGAGATAGACCCGACCGATCGGCGTGCGGATTGTTTTCCGCTTTTCGTACATCAAGTCACCGAGACCGTCAAAACCGGCTTCTATTGCAAATCGCTGAGTCTTGCCGTCGGGCAGCTTTCGAGAATAGATGATCACAAGTTCTTGATCCTCGATAGCAACCATCGAGCCGAGCCGGGTCTTTACTTTCTCAACCCTGAAGCCGGGCGGTAGCCAACTCGGAAGTGGGATCGGCGTGATCTGCTTGGCCGACTTTAGTGTCTCCATCTGCATCGGAGCAATTCCCGGGAATTTTACAGCAGTCTGCCCAACCACAAGACCCGAACCGGCTAAACAAAGGAGTGCAACTATAATGATCTTTTTCATATCGTTATTGAGCCTTCTCAGCCCAGATCTGGACAAGATTCACCAACATTGCCGTCGACCCTTCCAGCCCTTTTCGCGAATTCCATTCGAGTTTGCCGTGGAAATTATGTCCGCCGGTAAAAAGGTTCGGCGTCGGCAGGCCGCGGGCTGTTAATCGAGAACCATCCGTACCGCCTCGGATCGGTTTCATCTTCGGGGTGATACCCGCACGTCGGGCCGCTTCCTGGGCATATTCGACGAGCTGGGGATGTTTCTTCAACTCTTCCTTCATATTCAGATACCCGAGGCGAACCTCCATCTCGGCACCAACATTCGGGAACTTTTTCTTTGTTTCGTCGAGCATCGCACGGATCATCTTTTCCTGTTCATCGACGCCGGACATATCGAAATGCCTGAGCAGAACGCGGACTGTCGATGTTTCAATATCGAGCGTGGAATTATAAGGATGAACAAAACCGACCCGGCCTGCAGTCGTTTCCGGCCTCGGGACCTTCGGATCGTTGAAACGAGAAAGAAAATCCGCCGCGGCAAAAGACGAATTGATCAAAATATCTTTTGCATAACCCGGATGTGTGGACATTCCGCGAAACGTAATGGTCGCGGTCTTTGCGGTCCAAGTCTCGTCCGAGATCTCGCCGAGTTCCCCGCCGTCTACCGTGTAAGCGTATTTCGCTCCCCAGCCCTCGATGTCGAATAAATCCATCGGCCCGCCGACCTCTTCGTCCGGCGTGAACGCGATGGCGATATTACCGTGCTTGAGCTGCGGATTATTGCGGAGAACGTCAATCATCGTCATGATCTCCGCAATGCCCGATTTGTCGTCGGAACCCAGGAGGGTGGTGCCGTCGGCGGTGATGATATCGTCGCCGATCAGGCCTTTCAAGGCCGGATTTTTCTCGACTGTGATCACCTGCGTTTTATCATTTGGCAGAACGATGTCACCGCCTTGATAGTTATTGTGGATTATCGCGTTTACATTCGCACCGCTAACTGCCGGCGACGTATCCATATGAGCGAGAAAGCCGATGGTCGGAACTTTGCTGTTATCCGGCAGATTCCCCGCGACCATCCCGTAAACTATCCCTTCTTTGCTCATCCGAACATTCTGTACGCCCAGGGCCTTTAGCTCCGATTCTAGAAGCTTGGCCAGTACTAGCTGCTTCTCCGTGCTCGGATATTTGCCAGTTCCCTCCGCGGACTGCGTGTCGATCTTCACGTACCGCAGAAAGCGGTCCATCGCGGATTCGGACGGCGGCTTCTGTTGAGCGAAGGAGCTGATCACGGTGGAGAGTACGACGAGCAAAAGTGCAAAGTATTTCATAAGATCATATTTTAATCGATTAAAACGGCTTTGGCATCGGTTCGACCCGTTTATCGATGTGGTCGATGTTCCGGATAGTAATTCTTATATCCCAGCAGCCGGGCTGTGGGTTCCATTAAAATGCGCATCGCTCTTTGGACAATGATTGGCGGGCCATTAGCGAGCCATGTGTCCATTTCATTTCCGAAAGCCGACAACTGCATGATCATCTCCAGGTCACCGACTTCTCTGTCCATGATCGGATACATTTGCGAAAGGTAGTATCCGAACTCAGCCGGTAAGCTATTGGTGTCCTGATCGCTTTGAATGACCGCGATACGATCGGTCTCGTTAAAAGGCTTATGCGGAGTCATTGGTGGAACAGAAATAGTTTCACCAGCTCTAAGCGTCTTTTTTTCGCCGTTGATCAGAATATTGATTTCGCCCTCTCGAACCGTAAATCTCTCCTCGAAATTCTCGTGGATATGTTCCGGAGGACCGGCAGCGTGGGGCAAGATCTCCAACATTGTATGAAGTTGACCATCATTCACTGCGCCAGCACAGTCTGTTGAAAACCTTCGACCCGGCTGCCAAATTGATCTCCGGAACGAAAGTAGTTTGAAACATCGATTTCCGGCGATGGAAACACGACGCGGCTCAAGATGATCCCCGCAACGAAGTATGCCGCGATCAAGCTTACTAACCACAAAGCTGCCTTTCTGAGTCGCATAGGATCTAAGAAATGCTGTATGGATACTCCAAAATCTTTATACAAACATTCTTCTTTCAAGTAAAGAATCGCAACGCTGCAAGGCGGCCTTCGCGGCCTATGCCGCTGTCTTCTACCGTGCATCATTACCGATTACGGGGTGATTGGCCTCTTGCTCATTCCTCGTTGTGCTCAACTCCGAGCTTCTGAGGATCGTCGGCGTTCATTTTCCGTGCCCGACGACGGATGCCAAAAACGATGGCGGGCAAGAAGAGAAAAATAATACCGAAAAGAACAAACATTCTAGCAACAGTTGCTGCAGTCTCGTTCGAACAGATCGGGCAAGGTTCGGGAGGCTTTGATAGATCGATGCCATCACACAAAAAGTGGACTTGCCGGGTTTCGTAAAAGAAACAATTCTCCGGGAGATACCAGAGTCCTGCTACGATAAATATGATAGCGATCAATCCAGAAATATAGATCAGGGAGTTCTTTTCTTTCTCAGTCCACAACTGTTTCTGTTCGTTCACATCCGAACGCATACATTCTTCTCTTCCGTAAAAAATCGCAACGCCTCAAAGCCGCCTTCGCGGCCTATACCACTATCTTTCATTCCGCCGAAAGGCGTCCGCAGATCGCGCAGCAGCCAGCAATTGACCCAGACTATTCCCGATTCAAGTTTCGCCGCGACTCGGTGAGCTCGCGAGAGATTTTCGGTCCAAATCGTAGCCGAAAGCCCGTACCGAACGCAATTTGCATACGATAAAACCTCATCCTCGGTATCAAACGGCGTGATCGTAACAACTGGGCCAAATATCTCTTCCGTATTGGTACGGCAGTCGTGAGCGAGTCCCTCGATTATCGCGGGCTGGATGAACCATCCTTCCGAACAGCGGCCATCTATTTGAACCTGCTCGCCGCCTGTCAGAATACTCCCTCCTTCTTCACGGGCAAGATCAATATAAGACATTATCTTGTCAAAATGCTGCTTCGACACGATGGCCCCAACGTCCGTTTCTGCCTCCAGAGGATCGCCAACTACTAAGGCGGAAACTCTGGAAACAAAGTCTCTCTTGAACTGCTCGTAGATCGGACGCTCAACAAAGATCCTCGACCCACACAAACAGATCTCACCCTGATTGGAAAACGAAGAGCGGACCGTCGTTGCCAGCATCTCCCCGTAATTACAATCGGCAAAAATGATATTGGGATTCTTGCCGCCTAACTCGAGCGAGAGCTTTTTGAACATCGGTGCCGCAACGCGTGCAATTTCTTCACCCGTCTTTGTGCCACCGGTAAATGAGATCGCTTTGACGTCTTTGTGAGCGACGATCGCGGAACCGACTTTCGGCCCGAGACCGTGGACTATATTCAATACGCCTGCCGGCAAGCCCGCCTCCAGACAAAGCTTGGAAAGCAGGAACGCGGTCATCGGCGTCACCTCGCTCGGCTTGGCCACCACAGTACATCCTGCCGCGATTGCCGGTGCGATCTTCCATGTAAATAGATAAAGAGGAAGATTCCAGGGGCTTATGCAGCCAACAACCCCGAGTGAGTGCCGCAGCGTATAATTGATGGCCTGCCCGACCGTCTCGTACGATTCCGATACGGTATGCATCGCGGCAGTGGCATGAAACTTAAAATTCGACACCGCTCGCGGAATATCTACCACACGCGCAAGCGAAACGGGCTTTCCGTTATCGATACTCTCCGCGAGTGCCAGGGACTCCAGATCGCGCTCGATCAGCCCGACGAGCCGCATCAGAATGTCGTGTCTCGCTTCGGGCGACGTCATTGACCATGACGGAAATGCCGCCGCTGCGGCTTCGACCGCAAGATGAACATCGCGATCATCAGAATCGGCGATCTGCGAATAGACCCCGCCTGTTGACGGGTCAAAATTGTCGAGATATTGCCCCGACGCCGGCTGCACGATCCCACCCCCGATGTAGTTGTCGATTTTCTGCATATACAGGCTAAGCCAGAAAGTAGTAATTTCGGTATTGGCCGAAGTTAGGCTATATTATCAAAAAACAGTTCACATGACGGTTTTCCCTCAGGGCAGTCCGCGCGACCGGGGACGGAAGATTAAGGTTCGACGACGTTTTAAGCCGCGGAGAGGTCGAATTAAAACAAGGATGTCTTTGCCATAACAAATCTATGCAATGTCCAAAGTGTAACCAAATGAACCCGCCCGAAGCGGCATTCTGTTTGAATTGTTCAACTAGTCTCTCCCCGACGCCGCCTTTCATTGGGCAGCAGCAGGGGCAGCCGGGTTTTGGAGCCCCGAACTTTCCAATGGCCGCTCAACCGAAAACAAACGAAGCGGAAGAAGCGAGCCAGAAACCGTTGATCGCACTGATCCTGGCGATCTCGGCCTTCTTCTGCTGCGGCCCGATTACTGGTGTCCCGGCGGCGATCGTTGGTTGGATGGAGCTCGACGCCATCAAAAACGGCCGCTCGCCGGTAAGCGGAAAAACGATGGCGACGATCGGTCTCTGGGGCGGTATTGCAGCAACCATAATTCACAGCATACTGTTCGTGATCTGGATACTCTTTTCCGCTCTCGCAGCTGGCGGTGGTGGGTTCTAGCTCTCTGCTTCTGAGAAGGTAATTTATGACGCAGAATCCTCCTAACAATCCGACGTGTTCAAATGGGCATCGGCAGCCCGTTTCAACCTCAAAATTCTGCATCTATTGCGGTGTTTCGATAAATTCGCCCCAGCCCGTGTGGCCCGAACCGGCCAACGTCCAGCCGCTGCCGCCTCCGGCCGCTCCGCCGCCTATAATTCAAAATGCCCAGAACAACATCCCCGCCAGGCCCGTTTGTTCAGGCTGCGGAGGAGACGGGAATGGGCTGCCGGAAAAAACAATAATGTGCCGCCAATGCCGTTGGCTGCGCCCATTGGTACCGGGCTATCAGGTTGACTCGTCAGCATTCGCGTGGGCGGCTGATGCAAAGGCGATGGCTGCCCTAAAAGCAATGAAGCCACTCAATTCGGCCGCCCAGGCCGTGTCGGAAAAGGTCGGCCGGCGTTGGATCGAGGTGACGTTCAACGGCATCCGTCTCGGCGAACGGCAGATGCCACAGATCTTCGGGCAAGCGGTCCGGGCGGCGAGAATTCTCGGGATGGACCATATGCCCGATATATATCTGTCGGGTGAAAGGCCGTGGGATATGCTCACCTTCGGCAGCGAGAAGGATTCGTTTATCGTGGTTGGTTCAGCAATGGCCGGGAATTTTCAGGGTGTCGATATGCTCTATCTGCTTGCCCGTGAACTTGGACATTGTAAATCCGGACATGCGTTATGGAAGACTGTCATCCGCTTCTTCCTCGGCGAACAAGGGCCGCAGCGTGGTTTGGCGGCGGGAGGTATCTTTAACGCGATCCTTAGTCCATCGGCCCTTATTGGCGGCGCGATAGAAATGCCGCTTCTCGCCTGGGCACGCCAGGCCGAGATAACGGCCGATCGTGCCGGACTACTTACGGTGGGCAACGAAGAGATCGCCCGCCGCGTGTTGATATCGTGGTCGCTGAAATCTTCGTTTATGTATCAGCAGATGAACATCGAAGCATGGCTCGAACAGCAAGGACTTGACGATGGCGATATGCTGCGGCTTTCCGAGTTGACCACTACCTCAACCCCTTACATCGGCCCCCGGCTGAAGCTGCTTTCCCAGTACAGCAAGAGCCCTGAGCTCCAGGGATATTTGAAGATCATTGGTGACTCTATCCGCCGGTCATCGCCGCCAAAACCAAAGTCGGCCGTGAAATCTGATCAGAACGAACTTAAAGTTAAATGCTCGACCTGCAGCACACCTATGCGTGTGCCGATATCCGTGCTTGCCGGCAAGCAGAAGCTTTCACTTAAATGTCCGGACGAAAAATGTGGAAAGCTCACATTGATACGAAAGAACCCGAAGCCGCAGGCCCCAAAGGGCCCGCAAAAACCGAAACAGGAGAATCAAAATTATGCAGAATGAAAACCCGGTCATTATCACCGAAGAAAACGCCGACGGCTCAGCTTCCGAATTTGAGATCACAACCGAATCGCCCGCCGAGGGCACGCTGATCGAAGAAATTGTCGAGGCTCTCTTCGACGACACGACTCCGGAAGTGACGGCAACATTCTCGGATTCGGACGGAGACGGAATGCTCGATACTGCCGCAGTTGATTCCGATGGCGACGGGACCGTGGATACCGTTTTTATGGACACCGACGGCGACGGGAATCTGGACACTGCCGCTTCCGATCTCGACGGCGATGGCAAGGTCGATATGGTTGCAGTAGATACAGATGGCGATGGAAAGCTGGACATAGCTGTAGCTGACACGGACGGTGACGGAGTGGTCGATACGGTGATGGAAGACCGTGACGGCGATGGCGAATTCGAGGTTATGGAAGGGGTTGGAAGCGGCGAGAGTTTTATGAGCGAGGCCGATGCTGCACTGCCGACCGATGAAGAACTTTCTATGAATTCCGTCGAGTTCAACTTGGGCAGCGAAGCCTTTTCTGACACTGGAGCAACCCCTCCCGAAAGTCCTGACCCATTTATCGCTGGCGACTACAGTGTCGCGGAACCGGGATTTACGGCAACCAGCGATCCGTATCAGGATGAAACCGGATCAACCGCGGAAGCGGCCCCCGATCCCGCGATCGCCGAACAACAGGCCAACGCCGACGCTGCACGCGAAGCTCAGACTGCCGCGGACGAGTTCGCCGACGCAGGTGATTATCGTGCAGCCGCCGATGCTCGTGCCGACGCTGAGGCCCTTTCGGGGGAAGCAGGCGATTCGAGCATGCTCGGTGCATACGACGCCCAGGATTACTCTTACGCCGCTGACAAACAAGACGAAGCCGGGGCATTTCAAGCCGATCAGGCGGAGAAGATCGCCCAAGGGGACTACGAAGGTGCCCGCGATTCAGCATTTAATGCAGAATGGGCAACCCGCGACGCTGATATGACGGCGGGCGGAGCCGATCGTACTGGTCAGGCGCAGGGCGATCAGGCGAACCTTGAATGGGCAACCTACCATCAGGAGATAGCCGACGGCAACAGGCAGAATGCTGAGGTTTACGCTGCAGAAGGCGACCTGGAAACGGCGCAGATGTACGCTGACAACGCAGAAGGCTCTCAGGCCGCGGCCGGGGGCTATGCCGACCAGGCTGACCCCGGCAACATCATGTACGACGTCGATCACTCATCGGCTGTGGACACCGGCGGGTCGTATGACGCATCGCTGGCATCCGTGGATACGGGGTTCGATTCTTCGGTGGATACCACCCCGACGAACTTCGACACCTCGACGGACGACACGCTGTAGATCTCTACTGCGAATTCGAGCGAGTGCGGGAAGGTCATTTGACCTTCCCGTACTTGCGCATTATCTCGCGAACACGCTCGATCGGTAGGGCCTCTATGGTGCGGCCGTTTCCGGTAACAGTCGTGGCCTTGAAAAGCGAATTGATTATCGCTTCCTCCGTAGCTTCGATAACGGCCTGAAAAAGAGGCGACATCGAATCGTTTCCGAGGACGGTAATGGCACGGGTACGGTCGGATGAGTTCACCCGGTTTGCCGTCGTAAACGCGATGGCGTAATCGCCGCTCCCGTTTGTCATTGAGGAACCGGTCCTGCCAAGTCCGACCATCGAACGCGAAGCGAGTCGCGAGAGCTGCCGATGATCCAACGGAGCGTCCGTCGCGATCACGATTATGATCGAGCCGTCAGCGGATTGGGGGATTTCGGCTATCTGGCCTTTGTCGTTAGCTGTCACGCTCACAGAATTCTTCAAATAAAATTGTCCGAGCTCCTGGCCGACCGGCACACCGTCTATCGACAGTACGCCGCCAAAATTGGACTGCACAAGAATACCTACTGTGTACCCGCCTAAAGATTCGGGTAATTTACGCGAGGACGTTCCAATCCCTCCTTTCCATCCGAAAGCAACCGTGCCTGTTCCGGCCCCGACCGATCCTTCGAGGACGGCACCGCCTTTAGCACTCTTCAACGCGCTAAATACGTCGTCACGACTAATATGACGGCCGCGGATGTCGTTGAGCCCTCCATCATTCGTTTCAGCGACCAGCGGATTGATAGATCTAACGTTTTCGTTGCCCGCGAGCCCAAGCATATAATCCATCAGAAAGTCGGCCACCCGCGGTACGGCCAACGTAGAGGTTAGAAGAATCGGTGTTTCGATCTCGCCTAGTTCATTGACTTGTGTCGAACCCGCCAGCTTCCCAAAACCGTTTTCAACGAAAACCGCGCCAGGAACCTTTTCACGAAACAAGTTTCCACTATGCGGGAGAATGGCAGTCACGCCCGTGCGAATATTTTCGCCTCGGATCAGCGTGGTGTGACCTACAAGCACGCCCGGAACATCGGTGATGGCGTTACTGGACCCGATTGGTAAGATACCGATCGATATTCCTGCCTCGCGGGCTCGCGGGCGAGGCTGCTGCCCAAAAAGAGCAGCGTTTACAGAGAACGCAGTGAAAAGAATAAAGGCTGAAAGGATTCGTATCATCAATTTGCGGCGGGCTTGGGTAAAGGTTTACGCGGAAGACGCTCATCACGCATCGCGGTTTGATAAGCGATAGCGGCAACGATCACGGCATTTACCTTTAGGTCATCTTCGATCACCGCTTCGAGCACGTCCATATTCGAATGGTGAACGCGAGTACTGTAATCGAGCGGGTCCTGAATGAATTGGAAGCCCGGCAGGCCCACCGCATCGAATGCCATGTGATCGGAACCGCCGGTGTTGAGCGTGGTGATCGTCTCAGCGCCGAGATAGGCAAACGGTTCGAAGTACCGCTGAAATATTCCGCGTGCCGCCTCGTTACCTTGCAGATAAATGCCGCGGATACGGCCGGCACCGTTGTCGAGATTATAATAGGCCGAGACCTTCGCATGGTCGGGTTTTAGCTGAAGGGTCATCGGGTCACCGTAATGCTTTTTGACATAACCTAACGAGCCGTAATAGTCCTGCTCTTCGCCGTCCCATAGAGCTAAGCGGATCGTACGTCGGGGTTTGACGCCTATTGCTTTCAATATACGCATAGCTTCAGCCATAACCATGCACGATGCGGCATTGTCCGCTGCTCCCGTTCCGGAATGCCATGAGTCGAAATGACCGCCGAGAATTACGACCTCATCACGGACGCGGGGATCGGTGCCGGGCAGCTCGGCAATAATGTTAGAACCTGTGCCGTCCGGGTCGGTGCGGATCTGCAGGCTGAGGTCGAGCTTGACCGGAACATTTCGCTCGATCAGGCGCTGCATACGCGCAAACTGTTCTCTCGCAACGATAAAAGTTGGTGGGTTGACCTCAAGGTCCGGAAAATACGAGCCCGAGACGCTCAGTACTCCGTGCGGCCTGCTACTCGGTTGTATCAACGCAATCACCCCTTCGTCCTTGAAAAATTTAGTGATCTCGCGCCCGCGTGCCAATGCGGCAAGCCAGTCACGCTCCTCGTCCTGATAGTTGGTGGTTCCGCCGCCCGTGGGCGACCGTGTGGGGTCTGCCGCCGCTTCCATTTCAGCGAGCTCTTCGTCGGAATATCGTTTGAATGGATTGTTGTCTCGCGATTGCGGTGTATTGAAAGGAACCGAACCGTTCATCACGATCTTGCCTTTTAACTTGCCCCGGAATTTAGAAAAATCGGCACTTGAACGGACAGATACCAAAACTGGCTCACCCCAGGCTACACCGTTTATCGCGGGCGACCATGCCAATGGGTGAGCAATGAGCCGTTCGTACGTCGGAGCCGTCATCTCGACCGAGAAGCGCGTGAGGTTCCATCCTATACCCCAGGTGCCCCAGGGTTCGAGCTGAACATTCTCAAGACCCATCGCTTTTAAGCGTTCGACAGTCCAGGCCTTCGCGTTTTTGAGGTTTTGCGAGTTGGTCAGGCGATTGCCGAAAACGTCTGAGAGATACGAAACGTTTTCCATGACCTGCGAATTGAGCATTCCCTCATGCTTGATCTTCGCGAGGGTAGCATCGTCAATCCTGTCTTGCGCTGATGCGGGTCCCGAAAACGGAATGACGAGGAGAAGTAAAACAACTGTGAATTTCTTCAGATTCGATTTCATGTCTAGTACCTAAACTTTTGCGAAGGTTAGACCTGTCTGGCCCTGATACTTGCCGCCTCGATCCTCATATGACACGGCACAATCTTCGTCGGATTCGAAAAAAAGTATTTGTCCTATACCTTCGTTCACATAAACGCGAAGCGGCAGATTCGCAAGATTCGCAATCTCGACTACGAGCCGTCCCGTCCAGCCGGCTTCGAGAGGGGTCGTATTTACGAGGAGGCCGGCCCGGGCATAGGTCGATTTACCAAGCGCAATACCCGTCACATTTCGCGGCATTTTGAAGGTCTCCATCGTCACGCCGAGCCCATAATGGTGCGGTGGAAGCAGGTAGTATTTTGCTCCGTCATCCGCGTTGTGCATCTGTGGTTCGATCAGGGAGAACTGCTCGTCAAAGCGTTTTGGATCGATCTCTTTCGCATGTACTGATGAGAATATCCTGAATCCGTCGTCCGCCAGCCGCATATCGTATCCATAGGAAGAGCACCCGGCCGAGATGATCCGGTTCCCGTCGATCTCGCGAACAAGCTGGGGCAGAAAAGGGGTGATCATCCCCTGTTCCTCTGCCATTTTTCGCAGCCAAACATCTGATTTGATCGTCATACTTGATAAAAAAGGTGATAAACGCGAGTAGTTTATCACCTGTCAGCAAAATGATTCGAGTTTGGTGACGTTATAATGGTATACGCAGGGGTTCGAGCCTCAGGCGGCCGTCGCCGACCGAGAATTTCATCGGTCCACCGCCTACTCCCGCCTTTGCCAGGATCGACTTTTCCGTAAAGGCCACCTTGCGATCCCGCGGTTTCATATCCGGAAATTCATTGTCGATGCTGCCCGTTCGCAGTACCACCGCATCCACCTCAGCACTTAATGTCGTTGGCAGTCGTACCGTCAGATCTCCTTGGGCGATCTGGATGCTGGCCGCCCGTCCCCTCCAGCCTCTCGCACTGAAGGAAATGTCCGCTTTGCCTTTTCCAAGTGCGACAAAGGCAGTCCCCCCGATGATCTCGACTTCTGCGGTGGATTCCAAAAAATTTGCTCGGATCGACCCTTCTACTCCCTTAATTGTCAGATCACCCTTTCCGCCGTCGATCTCTATATCGGAAAATCTGGGAACGCGGACGACATAATTTATGGTGTAGGGCAGGGATAAAAGACTCTTTGGGAAATTTTTCGGGAGCTTCTTTGACCCGAATTTGTTATGGTTTCCCACGGTAATGATCGACGTCCGTATAGCCGACTCGTCTGTGACAAACCCTGTAGATTGGGCAAGAACATCCAGGTCCGCCTCGCTTCCCGCCTCGAGCTTGATCTCCGCGGTGATCTCTATCTCGTTGGCCGTCGAGCCTGTGACCTCGATGGAGCCATTCGGAGCACCGGTGATAGCTATGGTCCCTCCGGAGCGAAAATCAAACCTGTCCGTCTTGGTGATAGTGCGTTGGTTCGTCTGGGCAAGCGATGTGATGGGGAGGGCAACTGCCAGCACAGCCATTATCAGATATCTTTTCATTTCATTTCCTTTCGATCAGCGGATCAGATAGCAGAGCGACGGGAACGCCCCCGGACGGAGGCGGCTGTCAGATATTATAGCCTATCGGCCAAAGAATGCGATACTGCCGCGTTTGTTGGTTACCGTGATCGAGGCATTTCCGGCTCCGAACTTGCCCCAGATGCGTCTGCCGTCCCCGAAATTAAATTCTCCATTCGAAAATGGGCCAAGCGAAATGTTTCGTGTGGAAGGTGCGGTCGCCACTAGCTTAAAGGATGAGGGAAAAGGTATCCGAAGATTTATCTGGCCGCTCATCGAAGAGAACCAATACGTACCGCCATTTTGGATCTCGCCGTCAAAGAATAGATCCCCAAGTCCATTCTCTGCAGAGACGTTGGTCGCAGCAATGTTGGCCAGCGTTATATCCCCCTCGCTCGATATGTGCGCCCGCACGAGCCCGCTGCGAACATTGGACACGCTCAGGTTCCCGATCCGGGTCTCGATGGCAACAGAGGTGTTGTAAGGAACACGGATCACAAAATTCACGCTTCCGGCTTCCCGACCCTGGTTGTCACGAAGCATATCGATATTGACGCCATTGCCTGAGCTTTGAGGCGCGATATTAGCCGTGGGGGCCTCCAACGTCGCCTCGACCCTTATTTCCCGCCGGTTCCAGCCCTCCACCTCAACTGTTCCGGTGCGGTTCGTGAGATTAAGACGAACATTCTGCCCGGCAGGATATGTGCGCGAGAATTTTCTCTGCGCGGATGCATCCGGAGCAAACCCCGCAAAGAAAAAAACTACGCTCAGGAGGATCGTAGTTTTTGAATGGCCGATCAGCCTTTGGAAAATTGATCTAAAGATCATTTTTAAAACTACAGGTCGGCGAAATCCCGGAGAAGCTTGGTCTTATCATCCAGGACCGCGTCGAGCATCTCGCCTGAAAGCGCATCATCAGGATTGCTCTGAAGTATCATCGAAAATTCGCTAACGGATTGGTCGATCACACGCAGGTTGCGGTCGAAGGCATTCCGGGTCATATCATCCCACTTCATTCGGCGGGCCTGCACCCGGGCATTCCAATAATCGATCGCCTCCTGATGACGTCTTATGCGCTTTTCGCGTATTTGCTGGGGCGTCTCGGCGAGACCTAATCTGGCCAGCACCTTATCGAAAACTGTCCGATCGGCTTCGGTCTGAATCGCAAACTCGGCCGGCTCCGGCGGGTAATAGCTTCTTACAGCAACAAGCGTCAGAAGCGAACTTACTAACGCGATGCTAAGCACCGCTCCGGTCAACTGGGGAACGCTGAATCGCCAGAACCTTCCCGGCTGCGGCTCGGCGGCCGTAGTCTCCGCCTTGATCTCGTTCTCGATAATATTATTGATCCGGCACCATAAAGCCTGGGAATTCGGCGGAGCGGCGTCAGCCGGCACTTCAGTTACAACATCGAGAATGGAAGCGAAATCTTCGCACATGAGCGCACATTCAGCACACAGGGCTAAATGCATCCGGACTGCGCCCGCGGCCGGTTCTTCAAGCTCGCAATCCAAAAAGACGCTAAGCAAATTTTTACATTCGTCGCAATTCATTTAACCATGATGCCTGCCGTCGATCTGGCCCGGCATCGAGAAATGCCCGCTTGTTGATCCACCCTTATAGATTATCCCTGGCGGCCAATAGTTGCCTTTTGAAACACTGTTTTTATACCGTTCACAGCAGAGATCGGCACAAAAAACACGAACAACGCGATTGCCATTGTTCGTGCCCCTTGTCTTTGAATTAAAACTAATTCTGCTGCTTGATCAGCAGGCCGCGTAGTTTCAATCTCGCTTTGTGCAGCTGAGATTTTGACGTACCAACCGAAATGCCCATCATTCGGGCTACCTCTTCATGCTCAAAACCCTCGACATCGTGGAGGACGAACACATTCCTATAACCATTAGGAAGCTCCGCGATAGCATTCTTGAGGGCGATGCGGTCGACCACCTGCATTTTGTTGGGATTGGCACTGCCACGCACTGTCTGTTCAGGCATTTCGCCATCATCGCTCGTTCGCTCATTCTTAACACTCCGCCGGCGAAAGTGCATGAGCACCTGGTTTACCGTGAGCCTGTGCAGCCACGTCGAGAAAGCCGAATCACCCCGAAAGCTGCCGATCTTTCTAAATAGCTGGATAAAGACTTCTTGTGTGAGATCCTCGGCCTCGGTCTGGCTGCTCGACATTCGCAGGCAGAGGCTGTAGGTGCGGCGGTGGTACCTCTCATAGATCAATTCGAATGCGGCAAGGTTTCCGTTCGCAGCCAATCTGCAAAGGTCGATGTCCGGAGCCGAAGCGTCAAACGCTTCTTCTTCCAGGACAGGGGCCTGAAAGTTCAGCAGTCTACCCTCAGCTTTGTACGCCGCCTTCGCATCGACGGTGGCCGAGTCCAAAAGATCAGTGCCCGGTTTTAATACTTCTTCGCTGGCTATGATGAGATACCTCCTCGTCGGCGATTGTGAACAGAGTACAAATGGATTCTAGTCGTAAATTGCTAAAAGGTAAAGAAAAAAAAGTGCTTTCGCAACACTATTTCGCCCAGACCCGTTTGAAGTTCTCATGGAACTTTGCCCTCTCTTAATAATAATGATGATAACATACGCAGAAATTGCTATGAAAAAGCGGCTTTTTTTGATCTTATGGCTTGCGGGCATCTGCGGCACCCTCTCGTTACTTCTCGTCGACATTTCGGCTCTGATCGCGTTGCTGCCCAAACCACCTGGAGATCCGGTTGATATCCCTCATCCCATTTTGTTAGCGCTCGCCAGCGTCATCCAGCAGTCGATCGTCACATCCGTTGCGGTGTTGGTGGGGGTTTTGCTTGCCGACAAGGTCGGGCTGCACTCTCCTGCTGCCGAAGCGTGGGCCGCCGGTAAAGAACCGACTGGTCCATTGCGTCGGCAATTGCTGCCAGGGATCGCGGCCGGTATAGCAGGCGGCATTGCCATCGCGCTTTCGTGGGTCATCGCGAAACCCTTTCTTTCTGCCGAGTTTATTGAACGGGCCGAAGGGTTTAACAAGCTTCTACCCAACGCGGTCCGCCTGCTTTATGGCGGCATTACCGAAGAGATCCTGCTTCGCTGGGGGCTCATGACGTTTCTTGTCTGGGCTCTATGGAAGCTGCTCCAGAAAAGCCGCGCCGAGCCATCCGCTTTTATCTTTGTTATCTCGATATTGGTGTCGTCCTTGCTTTTCGGAATCTTGCACCTTCCGATCGCATCCATTTTGAATGACGGGCTGGACCTCCCGGTCACTGTCTACATAATAGGGGCTAATTCGATATTCGGTATCGTTGCGGGATTTCTCTACTGGCGTCGAGGATTGGAATCCGCGATCATTGCTCACATTTTCGCCCACGTAGTTCTGATAACAGCGATCGCCCTGACGATATGATCCTCTAAACGCGATTTGAACCAGGCTGCATCTTGTGCAGTCCTGAAAGCATCCCACCATCGCTTATCGCTAGGTTTCCGATCGCTGGTATGACAAACGACGACCACAACAAATATCTCGCTTGGGCATTTCTCGGCCATGGATTGTTCCAGATGCTGATCGCATTTCTATTGCTGGCAGTGTTGATTTTCGCAATGACGATTCCCGGCCAGCCCGGACAAACTCCGCCGATCGAATTCCTGCTGATGATCTTCGGCTTTATGTTCGTTTTTCAGATGCTCTTTGTCGGTCCGTCATTCGTGGCGGCGTACGGTCTATTAAAACGCAAAAGCTGGGCTCGCATAGCGTCGATCGTTGCCGCTGTGGTATCGGCAATGAATGTTCCTTTCGGCACTCTTGCATGCGTCTATGCCCTTTGGTTCTTTCTCGGTGACAACTGGAAAGAGATCTACCAGGAATACTCAGCGGACGCCCGGACCACGCCCCGGCAACTCGCTGAGGAACGCGAGATCCGATGGACCGGCTACCATACAAATGAACACGGCGAGACCGTTTTCCATCCTGTCGACCCGCCCGACTGGCGATAAATTGAGGGATTAGGGCCGGGTATCTCATATCCCGCCCGCTGTGCGAACTCACGCGTCGGCGACGGGGCATAAACTCTGTGACAACAGCGAAAATAGCGGCCGGGATAGGAGTTCCGGCCGCTTTGTACCCTCTTTCGCTATCAATGAGGAAACTTAAATTAACTGTGATACGGTGCCGATCAGCACGCTGACGAGGTCGACCTGGCCATCCTGAAAATGGTCATAGCCATCGATCTCGTCGATCGCGTCCTGATAGCCCAATTCATACCCCTGGCTCAGGCACCGACGATTGTCGCCGAGGCTTACAGAATACGGATCGAACGCCGTATTGTCGTAGGTATAAGGGTCATAGAATACCCGGTCGCGTTCCTTGATTTGCAATGCCGCAACGCCATCCTGGTAGCCCTGGTCGTATCCGATGGCCAGCAGCTGCGTGAAAATCTGTCGAAACAGCCCGCCTCCCGGCACATCTTCGACAAAATACTGTATCGGAAGCACTTCGCTGTAATGCGGATCCTCGTAAAAATGCGGATCATAGTACGCCGGGTCCGTAGCATAGGAATAATCGGCGGAGTAATATGCTCCGCTCGAATAGCCCGCATACAGGGGTGAATACGGCGAGTAGTTGTCCGATACATACGCCGAGGCATAATTCGGTTCGTCATAGACATGCACGCCGCCGCCGAGAACCGCAAAGATCACGTTTCGGAAAATATCCGTTGCACTCGGCCGGTCATAATCGTCGTACGCGTAGTACGGATCCGAATAGCCGTCGCTATACGAATAATCGCTGTAATTTGTATATCGACCGCTGTTTGCGTAACCACCACCGTACGAAGAAGGATACGACCTCCCCATCGCATAAACGTAACTATCGAAGAACGTCCGCGGCCTGTAAGTTGGAGTATAAGGTTGCTGCCAGATGACCGGAGCACTATACGCCCAACTGCGGTCTTCTCGATTCCCTCGATCTATGCGGCGTTCATTCGACCACCGAGTGCCCTGATATCGACGGCCATCGTCGCCCCAGCTGCCTCTCGCCCGGTTTCGTTCCCCACGCGGCTGCCAGCTACGTGTAGAGGGTAAATTACCGCCTACCCACGTCGGCTGCCGCTGAACAAAAATGTTGCGATTGCCCCGTATCTGGCGTGAAGAGCGGTCGCGTATGCGGCCGTCACTATTGCGGCCGCGCCTCTGTCCTGCTAATTGTTGTGACCAGGTTCCCGCCTTAGGCTGCGGTATTATCTGCGGCTGACGGGTCTGTCGATTTCGCAGTATCGAGCGGCGATCGTCGCCTCTTCCCCGTCCGCCCCATGTCGGAGACTGCTGCGCCATCTGCTGATTGCGCTGCTGCATTCGACCACGCCTATCGTTGCCTGGGTTTTGCAAAACCCGCTGCTGAGCCTGTTGCTGCCTCTGCTGGTGAATTTGCTGCATTCGCTGCTGCTGCATTTGGACTCGTCGGTCGTTTCCACGATTCTGCAGGACCCGCTGCTGCGCCTGTTGCTGCCGCTGCTGCTGCATTTGCTGCATTTGGACTCGTCGGTCGCCCCCACGATTCGGTTGGATCCGCTGCTGTGCCTGCTGTTGCCGCCGCTGCTGCGCCTGTTGCTGCATCTGGACTCGTCGGTCGCCCCCACGATTCGGTTGGACGCGCTGCTGCGCCTGCTGTTGCCGCCACTGCTGCATTTGCTGCATCTGTTTACGTCGGTCATTTCCCCGATTCGGCTGGACTCGCTGCTGTGCATGCCTCTGTTGTTGCATCTGCTGAACACGCTGTTGCTGGGCCTGCTGCATCTGAACCCGCCCATCATTCCCGCGAGTCTGAACAGCTCTCTGCTGTTGGGCCTGCCGCTGCTGCTGCATTTGGATCCGCCGATCGTTCCCGCGATCCTGCTGCACCCGCTGCGGCTGAGCCTGTTGCTGACGGTGCTGCCGGGCCTGCTGCATTTGGGCACGCCGATCGTTCCCCCGATTTTGCTGCGCCGGCCGCTGCTGCTGTGCCTGCTGGCCGCGCCCTCGTTCTCCACAACGACCCCTGCCGCGTTCCTGTGCCAGGATCGCGGCGCTGTCGGCAACAAATATCATTGCTAAAAACACCGCAAAAACCCTGGTTAATCTAAACGCTCTCATAAACTCCCCCTTGTCACACTGTAGAAGTGATCTCTGAATATCTCGTTTCAACAACGTTCTGAAACGCAAGATGCGTTCCAGTAAGCGTTTACAGAGGTTTAGCCGTTAATTTACAGGCATGCGAGGGCCCATATCGTGCGCCTATCGACAATATGGTCAGTGCGACTCGCGATGTATGAAGAAAGACAGTGCAGCCTGTTGCTCTTTAGGTAAGATCGTTTTCGAAAGTTATTTTAACTAAAGGAGATAAAAATGCAGATTGACCAAAATTTACCGCCGGCACCGAGCGATGATCCGGTCGAGCACCCTGAGATCCCGCAAACGCCAATTGATCCGACGCTGCCCGAACCGGCTCCCGACCCGCCGCGGCCGCCAGACGCTCCAAATCCGTATCCGGTCCGCGACCCGGCTCCTGAACCGGGCAACATGCCCGTCCAGGATCCGCCGCCCGACGAAACCGATCCCGATCGACTCCCGCATGTTTTCTGAGAGTTGAAAGGCCGCAAGGGGTATGCCGCCCTCCGTCGGCAACCCCCCGGGCCTTTCTCCCGTTTAAGGCAGCTGGGTGCCGCGCAGTCTGACACCCATCAATCTGCCCGGGAACGTTCCAAAATCCTCGATCTCGACCGTATCCGGACGGCTGTTGTTGGCCTCCCTAAATCGAATTCTCGCCGCTGGGAAAAATGTCCCGTCGCCCTGTCCCGTTCGCGGATCGATCATGACCTCGACATAGCTGAATGGATAATCCACCGAGCGATACCCCCGTCGAAGCTCGCCAAAGCCGATCCATCGCTGGAATACCGCGCGTATGCGTTTCATTCCGTCGTGATCATCGACGACAACAGCCCTGAGCGGCTCGCCCAGACGCCCCCCAAGTGAGAACCGTCCCAGATCGTTATTGCTCATTGCGCGAAGCAATCCATCCTGTCCCTTGTCTTCGAGCACTGAAAGAAGCCGCTCCGCCTCGCCCGGCGCCGTGACCCGTTCGAGGTGCATCGTAAAAGTGGTGGTCACATTCCGCGTATTCATCCCCGAACCGTATATTAACGCCGTTCCGGTGAATGTCGCCTTGCCCTCCCACTGGGGATAAGCCGGGCCCGCGATCGCCCCAAGCACCAAAAAGGCGGCAAAAACTATATTGATCGTTATTCGTTTCATAACACTCTCTTCTCCTTTTTTCATAAAACCAGTATGACCAAGATCGCGATGCCGAACTGTAAGCGCGATTACAACATCGCCCGGCAGAAGGATCTTCGACTGAAGATTATTAGCTCGTCATGTAATCGCTCGTACCGAATATGCCTGTCTCGAATATTAAGATTGAACGATGGGAAGTCTGACGTACCGAGCAGGACAGCCAACGGGCTCGATAACCCGGCGCGAATTTATGGCCGGGGTTTCGGCCGGACTTGTCGCGATCTCATCTCAAGCGTGCGGGAATTCGAACGATGACGAAACCCGCCCCTCACTCGACCGCCCGGCTCCGGCTCCGCTGGCCGAGGAATGGCGCGAAGTCCGCGAGCAATTCGCAATTCGGCCGGATCTGATCGATCTCAGTGCCCTGCTGATCTCGTCGCATCCCCGTCCCGTCCGCGAGGCGATCGACCGTCACCGTCGGGGCCTTGACGAAGATCCCGTCGGGTATCTTCAATCACAGATCAATCAGAACGAACGCCGCGTTCTGGACCGTGCGGGCGAGTATTTGGCCGCTAGCAGCGGTGATATTGGCATTACCGACAGCACAACGATGGGGCTCGGGCTGATCTACAACGGCATTCACGTCGGCCCCGGCCAGGAGATCCTCACAACCGATCAGAACTATTACTCAACGGACGAAGCTCTCCGCCTCAAGGCTGAAAAATCAGGGGCAGCGGTGCGGAGCGTTCCTCTGTACAGCGATAGCTCCACCGTCTCGGCCGGCGAGCTTACAGCCAGGATCGTCGGTGCGGTCTCCCCGGCGACCCGTGTAGTCGCCCTGACCTGGGTACACTCGAGCACTGGGTTAAAGCTGCCGCTCGCTGAAATTTCGGCAGCTCTCGACGAAATCAACGATTCGCGGGCGGAAAACGAGATCATCCTGCTCGGTGTCGATGGCGTTCACGGCTTCGGTGTCGAAGATTTCGATATCGCCGATCTCGGCTGCGACTATTTTGCCGCGGGATGTCATAAATGGCTGTTCGGCCCGCGCGGGACAGGTATCGTTTGGGCGAGCGATCGCGGTTGGGAAAACGTCAGCCCGACGATCCCAACGTTCATGGACAACAGCGTCCGCGATGCATGGGTGCTCGGCGAAGATGTTACAGGCGGCACCACCGGCAGACGTTTTTCGCCCGGCGGATTCAAGCCATTCGAGCATCAATGGGCTATGGCCGAAGCTTTCGATTTTCACCTCGAAATTGGAAAGCCAGCCGTCGCCGAGCGCACGCATGAGCTGGCCCTCCAGCTAAAAGAAGGCCTCGCGGCCATGCCCCACGTACGGCTTTTCACTCCGTTGTCGGCCGATCTTTCATCCGGGATCGTCTGCTTTGATATCGATGGAATGTCGCCCGGCGGCGTAATTGCCCGGCTTCGAGATCGAGATATCATCGCCACCGTCACCCCCTACGCCGCCCCTCACGCCCGCCTTACCCCAAGTATCCGAAACTCCGAAACCGAGATAGAATCGGCCCTGCAGGAAATATACGCAATGGGCTAAGCATCTAAAGGCTTAAGGTCTTCGATGCCAGAGCCTTGGCTATTCGTTATCGTCCTGTGTGAGATATGCGCTGAGCCTCTCTGCGTCCGATAACTCACATTCTGGGACAAATGAGACAAATGAGACATTTGTGCCAAATGGGACAATTGCGACATTTGGTATTTCATTTGTGATACATCGTTGCTACTCTGGCTCTATGAACTACGGACGCTCACACTGTCACTCGAACTCACAGCCGCTGAATATTAAACTCCTCCCTTTCGCTCGCAATAAAAGGCTCGAGTTTATCGAACACGTTTTGAACGTGCTCGATGAGGACCGTTTTGGCTGGCGGGGCACCATGAGGCTTACTGCGGATACAGACGACCTGCCGGATTGGTTGACTTGCCCGGTCGATGAAACGCCAGAGCATCTCTACGACCTGACTGATCGGCTCAGGATGCTCACTCTGGATTTGCATCCCGGCTACCCGCAGAGCGTCACGAGATCTGAGACGATCGCCGCAAGTGCAAGATCCGCGCCGGCCCTCGTCCCAAGTCCAGCCTCCGTAACCTGGCCGCGTCTCACCTCTTCTCTCCGGATCCCCTTAGCCCGCGGATCTCCAGCAGCGCAAATCGGAAGCTACCCCCGAACCCACCCGCAGCACTCACATCTCCATTAGCATTAATAGACTGGATCTTTGAAAACTTAGCTGAAATCCAAGTTGAGACAGACTCTCGGAAGAGCTTTGGCCACGAATGACACGAATCAATTTTCTTCTCTTCATTAGTGCAATTCGCGCAATTCGTGGCTGACCCTGGTAAAATAGGAAATTCCGAGTTGAGACAAGGCTCCCGAACGGGTTTTGCCCCGAATGACATTAATAACACGAATCGAATTTTCTTTCTTAATTAGTGCCATTCGTGTAATTCGTGGCTAACCCTTTTAAATCCGAAAACCTCAAAGTTGAGACAAACTCGCCAAACAGTCAATGCCACAAAAGCACAAATTATTTATTCCTCTTCATTAGTGCCATTCGTGTAATTCGTGGCTAACTTCTTAAATCCGAAGTTGAGACAGATGTTCCCCGGCCCCTTAGCCACCGGCTCTATTCATGCTCACCCCGAGCTGAGACGAACCCGGAGCCATGAGGTCTCTCCCGAGAGCGGTAGCGATCGGGGCTTATTGCGAACCTGGCGATAACACCCCTGCCCGCTTCACTACCAAGCCTCCGGCCACACCCTCTCCGTCCAGAAGTTGAGACACACGCAAACACGCGTTCGACCTAAGGCAGCTCGATCATCCGATATTAGTTGAGACAGCCAGAGCATGCGCGGAACAAAGGGGGGGGGTCTCAGGGCAAAGTAGTTCGTCAGATGAAATCTCTTAAAACGAACACTTGGATGCTCGTTATGCGTTCAAAAGCTGTGTCATTTGAGACGAAGTAGCCGCAGCCGGATATCGAGGCGGTGGCAGCATGGATCGCATCAGGAGTTTTGAGGTTTAGCGATGCGCGTAGCCTTGCAGCTTCACGTAATACAGACGATCCGATAGGAGCGAGTTCGACATCGCTATTCACGAGCAGTTCCTCATAAGCGTCGATCAGCGGTTAATTGCTAAGTCGGACAGGCAGGACGAGAACTTCGAGCAAGGCCAATTCGCTGGTGAGGATCTTGATCTCGTTGGTTTTGGCAGCTATACAAAGCGGTTCAAGGATCGGCCAGTAATCGAGGTGCTTCTCTACGCTGTAGATTATGGGAGCAGTATCGAGGTAGACTCTGGAGCCGGCGGGAAAGGTCAATTGTCCCAAGAGTCACGCTCCGATTTAAGATATTCATCAGCCTCGGACGAAGTTCTGAAGATACGGTCGGCCTGGATCGATTCCAATATTTCGAGGGCCGAACGCTTTGAGCCGGTAGAGTGCGGACCCAATGCGATATTCCTTCTGATCAGATCTGCCAGACGCCTCTGCTCATCAACCGGCAGGGGCTTAACGGTTTCGCGATAGATTGTCTCGATGCTCGGCATAACGAGAACATATTAGCATTGACCCCGGATTTGCGAAAGAAATTGTCTTCCCTTAACGAAAGCCACGTGACCCGAGGCTTGAATATTTTAGCCACGAATAACACGAA
Organism: Pyrinomonadaceae bacterium; assembly: GCA_041745615.1. Lineage (GTDB taxonomy): Bacteria > Acidobacteriota > Blastocatellia > Pyrinomonadales > Pyrinomonadaceae > OLB17. The sequence goes on along the minus strand of JBGTIP010000017.1, from coordinate 141,514 downwards.
TTATCCCTTCCTAATTATTCGTGTCCTTCGTGGCAAACTTCTTAATGGTTGAGACAAGCTCGCGGACAACGAAATAATCTCTCTCTTTATTTGTGTCATTTATGCATTCGTGGCTAACATCTCTTTTATGAAGAAAGTATCATCTGCACTTTTGATCTTCGGTTTAACTTTGTCGGCCAGCGCGCAAGTTTTGTCTTTTTATACGGATTCCGATGCTTACGAAATCTATTCGTCAATAATTGCAAAAGAGTGGCCGATCCAGAAGGGGAAGGCCACAAACCTCGTCATCCAAACAGAAACCAGAGAATTCCCCGGATCAGTTAACGACAGAAAAAGGTGTCTTATTCCCTCGCCGCAAGAAGAACCGATTTATAGGCGCGTCATTGAGGCTTATCACCGGATCAATAAGACTCCGCTGCTCTTAGATAGACGATTTGACTTCTCGATCCCATACGAACTAGTGCCAAAAAGTTCGATCGACGCGATTTTCGCCAACAAAGGAGTTGACGGGTGGACAGATTTCTATGCGAAATATCCCAACTCGGGCGGCATAGTCCATATGTCCGCCGTTGGCTTTAATGCTGACAAGACGTTCGCGATTGTTTATGTAGGCCACGCTTGTGGAGGTCGATGCGGCGGCGGGAAATACCACATCCTTAAAAAAAGGGGTAATAAATGGTCCGAGGCCGAATGGATCGGCAATAGATGTTCGTGGAGATCGTAGACCACACGCTGGCCGTATCGGAGAAATGTATGAAAACCATCTCATCAGCAATTTTGATATTTGTCCTCTGTCTTTCAGCTTATGCCCAGGCGACCCGCCCTGACGCCGTGTCATTTGATAGTTCGTATAAGAGCGCGGAATTTACGGACCCCGCGAGGCTTGAGAAGATAAAGAAAACATTTCCGGCGATCGAGAAGATATATAAGGACCACGCCGCGCGAAACAATTTTCCCGGCATCGCGTGGGGTGTGGTCGTCGACGGCATGCTCGTTTATACGGGCAGCGACGGTTTTACGAACATCGCGAAAAAGACGCCGGTTACTTCGGCATCGCTATTCAGGATCGCGTCAATGACAAAGAGTTTTACGGCGATGGCCATACTCAAGCTCCGCGACGAGGGCAAGCTGAGACTCGATGATCCGGCATATATGTATGTGCCTGAGATGAGGAAGTTCAAATATCCGACAGCCGATTCGCCGCACATCACGGTGCGCCAATTGATGATGCACGCCGGCGGGTTTCCCGAGGACAACCCCTGGGGCGACCGCCAGCTCGCGGACACAAACAAGGAACTCTCACGGCTGCTCGAGGACAACCTCGTATTTTCGAACCCGCCGGGCATTGAGTTTGAATACGCAAATCTCGGTTACGCACTGTTGGGACGCATCGTTACGCAGGTTTCGGGGCGGCCTTACCAGCAGTACATCAGGGATAATATCTGGCGGCCTCTCGGAATGCCGACGTCGGAATGGGAGTTCTCAAATGTCGCCCCCGACAAGCTGGCTCACGGCTATCGCTGGCTCAACGAAAAATGGGTTGAGGAAACGCTGCTGCACGATACGCCGCATGGTTCGTGGGGAGCGATGGGCAGCATGATCTCGTCGATCGATGAATTCAGCAAGTACATGGCCCTGCACCTTTCCGCCTGGCCGCCTTCGAACGCCGCTGACGCGGGGCCGATCAAGAGGGCCTCCGTACGGGAGATGCACCATCCGTGGTTCTTTACCGGAATGCAGGCGAATTTTACCTATCCCGGCGGACGCGTTTGCGCATCGGCGAGTGCCTACACATACGGCCTCGGCTGGCAGCGTGATTGCGAGGGCCGCATCTACATCGGACACGGCGGCGGGCTGCCCGGCTTTGGCAGCCATTGGCGTGTGATGCCGGATTACGGAATCGGAATTGTCTCCTTTGCCAATCGGACGTACGCCGGCGTCGGCGGTGTCAACCTGCAGGTTCTCGACCTGATTATCAGAGAGGCCGGCCTAAAGCCACGACAGCTTCCCGTTTCGAACATCCTGGCTCGGCGAAAGGCCGATCTCCTCAAGGTCATCCCCTCATGGGAGAACGCTGAAAAGAGCGGCGTTTTCGCCGAGAACTTTTTCCCGGACAATCCGGTTGATAATTTAAGGAAGAATTACGCCGCGCTCTGGGCCAAGGCCGGAAAGATCCTGGCAGTTCGCGAGTTGGTGCCGGAAAACCAACTCCGCGGCCGCTTTATCATCGAGGGCGAGAACGCGAACATCGAGGTCTTCTTCACCCTGACACCCGAGAACCCGCCGCTCATCCAGCAGGTAAATATAAGGGAGGTGCCAAAACAGTAAGGGGGTAAGCCGTATCCGCCGAATCTCGGGATCTCACTTCGGTGGAATAGTGACGAGCTTTCGATCTTTGACATCACCTTTGCCGATGGGTTTCATTCGCGTTATTTCCCGCTCCCCGATGCTGCTTGCCATTTCGTAGATTCCGGCCGCTCGCCCCTCGCAAGTGGGCGGCCCATAAGCCGGGTCCTCGGTCGGACATTCCTCACCGTGGTCCCACCGCAGATAGCGCACGTCACCGGCAGCCAGGTCGAGCCTCAGCTTACCGTGCATCATCCGCGTGTCGAACAGATAGCTGCCCGGGGCGAGTTTGAGGAGCAGGTATCGTTTGTTCTTAAGACTGGCGATCGGTGGGAGTTCCTTCGGGTCTCCCGCTGCCGGTGCAAACTTGACCGAGAGCCTCCGCGAGAAAATGAATGAATATAGGAAAGGATCGTAATCCAATCGGTAAGCATAAACTGTGGCCTCCGCCTGCGCTGTCTTACCGTCGTCGGCCGCCGCCTGGGCGAACAGCGTATGAGCTAGGGAGCCGATCAAAATTATCGACAAGATACGTGAAATCATCGGAATGACCATCACCAATTATGAAACGATAGAATTTTACCAAAAGGTCTGTATGGTCGACTGTAAAGAATTGTCAAAAGGAGATCTGATTTTCCCGAATATGGCTGCGATTTAACAAAAGAAAGCCCGCGGTCGATCACGGGCTTTCTACTGACTACTGGCTTCTGGCTTCCGGCTTCTGGCTACTTACTCTGCCACTGCCATTTCCTTGTCCTTCTTTTTCTCACGCTTGATGCCGCCGATCTGGACGAGGTTTTCGCCCTTGATGCCGGCTTTTTCCATTACCATTTCCTGGTAAAGCTTGCGCATCATCTGCATTTCTTCGGCAGCGGTCTTGGGGCCTTCCATCTCGGGCTTGTTCGGCCTCGAAAGGTCGACCTCGTTAAGGATCAAATTATGCGATTTGTCTTCGAGATCAACATTCTTGCCACGGGCAAACACCTCGTGACGGCCCTGGTCTTTGTACCACTGGGCAACCGTTGCATTCTGGTGCATGTGCTCGATGATGTTACGCCATCCGATTCCGGTGTTATACGCACAGAACGAGATCTCGCCCTCCTGCGTTCCGTAGGGAATGATGCACATCTCGGTGCGGCGGAAGTCGTAGTTGAAAAGATCCTGGAACCACATACCCGCGATAAAGAGGAAGTTCCATGGGTCCTGCCGACGCTTTTCGATGTCCTCGATAGTGCGGTCCGGCCCGACCTTCCCATAATCCTTGCCCGAAAGGCCAAAGGATTTGTCGAACTTCATCAGAATGCCCTTAAGCGTCAGGCTATTAGGCGCACCATACGGGTTGTAATTCTTAAGGAGTGCGAGGCCCATCATCAGGTTAGAGAACCACTTGCCGCGGTTCGTATCCGTGATGTGCTGCATGTCGGTGACCAATCCCTGAATATTCAGGAACTGCGGCACCGGCGCCATTTCCTTCGTTTCCTTATTTACCATGACGGCCGTGCCGACACCGCAATTCGGGTGGCAGCCGCAGCTCACCTGGCCCCAATCGCTTTCCGGGCCGTGGACCACGTCCGCAAAATCGGCAAACGCCCCCATCAGCGAAAGCGGGAACCAGTCCCGGGTAGGCTCGGTGATCCCAACCTGATCGTGGACATCGTGAGCGAGATGGGCCAGCGTATAACGCTGCTGCAGCCGGCGCTGCTCGGTAATATGCTCATCGCGGCCCGTGAACGATACCGGCTGGAATGCGATGAACGAGATTTTCTTGGGATTCTCGAGAGCAAATCGAATGATCGTTCCGACCTGGTCATTGTTTACGCCGTTTACAAGCGTTGTTACGAGAATGATGTCGACACCGGCTTCGTGCAGGTTATTGATCGCACGAAGTTTGACGTCGAACAGGTTGCCGATCTGACGATGCGAGTTGGCATCGTTGCCGATACCGTCGAACTGCAGGTACACAAATCTCAGCCCGGCCTCGGCTGCCTCGCGGCAGAATTCTTTAGACTTGGCAAACTCGATACCGTTGGTAGCCGCCTGGACCGAGTTGTATCCGACCTTTCGGGCATACCGAACCGCATCAAGGAAGTAAGGCGACAATGTCGGCTCACCGCCCGAGTACTGTACGGACATCTGCCGACGCGGTTTGATCTGGATAGCGTTGTCGAGTATTTCCTGGACGTCCTCCAACGAAAGCTCATGGACAAACCCGACCTGGTTGGCGTCCATAAAGCACGGATCGCACATCATGTTGCAGCGGTTTGTCAGGTCGACGGTGAGAACGGCCCCGCGGCCGTATTTGATCGTCGAGGTCCCGTGATTGTGAAGCTTCTCATCATTATGCGACTGCATATCGCGGCCCGGGAAAAGCGATTCGATATGCTGGAGAAACTTCGAGTCGATCGCCATCATATCTTCGATGCGACCGTGCTCGGGGCACTCCTTGATCATCCAGACCTGCCCGTCTCGTTCGATTATCTCAGCCTTGATCTCTCCAACGTTCTCGTTGATAAGCGTCGAAACATCGCGTTCGCCGCTAAGGATCTGCTCGCGAGCCTCGATCACACACTGGGGACAGAGCGAATCCGTCATTCGGGGGAAACCAAGCGTCGGCTTCGTCTTCTGCCACGATTTCAGGATCGGCTTGTCAGCCCATTTCGGCGTAAACGACGGGTTTGGCTTAAACTGATTTACCGCCCTAATGGCATTGAACGCCCCCTTAGCGACGTAGGTCAATCCTTTTTCAAAATGTTTTACAGGTCTCATGCTATTCACTATTCTCCAAATAAGATGTCGTCAAAAACGAACAAAGCGATACTCACAAATCAGAATGATTGATGCAAGCGATATGCCATTCAAATCTTCTTAGCATTGATATCCGTAAGATATTGTGCCTGAACAACTTACCATTACGAGCGACCAAACAGTCAGGCAAATCCTCGTGACTCCATTTGACACACTTCAGGCATCAGAGATAAATGAGCGACCTTTTGACACAGATGGCCAACTTATAAACATTCGTTTAAGGAAGGGCTTCATTGCCCCCCTCAAAAACGGATCTGGCCATTTGTTGTTTTCGGAATCGACTCATCTTTATCGGCTTACATTTAATTATTAAGGAAAATGTTTGCATAATGTTCACAGTTAAGCGCTGGTATAAACCGTAAAATTAGCTATACCAATGTAACTAGTGCAATATCTATATTTACCACCGGTCGAAAACCGCTTTACTCCGTATTAATACTGTGGTAATGTTTCAAACACTTCAACGACGGGCCAACGTCGGTTTTACTTAAAATAGCCCAGGCGTAGAGAGATCAGGGTTTCGAGCAAGGGAGCAGGTTCTTGAAATAGATTTATGTCCATACGCTTCGGCACATCCGGATGGCGGGCAATAATAGCCGACGATTTCACATTCGCCAACGTCCGACGGGTTACCGAAACGATCTGCAGATATTTGACAACTAAAAGCACGGGAACCGAAGCAAAGTTAGTGATCGGCCACGACTCCCGATTCATGGGAGAGCAATTTTCGGATGCTGCGGCCGAGATCGCGTCGGAAATGGGCCTGACGGTCCTGTTATGCACCGGGCCGACTCCGACGCCCGCCCTTTCGTTTGTAATTCGGAACACGAAATCGGACGGCGGGATAAATTTCACCGCTTCGCATAATCCGCCGGAATACCAGGGCATTAAGTTTTCGACGGCGAACGGAGCACCGGCCCTTCCCGAGATCACCGAAGAGATCGAACAAGGGATCGAGAGCAATACACTTTCTCCCAAGGCCGCGAACCAGGGGTCGATTACCAGCTACGATGCCTGTCCTCTTTATCTCGAAGATCTCAGATCCAAAGTAAGAATGGATGTCATCGAGTCGGCAGGAGGCAGTTATGCATATGATCCGCTTTGGGGCACAGGCCGCGGGTATCTGGACAGGCTGCTGACGGAGAGCGGTGTGGAAGTCGAAACGCTTCACGACTGGCGTGATGTCACGTTCGGCGGGAGATCACCGGAACCTGCTGAGGATCATCTGGATGAATTACGTGAGACCGTTACCACTAAAGGTCTAACGCTTGGCCTCGCAACGGACGGCGACGGAGATCGTTTCGGAGTGATCGACGCGAACGGCCAATTTATTCAGCCAAACCAGCTTGTCGCCTTATTGACAGATTATTTGGCCGAGAGCCGCGGGTGGAAACAGGGTGTAGCACGCAGCGTGGCCACGTCACATCTGATCGACCGCGTAGCCAAGGACCGGGGGCTAGCTGTTTACGAAACACCGGTTGGTTTTAAGTATATAGGCGAGCTAATTGACAACGACGAGATCATTCTCGGAGGGGAAGAATCCGCCGGCCTTTCGATCAGAGGCCATTATCCGGAAAAGGACGGGATTCTCGCATGCCTTCTTGCCGCCGAGGCAGTTGCCGCCCGCGGGGCAGGGTTGACAGAACAGCTAGCAGACCTATACAGCCGCGTGGGGAAACTCGAATCAGGGCGGATCGGCGTCAGATTGACCCCGGATGTCGCCTCAAAATTGAAAGACCGGTTGGCCAGCGACCCGACCGAGATCGGCGGAAGACCGATTGAAACGATAAACAGGATGGATGGCGTGAAGTTTTTGCTGGCAAACAACGCCTGGATCCTGATGAGACCGTCGGGCACCGAGCCAATGGTCAGAATTTACGCTGAAAGCGAAGATAAGAACGATTTGGAGGATCTCCTTGAACATGGCCGCAAATACTTATTGGGATAGCCGTACCGTTAAACCGGCACCCCGGCGTACGGCGCGGAGAAAGCCGGCAGCGGCTGCCACGAGACGAGGTTCCCCCTGGTGGGTGTCGATGCTAATCATCTGTTCGATCTTCACAATGTTGTGTATTTCGATCAATTTGCGGGCCTTTTCATCGATGCGGTCCGAGGTCGAACAAAATTCTCGATTATCGATAGAGATTCAAAACTTAATGGATGAAAATCTGACAATTCAGCAAGAGATACATTTGCTAAAGACAGACCCGGCCGTGATCCAGCGTGAAGCACGGAAGATCGGGGTCGATCTGAGGCAAGAGAAGTTCCCGGTGCCGGTTAACTAAACTTCACGGAGAGTTGGTTAGCCAGCACACAACCCTGCCCTTTGACAATCTGCCTTTTGCCCCCTTCTCCGTGAGTGCCCGCAGCAATGCCTCCGAATTTTGCGGCTCGAGTGTCCCGAACTCGAGCCGCACTTCTTTAAATCAATGGTGGTTCAATTTTCAAATATCTGTAATGATCGGCAGATCTTATTCGATCGACGAATGCCCACAGCGAGGGACGCATGATCGCTAATTGACTTGATTTTGCCTCAAATTAGTTGTTAAATAATTGTTTGCCCCGAAAGCGAATCTTTTAGCCAGGGGGAGGTGAGAAAGCATATGGCATATATTTCAGTAAACAATAACGAATCAATTGAATCGGCACTCCGCCGTTTCAAGCGTAAAGTTATAAGCGAAGAGATAATCAAAGATCTCAAGAAACACGCTCATTTCATCCCTCCGGGCCAGAAGGCCAAACTTAAGTCGGTAAATGCGCGAAAGCGAAATCGTCGCCGGTTCCGACAGCAGCGTCCAATGAATGCGGGGGCCTCGAGGCCGCCGATGGGTGGACAAGGCAGGTAATTCATAACGCAGGGCCAGGAAGTGAAAAGGTGAAAAAGAGCGAAAGCCTTTGACCTTTTCACTTTTTCTTTTTTCATATGACATCCGACAGACCGCGAATACTGATCACCAATGATGACGGCTACAACGCCGACGGCATCAGGGCCCTCGAGGGAGGGCTCAAAGAGATCGGCGATGTCTATGTCGTAGCCCCCGAGGCCGAGATGAGCGGAGCTTCTCACAGCCTTACGCTCTCGCGCCCTCTGCGGATCAGGCAGATCGACGAACGCCATTGGGCTGTCGACGGCACGCCGACCGATTGTGTCACCCTCGCGCTCAACCGCATTCTTCCTGCTGAACTGCGTCCGCATATATGTTGTTCGGGCATAAATCACGGAGCTAACATGGGCGATGATGCCACCTATTCCGGCACAGTCGCGGGAGCACTTGAATCGACGATCCTCGGGGTGCCCGGGCTGGCTTTCAGTCTTGCGGCCTATCGAGAACACGACTTCGAACAGTCGGTCGCTGTCGCGGTCGAGATCACGCAGAAGGCACTTACCGAGGGGCTGCCCGTCTGGACACTTCTGAACGTCAATGTTCCGAAGGGCATCCCGGCCGGTATACGGATCACCAAGCAGGGTTTTAAGAGTGCTCGTCCGGTCATTAGCGAGCATATCGATCCCCGCGGCAAGCTCTACTACTGGATCGGCGAAGTCCGCGAAGGTTTCCGCGCCGAAGGCGGTACCGATTTCGAAGCGATCGACGAAGGCTACGTCTCTGTCACGCCGATGCGAAGCGACCTTACTAGTCACAGCGGCCTGAAGAAGCTCGAAAGCTGGAATACGGACAAATGAACGGATCGCCATCCAGGACCAGGCTGACAGATGAGATGTCGATGCAGCGGCATCGTATGGTCGAGAGGCTGCGGGATCATTACAAGATCGGGGACGAGAGAGTTCTCGACGTGATGTCTCAACTGCCGCGGCATCGGTTTGTTCCCGAGGCAATAAAATCACAGGCGTACAATGACAATGCCCTGCCTATCTCCGCCGGTCAAACCATCTCACAGCCATTTATCGTAGCCCGAATGACGGAGCTGCTCGAGCTGACCGGCACAGAAAAGGTGCTTGAGATCGGCGCCGGGTCGGGATATCAAACCGCGGTCCTCGCGTCACTGGCTCGTAAGGTTTTCTCTATCGAGAGGATCCCGGCTCTGGCCGACGAGGCGAATCGCAGGCTTCAATCGCTGGGCTTTCGGAACTATACGCTCAAGGTCGATGACGGCACCGAGGGTTGGAGCGTTTATGGCCCGTATGACGCTATGCTTGTCGCCGCGGGCGGGCCCAAGGTCCCTGAGCCGCTTGTGTCTCAACTTAAGATCGGGGGCCGATTGGTTGTCCCGCTGGGCGAAGACCAGCGAAAGCAGATCCTTTACCGTGTGACCAGAACTGATGCCGGCTTTTCGACCGAAAACTTTGGGCCATGTGCGTTCGTACCGCTTATCGGCGAACACGGCTGGTGACCTTTTCATAGTTTAGAATTCGTCTCAATTACTACAGTGTCTTTTTTTAAGAAAATATTCGAGTATCTTCGACGTCTCAAAGCCTGGGTCGAGAGCTATGCGGAGAAGCCGCATGCCCAGTGGGCGCTGTTCTGGATAGCATTTGCCGAATCATCATTTTTCCCGATCCCGCCCGATGTGCTTCTCATCGCGATGGCTGTCTCAGTTCCCGCCAAGGCTTTAAGGTATGCGGTTATCTGTTCGGCCGGTTCGGTACTCGGCGGAGTATTCGGGTATTTCATCGGTTGGGCATTTTTCGAAGCCGCGGGTCAGCCTATCCTTCAGTTCTACGGAGCGATGGGACATTATGCTACGGTCCAGCAGTTGTACGTGGATAACGCATTCTGGTCGATATTGGCTGCCGCCTTCACGCCTATCCCGTATAAGGTTTTTACCATCGCGGCCGGGGCCTTCGAAATACCGATAACCACACTTATTACAGCTTCAATACTCGGCCGCTCCGGACGCTTCTTTTTGGTCGCTGGCCTGTTTTATTTTTTTGGAGCCCCGATCAAGAAATTCATCGATAAGTATTTCGAGATCCTAACCGTAGTATTTTTGGTCCTTCTTATCGGTGGTTTCGTGCTTATCAGGGTGTTCCTTAAGTGATTCTGTCTCACTTTGCTATCGATCGATAAAGAATCAGGTTCGAGAATGAGCGGATGGTTCGGATCGGCGGTCCTGCCCCATCCCGTACGCAAAATAATTCCCGCTAACCGCCCGTCTCAGCTTTCGATCAGAGAATCTCCCGCAAAGACGCAAAGTCGCAATTCCAGGTTCCAGACACCTGAGACATATCCTGTTTCTTGATTCCGGCCCGACAAAAAACCACCCCGTCCGCCCGACTAAAAGCGTCGGTCTGCCACCCTCCTTAGCCAAGTAGGGGAGCCTGAAGATCAAATTTCAAAGATCCAAATGTGAGACAAGTGTCTCTAACGTCTATTGCCAATGCGGGAGGAACATCTTTCGAAGCGGAGTGTCCACATTCTCCGACGACCGGAGGCGGGGAGAGGCCGGACGATTGGAACGCTGGCATCCCTGCCGGCAATGCCGCCCACGGCGGCAGGTGATGGGGCGGCATGAGAGCTTTCGACTGGAACGCTTGATTCCCTGCCGGCAACACCGCCCGCTGAGACGACGACTTGGCTGCTGATACACAGGGAAAGCGTTCGTTAAATTTGAGACGGATAGGTCCGAGGAAGATGACAGCCCTGGCCGGTTCCAAAGACGAAGGGCCGAGCAGGATCGCGGGCTCTTTGATCTCGCTATCAGAACAAACCACCCCATTATCGATTTTGGATTCTGGATTTTGGATCTCGGATTTCGCTGGGCACTGATCCTCGCTCTCGAACTCCCAATCAGGCCGGTTCATTATGATCGGGCCCAGGAACTGCTGCGTTGGGAAGTTGTCTTTGATTCTCAGGTGGATCGCGGCCCTGTCGGTCGGGGTCAGGCTGACTACCTGACCGGGCGGGATCTCGTCCGCATAACGGCCCACACGTATACCGTCCATCCCCAGCTCGACCGTGTAGTTGATGATCAGCCCCATCGGCTCACCCTTTTTTGCGGCTGATATATCAAGCTCATCGATCATCCCAAAGATCGCGCGCCGCATACGATCATCGGAAAACGCCAACGCGAACGCATCGCACGTAACTGCGGCATTTTCGAGGCTGATACCCAGCTCTCTCGCTATCCTATAAACCTTATGATCGTCTGCCTCGTGTGTAGGAATATGTGCCATACATGATACAATAACCCAACTGTTATAAGAATGCAACAATTATTTTTACAAAAATGATCAAGAGGTGAAAAAAGTTCCGGACCCAGCCCACCTATTCTCGGGGTAGTGGGTCCGCCCCACTGCCCCGTGACGCAGGGCAAGCGGAGCCCCCGAAAGCTTGTAGGTCAGTTCAGGTGCCGCTCTTCATAAAAAAGGGGCGGTCCGAAGACCGCCCCTAGTCCTAAGTTTACGTACCCGAAGGTGTTATTCGATACCGGTGAAGTTCACATCGGCAAGCGAGCTGTTGAGCTCGACTTCACGCGACTGGAACCTGTACCTTCTCGACGAAACACCGAGGTTGTAGGTCTCATTCGCCAAACCGTCGAATGAGTAGTAACCCATCGAGCTGGTCGGAACTGAGATCTTCGAACCATCGGCCTTTGTCAGGACGACCTGGGCGTTGCGGAGACCGCCGCCTTCCGGTGTCATCACACGGCCTGAGATCGAGAATGCAGTCTGCACAGGTGCAGCCGTACCATTCGTAAAGACGATCTCGTTAAAGCCGCTGGGATGTGCGAGCAGCAGCGTACCTGCTCCGTTCGCTCCAGTCAGGATGCCTGAGACCGATCCTGTCGGTGACGTAACCGCCGTCACATTACCGCCAGTCTCAGTCACGGTGACATTGAAGCCGGCCGGGAAGGCAGCCACACTCGGGTTAGTGAATATGTTGCCGTAGAATGGATTCGGCCCGCCCGGATTCGGTCCAGCCGGCCCCTCTGCAAAGGCACAGAATCCGCCTGTGGCCGCAGGACCTGCCTGGACGGTAACGTTAGCTACCGCCGGACCGCCAGTGCCGAAGTGATTGATCAGGCCGCCAAGATTGTCAATGACAACGCTGAAGGTGTACGGAGTTCCTTCGATAACACCGGCTCCCGCGATCTTACAGATCTTGAGTGCCGTCGGACGGAATACGAAGTTGACGTATTCGATCTCTCTGGTTCCACGTCTAGCCATGAACACCGCGTCACCAAAACCTCCTGCCGATGACGGAACGACATTGTTGTCGATCGGACCCAGCCTCGGATTCGGCGTGACTGCCGGAGGATCATACCCTGCAAACGCGCTTGGTGGAACTCCGGCTGCTTCGGGCCCAACATTCGTGCCGGCCGCTGCGAAAGCACCTGCTCCCTGCTCCATCCTGATACGTCCGACCCTGATAGAACCATCCGCAGGAAGAACAATCGGTGTTTGACCCGTTCCTTCGATGTAGTCGTACTCGCGAACATACACGTTGGTACCGACCACGAACCGCGTCAGGCTGCCATCATCATTCCTGACGAATTCGCAGAAGCCGCCATTTAGGTTGTTCGGACCCGCGAGGACCCTGACCCTGCGATTCTGGATCGTACCAGATGTGACGGCCGCGCCAGTAGCCGTTATCTGCATGGCCACGTTTCCATTGGGCGTCCAGGCAGTATCTTCACGGAAAACACCGACTCCGGCCGCTCCGCCGTCGGTGTAGAATGGCGCAAACGATGTGTTCCAAAACAGGCGGTCCAGGCTGTCATCGGTTCCGACACTTGGAGCATTTCCTGTAGGTATTGCGACATTTAGCGAATTGAACGGGCCGCCGACCCCCATCGGTGCAGTCCCGTAGGTCTGTGTATTGTAAGCAATTCCGACCACGACATCATCGGGAAGAGTGGCCGCCAGGCTACTCATGTCGAAGGTCATGTTGAAGGCAAAGCCGTTATAACAAAGGGTGTCGGCGGCCTGCCATGCCGTCCCACAAGGGGCGGACGGTTCCGGTCGCCAGGGGACCGTTTGGGTTTGCGTAACAGAAGCGATTAAGGAGCCTACCGATCGGGTTCCGACCGCTCCTGCTCCTATATTGTAAATATTTACTGTGAAATCATGTTCCCACCCGGCGGCGGAGCAGAGACCCGGATTCGCGCCACAGTAAGCAACGTTGGCGGCCTCGGACTGATAAGCCCACGTGGACATCGTGAACGTGACTTCGTCGAGTACACGGTTGGTACCCGCTAAATTGACATAGTCGCCGAATTGCGACGTCTGTGTTGCCTGGAATCCTAAGCTAGCATAGTTAGGGGCAAGAGGTGCGGGAACTGAGTCGTATACTACTGCCGACGGCTGAGGAGGGGTTGGATCGCCAATATTACCCTGCACGACGAAATCGAACTCGGCACCGATCGGGACGCCGGGGCCCGCGATCTTGCACACCTTGATGACGCCGGGATTAGACCGGTTGAAGAAGTTGACAGTAGTCTGGTTTGACGTTCCGCCTTCGACCACTACAGCTCCAACCCATCCGCCGCCCGGATTGCTAAATGTACATCCCGCAACGTTGTTTGGATTAGGACGAACCGCGCAGGCATTACTGTTGGTTACACCTGAATTGACAGAAACAAAGCCGAGCCTGCCAGCCGGAAATGTAGTAGCAGATTCAAACTGGAAGCCGGCTCTACCCAACTCTGTCACCACTACAAGACCTGTAGCTGGGGTCGATGTTGGCGGCGGCCAGGGCACGAGCACCTGAAGGGCACCCGAGCACTGTCCGACCGGAACGGTGAAGACCTGCCCAACGATCACATCGACCGTAAAGTCAAAGAAACCGGTAACGTCAAGATCAAGTGCACGTTTGCAGATCTCGATTACGGCCGGGAAGGCAAAAGTGTTGGTGAAGACCACGACGGTCTGCTGTGCGATATCGCCATTGGTGTCGGGAACGGTCACCTGAGCAGTACGCGCCGGAAGGTTTACATTGGAAACCGTGCCGGGGCCCTGGGTCCTTGTAACACTGACGAGGCGGAAGCGGTTGCTCCATGTTCCCGCGCGGTCGGTAAATGTACCGTCGATCTGTTCCTCGATGGTAGTCGGGGTATTGTCTGCGATGACGATCGGGCCCGTGCAGCCGCCGGTAGGGGCGGTGTACACGACGCCGTTCACCTGGAATCCCCAGATGCGGTTTGCCAGCGTTCCGTTCCAGGGACTGCCGACCGCGTTCGGGGCATTTAAATCCTCGGCCCTGAAGGCCTCTTTACAGATCTCGATAACGCCGGTAGCCAGAACGAGATTCGACGAAGCGCCGAGGATAACCTCGCTGTCCACTGAGAGTGCACGTCCCTTAACGGTCGTCCCCGCACCGATGTCAACTGTGTTGCGAGCAATGATCGTACCCTCGATCGTGCTGTTTGCAGCGATCGAAGCGGTGTCGCCCGCGACGAAATAAACGCTGCCCGATTTAGCACCGTTCATGGTCATGCCGAAAGTCTCGGTTGTCTTGAAGGCTCCGTCAATGCGGAAGACATAAATGCCTTCGCCTTCGAGTGTCAGATCTCCAGCCAGATTGGCAGACGGAGCGCAGTATACACCGGGAGTAAAACTGCCCCCGGTAAGCTCGCCTTCCAGATCGATGCACGGAAGCTGATTGATGGCCGAGAACGACTTCGTGAGGTCGCTGCGGACCTTCATGCCGCTGAGGCCGCCTGCAAGGTTAGCATCGGAGCCCGTGCTCACCTTCCCGCTAACTGAGGCCGCGTCGCCGCGAACGCCTTTCTGGCCAAATACAGTCTGGTCATTTGCCGAACGCATGTTCAAGGCAAATGCCAGCATATCGGCCCGGGCGACTTCCCCTTTTGTGGTTTCGCCGCGGCTGGCCCTATCGCCCCTCTGCGCCGAAACGGTTGTACTATCGGTCGTCAAATAGAGTCCCGCCGCCATTACGGCCAGCAGGACAAACGCCGAGAAGTACACTCTGCTGTTTAGAAATTTCCTAAAAGTCATTTTTTTGTGATCCCTCCAAATGAAAATCATCTCGCCCGCCGCTGTAAGATTTGGACAGCCTCGAAGCGGAAATACTTCTTGCCCGGACGCATTCTGTGAGCGCTAGCTTGATTGCTAATTGCGATGTACTCCAAAATTGCGACGTTACCCGGACAAACCAATGAACACTTAAAATTGAATGATGCCTACACCTTTTCAGGGACCGCCCTACAGGAGAATGAATTCCGAGATTCAAAGGCTTGTGGGACAGTGAGGCTTTTTTCAATCCTGTAAAGACTATACTCCAGTCTCGCCTGAAGTCAATTTTTTTTGCCCCAACAAGCTTCGTATCAGCTCGAAATATTAAACTTAGCCGTTTGCGTCCATTGTTTGCTTCCTCTGTGCTATTCGACATTCTTAGTTTAGAGGGCCCAAGGTTACTGGTCCCTCTGAGTGTAATTCCATCATTTCGGCTGATGTCCGCAGAATAGAAACGAGGGCTTGCTCTTTTCAAGGTGGTCGTCTACACTCAGCTATTGACATTCGGGGCGTAGCGCAGTCTGGTAGCGCGCACGGTTCGGGACCGTGAGGTCGGAGGTTCGAATCCTCTCGCCCCGACCATTTATTAGTGAACAGTGAACAGTTAAAAGTGTTCGCAGGGGCTTTTGGGAAATTCTCAAAAGCCTTTTTGTTTTAATGAACGGTACTCTGTAAAGAGTAAGGAATGAATCGGGTGAATGCAGATGTCATTATCGTCGGGCTGGGCGCAATGGGCAGTGCGGCGTATTACCAACTCGCCAGGCGCGGCGCGAAGGTGATCGGCATCGACCGCTATTCCCCGCCTCATACCTTCGGATCCACACACGGTGACACGCGGATCACTCGCCAAGCGATCGGTGAGGGTGAGCACTTCGTCCCCTTCGCTCTGCGATCCCACGAGATCTGGCATGAGCTTGAAAGTGAAACCGGCGCCGACCTCCTGACCACGACCGGTGGGCTGATAATGGCCGCCGGTGACGGCCAATCGCTTCATGGGAATGCTGATTTTGTCCAGACCACGATCGACGCGGCCATAAAGTTTGGAATCAAGCACCGCATCCTAACGGCGGTGGAAATAAGTCAGGAGTTTCCTCAATTTGCACTCAATGGCAATGAACGCGGGTATTTCGAAGACGCTGCGGGGTTCTTGCGTCCGGAAGCATGTGTTGCCGTCCAACTGGATCTGGCCGAAAAATTCGGAGCCCGGCTGCGTAGGAACGAACGCGTTTTGAGTGTAAAAGGCAACGGCAGCGGGGTAGATGTAATTACCGACCTCGGAACTTACTCGGCGGCAAAAGCGATAATTTCTGCGGGGCCATGGGTTGATGAGTTTGTCGAGGGCGTTCCGGCCGGCCTGTTTAAGGTCTATCGGCAGGTCCTTTATTGGTTTGACGTTTCAGCGGCCTACAAGCAATATTCGACCGGCAATTTTCCGATCTTTATCTGGTCATTCGGTCGGTGGAATGACGATTATGTTTATGGGTTTCCGGCTATCGACGGTATTGAAGGCGGGATCAAGGTAGCCTCTGAGGATTTTTCTGCAACGACCTCACCGGACATGGCTGCTCGCGAGGTATCAGGCGATGAATCTGCCGCGATGTTCGCCTCCTATATTGACGGCAAGCTCCGGGGGATCGGGAAACGGTGCGTGAAGGCCGCCGCCTGCCTATACACAGTCACGCCTAACAGCAACTTCGTAATCGACCGGCTAAGTGATCACGTGATCCTCGCTTCACCGTGTTCGGGGCACGGATTCAAACATTCGGCCGCGATCGGCGAGACGCTGGCCGAACTTGCGCTGACCGGCCACAGCAAATTAGACGTTTCCTCATTTTCACTGCGGCAGTATCTGAATTAAAAAAGGGCAGCCGAATATCCCCCGGCTGCCTAATCATCAACAAATTGTGATCGACCTATTTCACCGGACGACCCTCGACGTCGAGAATGACGATCTCGCCGAGGTTCAGTTCGCGAATGCCGGCTTCGATCTTCGATCGGTCACCGACCAGTAGGAGCGACGTATTTGCCGGGGCCGCGTACTTGGCGGCAATGGCATTGACTGCACCGAGCTGCAATTTATTCAGCTCATCGGTTTCGGCCTGGAGCGTGGTCATCGGCAGCCCGGCGATCCAGAGATCGGCAAGCTGCTGGCCGATACGCTGATATGCCTCGAACTGCTGAGCGTAACCGCGGATGCGTGCCTTTCGCGCCTTGTCGAATTCCTCGGCACTTATCGGGTTTGCACCGGCAATGCCGCGGAGTTCCTTCATAAACTCGACAATAGACTCTTTGGTCTTATCGGTCTGCACGCCGCCCGAGGCGATCCATGTGCCGGCGTGCGTCAGGTGCTGGGGAAACGCAAAGACGCCGTACGAATAGCCTTTGTCCTCACGGAGATTAAGGTTAAGACGCGTGCCGAAACCGCCGCCGTACACTGCATTGGCCAGCGATAGCGGATAGTAATCGGGCGACCTTCGTTCCGGGGCGTTGAGTATATGAGCGACGATCGTCTGTGCCGAGCCCGGACGGTCGATGAGATAGACTTTGCCCGTGGGCATCGGTGTGGAAGGGGGTACCTTCACGGCCGGAGCCGCACCGCCGGACCACGATCCGAAGTGCTTGCGCGCCGCCGCAACAGCATCTGCGAGCGTCACATCACCGACGAAAACCATCGCCGAGCTTCCGGGACGCCACCTTTCCTGATGAAACCGGACCAGGTCGTCACGAGTGACCGCCGAAATAGTGCCGGGCAGCCCGCCGATCGGATGTCCGTATGGGTGATCACGCCCGAATGCGACCATGGCCGCAGCTCGGTTGGCGACGGCGTTCGGATTATTCTCGGCCTGTTTCAGCCCGTCGAGCGTAAGCTGTTTTTCCTTTTCAAATTCGTCGGCGGGGAACGAGGGATTCATCACGACATCTGCCAATATGCCCATTGCCGGGTCCATGTCGCGAGACAGCACCTCTGTGCCCAAATTTGCCTGCTCGCGGGAAGTGTTGCCGCTGATGTTGCTGCCGAAATTACCAAACGCCTCGTCGATCTGGATCGCCGAGCGGGTCTTTGTTCCGCGGCGCATTACTCGGGATGTCATCGCAGCAACGCCCTCTTTGCCATCAGGGTCGGAGACGGCCCCGGCCCGCGTCGCGAGACCAACGAGCACCTTGGGCAGCTCGGGCTTTTCGACAACGAAGATCTCGAGGCCATTCTCGAGTTTTGCGGTTTTCACATCCGGAGCTCTGAACGGCCGGTCGGCCCCGAGCGGCGGAACTTCGGCCCTATTGACCGCTACATCCGAGGCACGGCTAGACTGCTCTGGCCGAAATCTGACGAGGACACGCTTGTCGGTATTCAGATATCTGTCGACCGCGGTACGCAGGCTGTCACGCGTGACTGCACGGTGGCGAGTGACATCCTCGTCAAACTTTCCGGGGTCCCCTAGATAAGTGTTATAGGCATTAAGGCGGTCGGATTTGCCGCCAAAGCCGCCTATGCTTTCGAGCCCTGAAACGAACTGGTATTCCCAGCGGGTTTTTGCACGAGCGAGTTCGTCGTCGGTCGGGCCCTCCTTGGCAAGCCGTGCGATCTCATCGGTCACTGCTTTTTCGACATCCTCGAGTTTTATACCCGGACGGGCTGTCGCCCAGAGGGCAAATGCTCCTGTAAGCGGCTGCCCGCTCTGGAATGAGCTTACGTTCGAGGCCAACTGCTTTTCGTAAACGAGCGAGCGGTTTAGACGCGATGAGAGCCCTGTGGTAAGGATCATGGATGCGAGTGTGAGTTCCGCATCGCCCGGCTTGAACAGCCCGGGTGAATGAAACCCGAAATACGTCCGCTCCTGAGGGATGCGGTCACGCGCCTCTACTATCTTCTGCGAGGTCAATTGAGCGGATGATATTGCCGGACGGTCAAGCGCGGGCCCCGGCGGTATCGTGCCGAAATATTTCTCGATCAGCTGCTTTGCCTGTGCCGGGTCGAAATCGCCGGCAACGACGAGCGAGAGGTTGTTAGGAGTGTAATACTGACGGAAAAAATCCTTGACGTCATCGAGGCTCGATGCAGCCAGGTCTTCGTGCTCCCCGATGACATCCGTATGATATGGATGCCCTACGGGGAAAAGATTTGCCGTCATCAGCTTGTACCAACGTCCGTAAGGCTGGTTTTCGAGGCCCTGCCGGCGCTCGTTGCGAACGACCATGATCTGATTATCGAGCTTGGTCTGGTCGAGGGCTTCGGGCAGCGTGGCAAGCCGGTCGGCCTCGAGCCAAAGCAGGTTTTCGAGGTTACCCGAGGGAACCGTCGCGAAATAATTGGTACGGTCCTGATTGGTCGTGCCGTTCACACCGCCCTCCAGCAAGTTCGCTCCCGCGGCCTCGACATAATCGAAATATTCCTTATTCGCGTTTTTCGAGCCCTGGAACATCATGTGTTCAAAAAGGTGCGCAAACCCGCTGCGGCCCATTCGCTCGTTAGCCGAGCCGACATAGAACCATTGATTCACATGCACCACCGGGAGCTTTCGATCAACGTGCAGAATGACCTGAAGTCCGTTCGGCAGGGTGTATTTCTCAAACTGTATTTTGGGTACGCTGCTCTGCGCGAATATCTCGCCGCCAGAAAAGCCATTGGGGAGTGTCAGCATCGCAGCTAACACAAGTACTACAACGAATTTCTTTCTGAAATTGCTCATTAGTCTCCTCGGTCAATTGAAATTGATTCTTTTTTTTATAATAAGATATCGTGTGATACGTTTCAAATGGCCGGTGGGTTCACATATTCGGCGGCAAGAGAGTTAATCGCCGCCGCTTTTTCGACAAATGAGTCTGAGCAAAAAAGAGATAGATATCCGCAGTGCGGGCGCGGGGGACGCGGTCCTTCTGTCGGTGCTGGCCTCTACGACGTTCTATGAGGCCTATTTCGAACAGGACGACCCGCACGATTTGGCGAATTATATCGTCGATTCATTCTCCCCGTCCGTCGTGAGCGAACAGCTTATTGACCCCGACTCGACCTTCTTTATTATCAGCTCCGATGGGCACGCCGCAGGATTCGCCAAGCTGCATCGCGGTCCTATCGACGCAAGCATCGAGACAGCGAATACCATCGAGCTGAAGCGGATCTACATTGTCGAGAGATACTGGGGCCGCGGCCTGGGTGAGATGCTGCTGCGGCATTGTGGAGAATTTGCGAGGCAGCAGGGATACGAGTCGATCTGGCTCGGCGTTTGGCAGCAGAATGAGCGCGGGCAGAGCTTCTATGCAAAGCACGGGTTTGAGAAAAGGGGTGTGCTCACCTTCCCTTACGGCGAATCCGTGGGCATTAACGATGTGATGGAAAAGAGGCTTTGACCGTCAAAACCGATAACGCATTCTCAGCGTAAGCCCGCGGCCCGGGCCGTCGATGCCCCAGCCAGGCGAACGGTGACTCTTGTCCAGAATATTCTCGAGATCGGCTGTGAATTCCAGATCATCGTTCAGCCGGTAGCCCCCTCTTATATTGAACAGCACGTAACCTGGGATCGCCCGAAAGAGCGGAGCGGCAGTGTTGTTATCTGTGATGAGCACGCCGTTTATCGTCGAGCCGATCGGGAGTACTCGGTCCTGGACCTGAGCAAGTGTTTCGCCCGTTGTCGTGAGGATGCCGCCTGCCGAGCCGCATTGGCCATCCAACCCGGGCGTCGTTAGACCACGAACGCAGGCTCCGCGGCGAAAGAAATTTTGTATTTGGCTTCGCGTTCGTGAACCACCCGTTCGCCGGTCCAGCAGGTCGAGCGATGAAAGCCGCTCTTGCCGGCTATGTGCTTTTGCGTAGCCTTCGATCCAAAACGGGCGGCCTTGCCGCTGATATCGCAGCCGAAGAAAGCCGAATTGCGGCGGCATACCGCCACCGCCCAGATTCGGAACATCGCCCGTTCGTTGGTCCTCAGCATGTGTATAGGAATAATTTCCGCTCGTGAGCCAGGAATTCAGAAGCCTGTATTCAAAACTCGCCTCGACGCCGCGAAGCCGGGTTTCGCCGAAATTAGCCTGTACCAGGACCGGCGAGGTGGTCGCCGCAACGAATACAGCTCCGTTAACGTTCTGATCGATTATCGCCTCACTGCCGAGGCGCGTACCGACGGCCCCGGGCGGAAGGATCAGCGTCTGCCGAACTATGGCATCGCCGTAATCGATAACGAATCCGGTCAGACTAACACTTAACCTGCGGTCCCGATAACGAAAGCTCGCGTCGAAATTGTTGCTTATCTCGGACCGAAGAGGCTCGACAACAAGCCCGGTCGATATCGCCGAAGCATCCGCCGTGTCGCCGAGCGTCGCCCCTAAGCCGGCAACATCGGCCGCCGATACCTGGAAACCGACACCGACCAGGCCGAGGCCGCCGAGCGCCGTAATATTCGGAGCGCGAAATCCGCGGGAAAAGCTGAATGCCAGATTCACTTTGTCGATCAAGGTTACAGTCGCACCCAGTCGGCCTGACAGGTCGGTGAACGTCGCGCTGTCGTCTGGAAAGAGCGGGGATCCATTCACAAGAGGGCTATTGGCAGCCCTCGACCGATAGGAGGCGAGATTGTACCTAAGCGACCCGCTGATCCGCAGCCGATCGGGCACGGCATCGAAGACGTTCTGTACGTAAACACCGCCCAGATCGTATGTGGCCCCATTCGGCACGCGCGGTCGTACAAGCTGAAAGCTGCCGGTACCCGGATCGGCGGCAAACGACGGGGCGTTGACGCTGTCACGGTAATAATCAGCACCGAAAAGCAGGCTGTTGCGGCGAAAGGCTTTGTCGAGGAAAAAGCCAGTTCCCCACGATGTAGTCCGCTCTTTATCATTAGTAATGAGAGCTTGCGGATTGCCCTGTCCGCCCTGGTTCTGGCGTTCCTCTCGCTGGCTGTTGAACGATACGTTGGCCGATAGAGTGTCGAACGGGCCAACATTCTGCTTGAAGTAGCGCAGGTACCCCAGATCGAGTTGAAGATTACGAAGCTCGGCGATCAGATTACCGTCGCCGCCGAGGAGCTGGTCGTAACGCCTGCCCCCGTCCTGTTGGCTTCGCTGATATCGAAAACTGAGATTCTGCCCGTCGGAAAGCGAATAATTCGCATGGAACGTTCCACCGTATTGAGTAAAACCTGTGTCGGTCAGCCGATCGCTGCCGACGATATTCGACGGCAGGCCGAAGAACCGATTGATCGCCGAGTGACTATCTATGCCGCCGCCCGGCCGAAGCGGGTTGACACGCCGGGCGACCATGTTAGCGAGGACCCCGAACCGCCTGGCACCATAGCCGACAAGAACATTGCTGCCGTAGGAATTATCAGCACTGCCAAAGTAGGTATTTACCTCGCCATTCCACTGCGGCTGATCGAGCCCGAAAACGGGCTGCCGCGAAAGGAGCTGAACGTTGCCGCCGAGCCCGTCGGAACCGAACTGTGCAGTATTTGGACTGCGCTGGATCTCGACCGACTGCAGGCCGGTCGGCTCATTCATATTGAAGAATGTATTGATACCGCCGCGCTGCGTCGAATTGGTGTAACGTATGCCGTCGACGTAAACCCCTACCTCGGTCAGCCCGCGAACGAGCACTGAGCCGATCGTCGGGCTCGTCCGCTGCATCGTGACGCCGGTCTCTTCGTTCGCCACTTGAGCGAGGACGCTCGTTACCCGCTGCTGGATCGAATCTTCCGACACAACGTTGATCTGCTGGGGAACCTTGTGGCTTTCGGCTGACTGGCCCATATCCGCGGTGACCGTTACCTCGGCGGAAAGTTCGTTGACCGCGAGAACAAGATCCACCTCGACCGGGGCACTGTCAATTAATCGGACTAGCTGCCGTTTTGGGCTAAAATTCGAGCTCCGGGCAACGATCAGATATGATCCCGGTGCAACATTCTCAAATCTGTATCCGCCGTCTGCGTCGGACCTCGTCGATGCGACCACAACCTGCCGGGGGGTCTTAAGGCGGAGATCCGCGCCTATTATGGCGGACCCTAAATTGTCGGTAACACTTCCTCTGACCACACCGCCTGAAGTTTGGCCGCTTGCAAACGGGCAGAAAATAAGCAGGGAGATAAGGGTCAGAAAGACGTTCTTCATTGAGTTGTCTTCGGGCCGGGCAGAAAAGCAACAGGGGGTAATTCTAAGACAAATTATGTTCTATCTTCTAATCGATCTGATAGGTCGCGACGCTGGTAGGCGTTTCAAAGCACCGCACTTTGTAAACCTTCACCCGTTCATCCTGTATCCGGGTATTCAGATATTCCAGAAAATACCGGGCGAGGTTCTCGGCCGAAGGGTTCAATTCTTCATCAAAGGGCGGTAATTCGTTGAGGTTTCGGTGATCGAGGTAACGAACGATCTCATCGGCGGCATCCTTCAAATCGCCAAAATCGATGAGCAATCCGATGTTATTGAGCTCCGCTCCGCGGGCAAAGATCTCGATCTTATAATTGTGGCCGTGGAGATTCTCGCATTTCCCTTTGTAGCCGCGCAGCTGATGGGCAGACGAGAAATTGCGTTCTATCATCACCTCAAAAAACGAACTCATAATAGTGGCAATATATCACTTTTCTTTTCCCGGCTTTGCCGGCCCACGAAGCTGCTCGGCAACGGCGGGGGCAATATTTCTAACATTCAGATCGCGCTGTGGGAAAGGTATCTCAATACCTGCGTCATTCAGGACCTGGTAGACATCTGTCATTAATGAACTGCGGAGCCCTACCCAGCCATCTGTATGGCCTGTCCATACTCGCAGCTCGAAATCGAGCGAGCTCTCGCCCAAGCCCAGGAACAGTGTCTTCGGCGGGGGATCCTGAAGGAGTTCCTTATACTTGTCGGCAATAGGGGTCAAAAGGTCAATGACAAAACTAGGGTCCGTTCCGTAGGCAACGCCGACCGGTATGTCGATCCGCCTTTTCTCATCTGACATCGTCCAGTTGATCACTTCTTCTGAGATCAGCTGGCTGTTTGGAACTATGACATCGGAACCGTCGACTTTGCGCAGTACACTGGCCCTAAGTCCGATATTCTTCAACGAACCTGTATGCTCACCGATCTGCACGGTATCGTCAACTTTTACCGGTCGTTCGATCAAAAGGATAAGGCCCGAAACGAAGTTGTTTATGATATTTTGCAGGCCGAACCCGACCCCTATCCCTACCGCTCCGGCGATCAATGCAAATTTTGTAAAATCGACGCCGAGGACCCCTACCGCGATCATAAATCCGATCACAAGTATGGAGTAGTGCAGCATGGTCGAAACGGCATAAGAGACCCCACCTCCCAGCCCGACTCGAGGATAGACGTCTTCCTCCAAAACGAATCGCACAAAGCGGGATATCAGGATAGCCACCCAAACCATAACCACGAACAGAACCACCGATCCGAGAGAGAACGTTATGGTCCCGACAGTGGCGGACCACGAGAAGAGATCCCGGAAGAACGTAAAGATCGGTTCGCGAACCGAGAAAAGATTGAGGGTCAGCAGGAGCCATATGATCGCTGCGATCCATCTGATTATCCTGACCGACCGCTCGCGAATTAAAGGCCTGTTATTCTGGACGATCAACGTTCCCGACAGTGGCGGTACGCGGAGCGCAAAGATTATTAGCCCCCGTATTATCTGTACGGCCGTGTAGATCACGATGGCAATATACGCGCTTCCCAGTACGCCGTCGCCGATCACGTTGGCAAGCCTTACAAAACCGATCACGTCGGCGACAAAAGCAAAAATAAATATCGCCAAAACAAAGGGGATCACCTTTCGAATACGCTTAAAGATGCGGTAATGCGCAGCCTCGACCCCTTGAGAAAGGCTTTTGCTCCTTAGGAACCAGGTCAGGAAGATGATCGCCCCGAGCATTTCAGCCAGAAAAACGACGCGTGCAGTAAACACCTGATTCGCGATCACATCCCGGAACCGATCGACGAAATAAAGAATTACAAGAGCGTTGAGGATAATAAAGAGCGGGCGCTCGACCATCCGTCTCAGCAAAAGAACAACAGGCACCAGCGCGGCCGCTCCGATCAGCGATGTGAGGAGCTGCGGTGACTGAGGATAGAACCAGCCGCTGAGAATTATGGAAAGGATAAGTCCAGTGGCGATCGGGAGGCTGAAGATCTGCGCCGCCTTTTCTAATTTGGGTTCCTTTTCGACATAGGGATGCACACGTCCTCGAGCCCAATACAGGCCTGCCGTCATGAGAATAAAGACCAGTCCATGGAGCACAAATCGCTCTACATTAGCCGCGGCATAACGGCGAAGCTCAACGAACTGCCCGGACAGCGAACCGGAAACTTCATTCCACAGGCCGCTTGTGGAGATCCGACCCTGTGGCGTCCAGATAGCCGGGGCATCGCGCCTGAACAAATTGGTGAGTGTCCGCCCTCGTGCCTCGCGGATCTCGTCTCGGACGGTGGCTGCACGCGATTCGAGTTCGCTCACTCGCGACTGGATCGACAACAATTCTGAACGCCGCTCCTGGGCGAGCCGGCGTGTTTCCTCTATCGCGGCGAGTGTTTCATTTACCCTCTGCACTACCTCCGGCGGAACATCGTCGTCCTGGACGAGCGTGTCACGAGTTCCCGGTTTCGAGTCTTGCTTTTCGATGGCGGCCAATGTCAGACGCCACGCCCCAAGAAGCTCGTTGAGTTCAACAATGATCTTATCCAGAGCCGCTGTGCGTTCCTGCACAACCCCCTTCGATTCCCCTAGCCGACGCTGTACAGTCTGCCATTCGGCTTCGACCGAGCGAAGTTCGTCCAGTGACGCATCGCCCGCGAGGATGCTCCGGGCCGCAGACTCGTCAGCCTTTACGTTTTATTCAAGCTCAGGCAGGCTTTCATCGATCTCGCGTATCTTAGCTCGTTCGACCAGCTCGTTACGCACCGCCCTCAATCGCGAAGTGACGCTTTCGGCCTCGCTTACGATCGCGGAGACAGATATAGGTGTTGATGCCGGAACGGGAGAGGCTGATGGGGATTGATTCGTGTTATCGTTTGAATTAGAGTTCTGGGCCGCAGCACTCGGAACCGCCGGCCCCAGCGCCACAAGCACACAAACGAAGAATAATTTTCTTTGCCACCGCATTCGACGGTGGCTTTTTCGACATCCCCAGGTCATCTATTCCTTTAAGTATAATAAGTATAATATTTTGCCGGTAGATACGTGAAATTGGACCGGATTGCGGCAACTGTTCAACCATGTCGCCGATCAACGAAACAGCGTGGAAATTTCATCCAGGTCGCCTGTGATCCGCATCCTTGGAAGGCTATTAAGGAAGTCGCGACCGTACGGCTTTGTACGAAGTCTGGGGTCGAGAATGGCTATCACACCACGGTCAGTCTGGCTCCGTATAAGCCGGCCGATCCCCTGTTTTAGCGAGATGACGGCTTGGGGAACGCTGTATTCAAAGAACGACCGCCCCCCATTCTCATCGATGAACTTGCTCCTGGCGGCCACGATCGGGTCTGAAGGTACGGCAAATGGCAGTTTATCAATGATCACGCACGATAGCTGTTCCCCGCGCACATCGACGCCCTGCCAAAAGCTGGTTGTAGCGAAGAGCACGGCATTGGGGGTTTCTCGGAACCTGTCGAGGATCCCAGTCTTCGACATTGTGCCTTGCAGTAAGCAAGGGAAGTCTACGCGACTGGAGACCAGTTCGAACAGAGCAGTCATCGAGGAGTTGCTTGTGCACAGAACGAAAGCCCGGCCATTTGTCACCCTTAAAATGCGTCCGATCTCACTGGCGGCAACCTGAATAAATTCCGGTGCTCGCGGATCAGGCATTCCCTTTGGAAGATAGATCATTGCCTGCTGCTCGTAATCAAATGATGACGGGGCTACGAGTGTATTCGTCGCACCGGGAGTAAGGCCGAGCCGGCCGCGGATAAAGTTAAAACTGCTGTTTGCCGAAAGGGTTGCCGACGTCAAAATACATGTTTCGACCTTATCAAACAGCTTCTCGAGGAGAAGCGATGATACATCGACCGGAGTTGCCTGCAGGAAAATCCCTCGCCCGCGTCTCTCCAGCCAGTACACATAATTGCGGTCGGCCTGTTTAGCGATAAATTTGAGGTCAAACCGTGTCTGGCGGATCCTCCGGACAACGCTCTCAGCCTCGGGTATTTTTTCCGAATAGACGTCTAGTTCCGTTTCCAGACGCCCGAGAGCGTTGTCTAACGCCATGTATGCCTCGCCTAATGCGGTGTGGCGATCGTCACCATCGCTCCCGGAATAAGTAAATGCGTCAGGCGCGAGCGGAAAGCGCCCGTCCTGCAAACGTGCCTGGGGAAAACGTGCCCACATTTGCTCAGATAGCCCCGAGATCCTTGCCGATGATTTCATGATCGCTGCATTCGCAATTGCATCAGGTATAGGCAGCACAATAGAATCTCGAACCAGCTCGTCGATCCGGAAGTTTGATACCTGAAACCCAAAATAATCCGCGGCGATATCCTCTATCAGATGGGCCTCGTCGAAGATCACCGCCCCGTAGTCGGGGATGACCTTTCCGTACTGATTTCCGCGAACATTGAGGTCGGCAAAAAAAAGGTGGTGATTGACCACCACGATATCCGCATTCTCAGCCGCCGACCGCATCTTTGAAATAAAACAAGGCTCAAAATCAACACATTTCTGGCCGATACATGTATCGGACTTAGCATTTATACGGCTCCAGAATGGGAGGTGCTCCGGCAAGTGGGTGAGCTCAGACCTGTCACCGGTCCGGGTATTCCGTGACCATTCGCGAACTTCCCGAAAGTCGTCGATGTCGCCGATGCCATCGAGTATAGGCTGATCATCGCTCTTATGCAGCCGATAGAGGCACGCGTAATTAGAGCGTCCCTTCATATAGGCTGCTGAAAATTTCTTCGGAAGGACCTGCTGGAGAAACGGAATATCCTTCTCCATAAGCTGTTCCTGGAGGTTTTTGGTCCCGGTCGAAATGATGATCCTCTTGCGGGTTCCAATTGATTCGTTTATCGCGGGGATCAGGTAGGCGAGTGTTTTGCCAGTGCCGGTGCCAGCCTCGACCAGCAGGTGTTTCTTGTCCCTGAACGCAACAGCGATCGCCTCGGCCATCTTTACCTGGCCTTCACGATACTCGTAATTATCATGAAACCGGGATATGATGCCTCCGACACCAAAAACCGATTCCAGTCCCTTCGAGCTATCGACGCCCAGATCCTCTGCAGCCGATTTTCTTTGACTTTCTACTGAAAAGTTTGACACAATTATTTGTTACCCACGGTTAGGAATCATTGGCAACGGTGACAATCACATAGCCATCGTAATCGGCGATACCAGGTCCGCCAATGTAAACGATTCGTCGTCGACGGTTGTATTTTAGTTGTTTAGTCCGGCCTTTTCGATGTGAATGGAGTTTTTTCGAACATCGGCTTATTAACTATTTACTTCCTATAGTCTTTGAAATTTAAGGATCCAATATAAATGTACCTCAGATCTTTACCTAAATCGCTTCGCATCACGATCTTTGCGCTGGTTGCCTTTGCAGTTTTGACCGGCATCTTTCTAACTCGAAACGGATCGACGCCGATATCAGCTGCCCGCGCTCCGCAGAAATCGAATGAGCGCCCCGAGCTTCCTAACTACGATATCCGTGATGACAAGAAAGCTGTCGAAACTTTATCCGGGTACCGTTCGGCTGTGAAAAAGTCAGCGGTAGAAGTGGCTGACCTTCGCGAATCAATGGTAACGGGCGAACGGGAACTGAAACAGCGAGTTCCAACTGTTCGCGTACAGTATGACACCCGGCTGCAGGCTCCGGAAGTCATATCGCCTGATCCGGGCCGGGGAAACGCAACTTTGACTCGGTCTTCGGCACGAAAACGTGCAGATACGCTGAAAGCCTTTTTGGACCAGAACTCAACTCTTATCGGCACCAGACGTGCGCATATCGCCCGTATGAGGGTAACAGCGGATTATAAAAATCCTGACGGCAATCTTGGGTTTGTAAAACTAGCACAGGAACTCAACGGAGTTCCTGTATTCCGGGGTGAGGTCAGGGCCGGCTTCACAAAGGGCGGCGAGATGTTTCGAGTGATCAGCAACTTTGCTCCCGGCCTTGAGGAAAATGAAGTTTCTACTGACTTTGGCGAACCGCTGGACGCTTTGAACATTGCGGCCAACAATATCGGCGAACTCGAAACTGCGCAACTTGCGCAATCAAGCAGCTATAGCGTTGAGGGTACCAAGGTCACTTTCGGAGAGGGTGATTTTGCTCCGACGGCTGAAATGATCTATTTCCCAACCGAGGCAGGGGTCGCCGTTCCGGCATGGCAAGTTCTCATTTGGACAGATGATAGTGCCTATTACGTTACGGTTGATGCGAAAAAAGGCACGGTACTCTGGCGCAAGAATCTGAGCGAGTACCAGACCCAGCCCGCGACTTATAGTGTTTACACAAAACCGGGCGCGTTTATGAACGTTGCGAACAGTCCGTTTCCATTTTCCCCCGGGCCCACCTCGCCGAACGGAGCTCAGGGAGCGGGCATTTCCCGCACTGCCGTCACGCGTATTGGCAACGAGCCCCCATATCAATTTAACCAGCTGGGATGGATCACTGACGGAGATACGAAGACAGACGGCAATAACGTGCAGGCCGGACTTGATCGCGAAGCACCCAACGGCATCGAACCTGGCACTGAGGCGTTCAGCCCGACACGGAACTTCACCTTCGAATATAACCCTTTCAACCCCAATAACGGGACCGGCGATGGCCCCCTGCAGCCGGAATATCAAAAAGGTGCAGTCACGCAGCTTTTTTATATAACAAATTGGTTCCACGACGAGGCCTACAGGCTCGGCTTTACCGAGGCTGCCCGAAACTTCCAGAATGTAAATTTCACCGGACAGGGGTTGGGAAATGACCGGATCAGCGCCGAAGCACAGGATTACAACGGTAACAATAATGCAACGTTTACCTCGCCCGGTGACGGTACCCGAGGCCGGATGCAGATGTTTTTGTGGAATCTCACTAATCCTAATATTGACGGCAGCCTTGACGGAGAAATCGTTATCCACGAACTTACGCACGGCTTGTCTAACCGGCTGCATGGAAACAGCTTAGGTCTCACAGGCGATATGTCGCGGGGAATGGGAGAGGGCTGGTCGGACTTTTTCGCCCTGGCCATGCTTTCACACCCCGATGATCCGTTGGACGGTATCTATACGGTTGCGGCTTACTCGATGGCACGATTTCTTTTGCCGCCCTCTATTTCTCCGAATAATTACTACGGTATCCGACGCTTTCCCACCGCTCGAATGAGTTCGGTCGGTGCGAACGGCAAACCTCACAATCCCTTGACATTCGCTGATCTCGACATTACTCAGTTCGATCTGTCGGACGGTGCCTTCGCACCACGATTCAATAATACGCCGGACCAGCTTCATAATCAGGGCGAGATCTGGTGCAACATGCTATGGGAAGTACGTGCACGATTTATTACGCGGCTTGGATGGGAGGTCGGTAATCGCAGGATCATGCAGTTCGTCGTCGACGGGATGAAGCTTTCGCCGCTTACTCCAACCTTTGTAGACGCAAGGGACTCTATTATTGCGGCTGTCGTCGCCAGCGGCACTCCGTCGGACGTTGCCGACGTATGGGCCGGCTTTGCCCTTCGCGGCCTCGGCGCGGGGGCCAGCGTACAGAATCCCGGCGGCAACTCTACCGGGGGTACTGGAACGGCCCGTGTCACTCAATCTTTCGAGCTGCCGAATCTTACTCAAAGCGAGAATATTTTGATAAGCGATGCCTCGGGGGATAATGACGGATTTCCTGAACCGGGCGAGATAATCACCTTAACGATCCCGATCACAAACAATACCGGGAATCTCGCATCCGGCGTTACTATAGACGTCGTAGGCGGCAGTTCGGCCAATCTGGGATCTATCGCCGGAACGTCGACGATCAATCCGCAGGTGACATTTACTGTCCCGTCCGACGCACCATGCGGCGGAGCAATATCCGTAACGATCAACGTAAACAGCAGTCTCGGACCGGTAAGTTTTGTGCGGGAGATCTTCATAGGAAAACCAGCCGGCACTATTCCGATCGAGAACTTTGACGGCGTCACAGCTCCCGCAATTCCTGCGGGATGGACAGCGGAAGCTATCCAGGGAGGAGTAAACTTCGTCACATCGTCTGCTCTACCTGACACGCCGCCCAACTCTATGTTTGCATTGGACCCGTTGACCGTCGGAGGGGGAACCAATCTGACGTCACCGCCGATCTTTGTCACATCGCCAACTGCTCAGCTTTCGTTTAGGAATAATTACAATACTGAAAAGGATTGGGATGGCGGTGTTCTGGAGCTGAGTATCTCCGGAGGTAAGTTCAAGGATATATTAGCGGCGGGAGGTTCATTCCAACAGAATGGATACAACGGCATGTTAGGCCCGGGAACAAATAACCCGCTCGCCGGAAGGGCCTCATGGAACGGCAATTCGTCCGGGTACATAACTACTGTAGCCCAACTGCCACCGGATGCGGCCGGCAAGCTTGTTCAGCTGAGATGGCGATTCGGGGCTGATGATAACACTGCCGAAGTGGGCTGGCACTTTGACAGCATTTCACTGATCGGAGCGGCTTTTGTCACAAGCTTCGAATGCGCTGTACCGCCTCCTCCGACAATTGCAAGTATTTCGGGCCGTGTCACGACCCCTCAGGGCGGAGGCCTGCGGAACGCGGTTGTATCGCTCGACACTGGACAGGGCGTGCCGATCAAGGTCCTGTCGAGTTCGCTAGGCTATTATCAGTTCGAAAACATCCCCGTGGGCAGCGGGTACGTGGTGTCTGTTGCCAGTAAGAGGTACAGATTCCAAACACAGCAGGTGAATCTATCAAATAATCTTTCGAATCTTGATTTTGTTGGCTTCGAATAATTGAGCCGATTTATTTGTCAACTTTCCGGTCTGCCGCAGTCGATGTGTCAGACCGGAATTTGTTTTGGCCCCTCGGTAAATCGATCTCGATAAACTTAGGCCAGATGGCATTTCGAACCATCAAAAGTAAAGTTCTTTCATAGGAGCCTTTTTATGAACACGGTCAGATCTCGGAAAAAGATTCGGTTCAAGATCGCGGTTATCAGCTTTTTTATCGTTTCTTTGGCGGTCTTCACGATGACTTCCGAAAGGCCTGTGGCGTTCGCGTCAGCATCGGGGCCGTCGCCGTCATTTACAAACGCTCCGCTGGAGTCAAACTGCGCGGCGTGCCACATCGGTTCGCCGGTAAATAGCGGAGGCGGGAGCATTCAGATCTCGGGGCTTCCTCAGACCTATTTGCCCGGCCAGCAGATCCCGATTACCGTGGTCGCGGCCCAGGAAGATGCCGTAGTTTACGGATTCCAACTTACGGCGATCGATAGCTCCGGCACCACGGTTGGAGGCTTTTCGCTCCCGACAGAGAATCCCCCCAGATCGCAGATCGTCAACAACATCGTTGATGGCAATCTCCGGCATTATGTACAACATACGGTTGACGGACTCATCGATACGACCTTCGGATCGAATTCATGGACATTTGTTTGGACGGCACCAGCCGAACCCGCAGGCGAGGTCAGTTTTTTCGCTGCCGGAAATGCCGCCAACGGTGATGGTTCACCCTCGGGAGATTTCATCTACACCACCTCGGAAATAGTTCAGGCCGGAGCGTCCACGGCCACGATCAGCGGCCAGGTATTTACCGCCGGCGGTCTTGGGCTGCGAAACGCATTGGTCCGGCTGATCAAGGAAGATGGCTCGGGAACTGTGATCCTGACCAATTCCCTCGGCTTCTATACTTTCACACAGGTTCCAACGGGCCAGACGTATCTGATCACGGTCTCGTCGAAAAGGTACCGATTTCAATCCCGGTCTGTTGCCCCCTCCTCGGACCTTACCGACGTCGATTTTCATGGCCTCGAGTAATATTGCATAAAAAGTGCCCGCCAGATCGCTCTGGCGGGCACTCGGAAGAAACATTCGACTTGGTTCAGAACAAGCTTGTTACTTGTTCTGGGTACCCGGGCCGGCTTGCGGCCGCGGAACTCCCGGCGACTGAAGGACAACCGGATTCTGAGTTTCGATTGTCGGCTGCGAATTCGATGGGGGATTTCCCATCGGCACCGGCTGAACGATCGGGCCGCTCTTAGGAGCGTTCGATTGATTTACCAATGCATAATCCGGCCGTGAGATCCGTGGGGTGATAAAGAAGAGGATCTCATTCGTGTTGCGTTGAACGCCCTTTCGCTTGAAGAGATTTCCGAGGATCGGAATGCTCGCAAGTCCGGGTGTACGGTCCTGACTGTCACGCTCGTCATCGAAAACCACGCCGCCAACGATCGTCGTACCGCCGTCCGGCACTATCACCTGCGTTTTCATGCTCTGGCTGTTGATAGCCGGAGCAGAGTTGCCCACAATGGCCGCCGTCGAACTGTTTTCGGCGGTTACGGTCAGTGTGACCGTTCCCTGGTCCGTGATCTGAGGTGTTATCTCGAGCTTAAGAGGCACATCCACGTATTCAGTTGTGGCAACGGCAGCTCCGCCGCCAGTGCCGGGCTGAATGGTGACGATCGGTATCTGGGTCGAGCTTTTGATCTCGGCCTTTTGATTATTGAGAGCCGTAACGCGTGGCGTTGCGATGATCTTGGCCTGGCCCTTCTGTTCACCGGCAGAGATCATGGCCGACAACTGCGCCGTGCCGAATACACCGGTTGTGAGCCCTATAGCTGTATTCGCGATCCTTGACGCGAGGTCACCGCTGATAGATGGGTTCGGGGCTAACGACGGGGGAAGAGTGGTTGTAACGCCTGGAAGCGTTCCGCCGACGATACCGCTGCCCCTGGCACCGTTGAGAAGGGCTGTTAACTGCACACCGATATCCCTGCTGAAGCTGCGGGTGGCAACAACGATGCGGGCCTCGATCTCGACCTGAGGTTCAGGCTGGTCGAGGATCGCGATAAGCTGCTTGATCGCATCGACGTTGGCGGACACATCCGTGATTATGAGAGCGTTTGTACGGGAGTCGACCTCGACCGAGCCCCGACGGGACAACCTTCTCTTGATGATGGGCAGCAACCCGCCGTCGGATCCGCCCTGGGCTGAGGCTCCGCCTCCTCCACCTGACTGGATCGCGCTGGCGGCGTTGATACCTGAACTCATCGCGCCACCGCCACCGCCACCGCCAACAGTCGTTCCACTCGTGGTTGCTCCGGGCGTGGCACCACCCGAAACGGTGGCATAGTTGAGCCGGACCAGCTCAGTGATCAGCGGCGAAGTATCGAGTTGATTGTTCTGCCGGTCGCGGTAAAGCTCACCTTCGCTCGCCAACGTCTTATTGTCAGCGATGCGGAGGATGTTGCCATTTACCTGGACACCGAGTTCCTGAGCCTGGAGTATAGAATCCAGGGCGATATTCCATGGCACATCGTTTACCTTTACGGTCACCGGAACTTCTTTGACGGAACGGTCCATCACGAAATTGATGCCGTACTGGTCCGTGATATAGCTGAGAATATCCCTGATGTCGGCGTTGACAACATTTAGATTAATGGGTTCACCGCGAAATCCCGGCTCGCCGTATTTTCGGCCCTGGTTTTGAGGGTCTGTGGTCTGAGCCTGGATCGTGACAGCAAAGCTGCCGACGATGGTGATTGCGAACACAGCCATTATGGCCGCGGCGCGAATTCTGATAAGAAAATTCATGTTTCCTCCGTTACTAGAACAACCGTTTCTCGTTGATGAGATCTGATGGTGGGTATATGTGGTCATTGACGACCGGATTTCTTCGCGGTAACTACCGGTTTCCGGGCAGGTTTCTTGGTGTCTTTACTTTCACTTTCGGTGGGGGCGGGCTGTCGATTCATCTCATCCAGCGGAGAGAGAAACGGGTTTGATGTCGGCTTTGCTGCGGCATCGGGGGCGGGCGTTACACTCGCAGTTTCGACCGGTTTTTCAGAGGTCTGTACCGGGGCTGTTCCCTCGATCTGAGCTTTTGTAGAGTACTGCTGCAAAGGCTTGTTTTCGACCGATGCAACGAATTTGCCCTCGCCGACCTTGGTAACTTTGCGAAAGACAAGGCGATTTTCCTCAACGGCTACCAATTGCCCGTCGAAGAATTTCTCACCCGGATAAATGGTGTATGAAAGTTTGATCGGGGTCGCCTCGACCATAGCCGCGTAGCCTCGGGGGGTCTTGAAAATGCCGGTCACGGACATTTCGTTAAGGGTCAGCACGCTGGTCACTTTTGGGGGTTCGGTGCCATTTGCTACCGCGGCTTCCCTGACCTTTTTATAATAGTCGATGCGGGCTTCGATCGCCGGCGGCCCGTAATTCACCGGAACCTTGGGGGGCGCCGGGGGCTTTCCTACTGCGCCAGGCGAGCCTGTTGATGGCGTCCTGGGTGTCGCCCATCCTGGTTTCTTAAATGGGTCCCGCTGGGCACTGACTTCCGAAAGACATCCGTTGATGGCCACGAAAACAAATGCGGTCGCGGTTAGACAGGCTAAGCGTTTCAGTATCGATATATTGATCATGACGATATTCTCTCTATTTCAGGTAAGCGGGCGGGTAGGACTAGTTAGCGGGCGGCACGGCCGGGGCAGGAGCGCCTGGCGTAGCCGGAGCTCCAGGCGTGGCAGGAGCCGCAGCCGGATTTAGATCTGAAGGAGCCGCGTAATAGGCCGTCAGCAAAAACTGGGCGTGCAGCGTTTTGGTTTCCGTCTGTTTCTCCAGCTGATTGATCTTGAAATCGGTGATAGAAACGATCCTCGGGAGCTTTGCCATACTTTGGAAAAATGCCTGGAGATTTTGGAAGTTGCTGTCCACCTCGATCTCGACCGGCTTGGCCATTATCGAATCCTGCTGCGTATCGTCACGAGGAGCGAACCGCATTACGACCATCCGGCTGCCGTTTGCCGTGTCCTGCAGGCCCTGAAGGACGTTGGTGATCTCCCGCTGCTCGGGCAGAAGCACCTTAAGTTCCTCGTATTCCTCGGCCTTGCTCGAGTAGAGTGCGCGAAATTCGTTGATCCGCTGGGTGGCGACCTTTGCGGCCTCGTTCTTGGCCTGCAGCTGCGATACCTGGTCGGAAAGCACGGCTATCTCGGCGCGGGTTTCGCTGGTAACGAAGTACCACACGCTCATATAGACCATGGCGGCGATCGAAACCAGGAGGATCAATTGAAAGTGCCACTTCAAATTCTTGATTTTCTCTAACATGTTGATTTCCTTTTAGTCTGGACTTTAGCTGATCAGTTCTGAGCAATCTGAGTGCCCTGGGCTGCAGTGCCCGTGGCCTGTGCGGCAGCGGTCGTTGGGTTGCCGTTATTCGCCCCTGCTGCTTTAGATGGGGTATAGGCACACCTGATCGTGAAGTTAACGATCTGCATTTTACCTGCGTCCGGGTTGCCGCCGGTTGTCACGGCAGCATTTTGATTCTGTATCTCGGCCCTAACCGTTTCGATATTCAGGTTTGAGAATAGGCCGTTGGAGAATTCCAGGCTGCGGCCAAACTGTGTGACCTGCGATTCGTCCGGCGAATTGCCTTTAACTACAAGCCCCTCGCCCGATTGCTCGATACTTTCGATATAGAGCCCGGGAACCATCGCGATGCGCTCGCGCATCGCATCGAGAACAGCACTCGGACCTGCCTGCGAAGACCTCAGAGACTTGATCGCTTCTATTCTTTTGTCGATATTCGCGATCTTTAGCTCCAGATCTTTCTGCTCGTTCATTACAACCTCGAGCTCGGCCGCGATCTGTTTTTGCTCATCGAGCTGGCGTTCGGCTTCAGTTTTTGCCATCTGGGTGCTAATGACATCCCAGCCAATGACCGCCGCGAGCAGGAAGACGACTACTACTGAAGTCAGCGCCAGGCGCGATGCCGCGCTTGAGACCTTGCGGTCTACCGCGAGGACAGTTCCGCTTTGCCTTTCGGTGACAGAATTTAATAGGTTGATCTTGATCATCTGTTTACACTCCCCTTACGGCCAGTCCTACAGCCACGGCCATTTCCGGCACTATCTCGCTGAGGTACTCGGGATCGAATTTCTTGGTATCGACGTTAATGTTCCGGAATGGATCCAGCACTTCGACCGGAAGCTCAAGTCTGGCTGACAGCTCCTGTGAAAGGCCGGTGAGCTTTGATCCGCCGCCTGAAATGAGGATCTTCTGCACCACTGTTTCAGTGTCTTCGGTGGTCGCACGGTAAAAATCGAATGTTTTCTGGATCTCCATCGCCACGATCTCGGTAACATTATTCATGAGCGGCTCGATTGATTTTTCTTCGAGGCCGTCAACGGCGTCGGCTACGCCTCGTTTTACCGCCTCGGCCTGCTGAAAGTTGAGGCCCAGGCTTCTCTGTAGCACATCGGTGAACTGGCTGCCGCCGACCGTGATGTCACGGGTGAACAGTGAGCGGGTGCCTTTAACAATATTTACGTTCATGGTCGAAGCACCGATGTTAAGGAGCGTTACCACATCGTTTTCGCCCGGCTGATAATTCACTTCGTAGCAGTTCTGAAGGGCAAATGTATCAACGTCGATGACCACTGCCGTCTTTCCCGCGAGCTGGATCGCCTGACGGATGTTGTCGATCCGATCCCGCTTGCACGCCGCGATCAAAACATGGGTAGCGTCGGGAAATTCCGCTGTTACCTGGTAATCGAGGCTTACATCGGCGAGGTCATACGGGATGTGCTCCTCGGCGTGCCAATCGATCGATTCTTCCAGTTCCTCGTGGGTCATCGGTGGAAGCACGATATTCTTTAGGATCACCGAATGGCCGCTAACTCCGGTAACGACGCGTTCGGCCGAGACCTGGTGGTTAACGCAGACATTCTGGATAACATCTGAAA
This sequence comes from Pyrinomonadaceae bacterium, assembly GCA_041745615.1. GTDB lineage: Bacteria > Acidobacteriota > Blastocatellia > Pyrinomonadales > Pyrinomonadaceae > OLB17. The sequence continues at coordinate 103,572 of JBGTIP010000017.1, read as the reverse complement.
CTACATTGAGCTCCATTATTTGTCCGTCAATTATTGTGTCACCGGGAAGATTCTCGAATCCGAGGCTGACTAGATTAAGGTTATTCAGCTTGCCGCTTAATTCGACCATCTTTATCGAGCTGGAGCCTATGTCCAGGCCCGCGACGCTCTTCTTTTTACCGAACATTTTTTTTTGTTGCTCCTTAAATTAGCGTCCGATCAGACGCGTTCTGAGATTCAAAGCTTTCTATTCCCATCCGAAAAGCAGGTTGTCGATTCTGAGGTTTTTTGGCCACCTTCTGAGATCTTGGACAGCGGGGGGAAGTCATTCGACAGGTCTACTACTGATGTGCGAAAACCCACTTGTTTTTCGGATGTTTTCGATCACGGATCGCGATCATCGGAATTGTGTATATTAGAAAACTTTGCCGCCTTCGGTGGCGAAGGTGTCCGACGTTTGGTCGTGACTATTAAAAGTTACAGGAAAGCACAATGCCTGTCAACAAGATTTTACGCTGTTTAACGCAAAATGAAAGAAAGTTATTCAGTTTGTAGTACCCCAATCGGTCAAATTGACTTATTTAAAGGGCGGGAGGAACTCGGAAAATTTGGCCGATGAATATGAGTAATAAAGAATCAGCCCCCGGAAGGCTTTAATTCTGACCTAGCGATAGACTCCAAATGCACCTCATCCGGACCGTCGGCCAAACGAAGCGTGCGGGCATAGATCCAATACTGTGCAAGCGGATGATCCTGTGAGACTCCGCCGCCGCCGTGGGCCTGGATCGCCCGGTCGATCACGTTTAGTGCCGTTTTGGGGACCGCTGCCTTGATCATTGCGATCTCGCGGCGCGCCGCCTTGTTCCCTGCTGTGTCCATCATCCAGGCGGTTTTCAGGACGAGCAGACGGGCTTGTTCGATCGCCAGCCGGGATTCGGCGATCCATTGCCGAATTACGCCCTGCTCGGCGAGCGTCTTGCCAAAGGCAACGCGGGCCTTTGCCCTGTCGCACATTAGTTCGAGCGAACGTTCGGCGATGCCGATCAAACGCATGCAGTGATGCACGCGGCCGGGGCCCAGGCGGCCTTGAGCGATCTCGAATCCACGGCCTTCGCCGAGAAGCAAATTTTCCTTCGGAACGCGGACGTTCGTGAACCTGATCTCGGCGTGGCCCAGCGGCGCATCATCGTAGCCAAAAACATTGAGCATCCGCTCGACCTTTACGCCGCCGGCATCCATTGGGACAAGGATCATCGACTGCTGCAAATGCCGCGACGCCGTCTCATCGGTTTTCCCCATGAAGATCGCTAGTTTGCAGCGCTCGTCACCGCCGCCGGTCGACCACCACTTGCGGCCGTTAATGATATATTCGTCGCCGTCTCTAATTATCGAACCGCGAATATTAGTCGCATCCGAAGACGCAACATCAGGCTCCGTCATCGCAAAACAAGAACGGATCTCGCCCTCGAGCAGCGGACGCAGCCATTGCAGCTTTTGCTCAGGAGAACCGTAAAGATGGAGGACCTCCATGTTGCCCGTATCCGGGGCCGAGCAATTGAAAACTTCGGATGCCCAGACGACTCGTCCCATCTCCTCAGCAAGCGGAGCATATTCCAAATTAGTCAGGCCGGAAATGTCGGGAAGGAAAAGGTTCCACAGGTCGTGGCCCTTTGCCTTGGCTTTCAGGTCCTCAATGAGCTTTAGCGGCTGCCAGCGGTTCCCGGTATTGAGCTCGTCCCAATACGCCTGTTCGTTAGGGTAAACGTGCTCGCGCATGAAGGAGCGTAGCCGTTCGAGATATTCACGGGATATGTCTGACTGTGTGAGGTTCATTTGTATCGAAGTATATGACCGAAACGCCTATCGGTAATTTTTATACAGTGGATAGTGACAAGTGGATAGTGGGTAGTAAGATCGCAGTCCACAATTCTGTCCCAACTAGCCACTATCCATTATCCACTACCCACTGAATATTCTGTTCCAGGGCAGTTTCAGCTATAACCTCTGCCGCCGGATAGCGTTTGAGGCAATCGTCCCAAGTGCCCCGACGAATTTGTCGAAGCCGGCGAACCGTTTGTCTCTGGTAAATCCCTTTTTATACCGTGCATAGATCTGCTGTGCAATGACCGCGATCTTGAATGTCCCAAACACGTAATAGAAGAGCATGTCGGGCACTTCCCTACCGCTCGTCTCAGCGTACATTTCGACGAGATCCGATCGTCTCACATTTTGCATCAGCACTCGCGGGTTGAACGGCATGTTCAAAAGTTCGTCCGGAGCGTCGGGTGACATCCAGTAACCTAAGGTCGTCCCAAGATCCATCAGCGGATCGCCGACGGTGGCCATCTCCCAATCGAGCACTGCAGCGACTCGTCTCAGGTCCGCCGGGTCGAGCATCACGTTATCGAATTTGTAATCGTTGTGGATGATCGATGCTCCTGTCTCAACTCGTATGTTGTCGTTGAGCCAGGTGATGGCCTGCTCGAGTTCGGGGTGATCGTCGGTCTTTGCATTGAAATACCGTCGAGACCAACCCTCGACCTGTCTCAGGCAGTAACCCTCGGGTTTTCCAAGACCGTCGAGTTGCGCTTCTTTGAGGTCGATCGCGTGAAGATCCGCGAGTGTCTCAATGAAGCTGCGGCAAACGGAAAGGCGTGCATCCTGGGTGGATGCGAGTTCATCGGCAGTGATCGCGTTGGTCTCGAAACCTTGGCCTGAGTCTTCTTCACCTGCGCCCTCCCTAACGGTCGGGCTACTGACACAGCCGCGGATGATGATGCCGCGGCGGCGTTCCATGAGATAGAACTCGGACCCGATGACCTGCTCGTCGCTGCAGTACAGAAGCGGCTTTGGTGCCGGTGCGTAAACCTGAGACAGTTTCGATAGCACGTTGTACTCACGTCCCATGTCATGGGCCGTCTTCACGGTGTTGCCGAAAGGAGGCCGCCGAAGCACATACTCGCCGCCCTCTACGCGGACGAGATACGTCAGATTCGAACTGCCGGCAGGAAATTGTTCAACCTCAATTTCATCGCCGACAAGGCCAAGCTCGGTGCGCAGATAGGCACGAAGCGGATCAATCTCGATCTCTTCGCCGGTACGAACGGGTTGCGTTTCTTTCGTCATACGCCCTTCTGCAAACAGGCCCGCTAAAACACTGCTTTTCAGAAATGATGAAAGGATTATCCGCAAACTTTTTCGCCACGGCAATGATCGCTAGTTAAATTGTCAATTTCGCTTACCGTACGAAGGCGGCAGCGGCCGGCACAACAGCCGACAGAGAGAATCTAACATACGTTGCAGTGATTGTCAAGTGTTTTATTTAAGAAACAAAAAAATACTTGAATTCATACAATAAGTGCAAAGTGGACGCATTTCAGGCTAGAATAACGCCATCAAGATATGTTCAGCGTACCCGAACGTGACTGGAAATACCTTCGCAGTTTGAAAGGTGAGCTACTTGAAGCTCTTTGCGAGCGGATAAATACGGAGGCCAATCGAATCGTCAATGATCAAATGGCGAGCCACCACGATAGGTTCCTGCTTCTCCATGACCTTCTAGATAAGGGAAATAAAGTAGTCGCCGATTGCTTCGACGGCTGGCGAAGGTCCAATATTCTTATAAACCTTTTCGCCCTCCGCCAACACGACCTGCTGACGGATGAGCACCTCGCCCGCCTGTCAGCCGAATCTCGAGAGAGGCTGGAGCGTTGAACGAGCTTAATCCCAAGAGGCTATTATCCTTCCCTTTTGAATTCCCATTCCCCATCTCTTTAATCAGCTGTCGTCCTTTCCCTCCACGACTGCGGGTTTGAGCCGTCGTCTTTGCGGATCATCGTGATGGCGCCGGGTGCGGGGCAGATCAGGGCGCATAGGTTGCAGCCTACGCATTCGGACTCGATGACTCGGGGGTAGCGGTGGCCGTTTGACTGGACAAATTCGAAGCTCTGATGGGCACCGTCCTCGCAGGCGACGTAACAAAGATTGCAGCGGATGCAGTGCTCCTCGTTAACGTGGGCCTTGACGTCGTAGTTGAGGTCGAGATCGCCCCAATCGGTAACCCGGCTGACCGATTTGCCGATGATGTCGTTTACGCTTGCGAAGCCCTTTTCGTTGAGATAGTTGTTGAGGCCGTCGATCATGTCCTCGACGATGCGATAGCCGTAATGCATCACGGACGTGCAGACCTGAACATTGCCGGCACCGAGGAGCATGAATTCGACCGCGTCTTTCCACGTATTGATGCCGCCGATGCCGCTGATCGGAATATTGAACTCGCCGTCGCGGGCAAGCTCGGAGACCATATTGAGAGCGATGGGCTTGACCGCCGTGCCGCAATAGCCGCCGTGGGCCGCCATGCCGTTGACGTTCGGGTACGGGATCATCGTATCGACATCGACGCCCATTACCGAGTTGATCGTATTGATAAGCGAAACGGCGTCGGCACCGCCTTTTTGAGCTGCGCGGCCGGGGGGCACGATGTTGGTAACATTCGGCGTGAGCTTTACGATCACCGGAAGGTTGGAAACCTCTTTGACCCATTCGGTGACCATGCACGTGTATTCGGGCACCTGGCCCATCGCGGCACCCATTCCGCGTTCCGACATACCGTGAGGACAGCCGAAATTAAGCTCGAAACCGTCGGCACCCGTATCCTGCGACTTCTTAACGATCTCGTGCCACGCCTCGCGTTTTGACTCGACCATGAGGGAGACGATGACCGCGTTATTCGGATACTTCTTTTTGCAGTCGTAGATCTCTTTGAGATTTACATCGAGCGGACGGTCGGTGATCAGTTCGATGTTGTTGAGCCCGATCAGACGGTTCGAGCCGTGGTCAAGCCCCGCCAAACGCGAAGAAACATTAACGATGGGCTCGCCAAGCGTCTTCCAAACAGCCCCGCCCCACCCCGCGTCAAACGCCCGCTCGACCATCGACCCCATATTCGTTGGCGGCGCGCTGGCGAGCCAGAAGGGGTTGAGGGATTTTATTCCTGCGAAATTAATGTTTAGGTCTGCCATAGGAGTTTTCTGCTGATCAACGGATCTCAGTTGCCTGCTCCGCAACCATTTGCCAGCGACCGCCGCGTTTTACAAAAACCGCCGTATAGCGCTCGATAAACGTGATATCGCGTCCGTCATTTTTCCCTTTCGCCGTGAAACGTCCTGTGACGACAGCGGTATTTCCATAGACCCTCACCCGCACGTCGTCGCTTTTACCAGATTCAAACGTGAGGGGGCGGGTGCGTACGCCTTCTATCTCGCCTTTCTTGTCAGAAACCTTTCCGTCAGCGGCTGTGAATATGAAATCGTCGGCCATGATCCGCTTATAAGCATCGGCATCCCTCGTCACGATGGCACGGTCAAAAGCCTCATTCGCCGCCAGCACCTCGCGCGCAGACCTAGATTGCGCACCTGCTATTACAACGGACAGGGCTAAGATCACACAAATCTGCAACTCTCTCATCTGCTTACTCCTTCCGACTTAAAGGGTTCCCGGCCCGTCCTCGGCCGGCATGATATTCTCGGCGTCTGGTTCGGGCTTATGTTTTACGCCCTCGACGGGATGTTCCTGCTCCTCGACAGGCTGGTCGGCGTCGTCTGGCGGCACATCGTGTCTCGGTTCCGGGTCGATATCGTTTCTCTGCATTTGCTATTACCTCCTTGATTTACGGATACGTGTACGGTGCCTGTAGTCCCATCGGAATGCCTAAGCCCCAGAAGATCATCAGGAAAACGATCCAGAAGGCCAGAAAAGCGATCGAGTACGGCAGCATCATTGATACGAGTGTGCCAATGCCGGTGCCCTTTACGTATTTCTGTGCAAAGACGACCACTAGCGGGAAATACGGCATCAGCGGCGTGATGATGTTGGTCGACGAATCGCCGATGCGATAGGCAGCCTGCGAAAGCTCTGGCGATAAGCCGAGCTGCATGAGCATTGGCACGAAGATCGGAGCGAGAAGAGCCCACTTCGCCGAGGCCGAGCCGACGAGCAGATTTACCAGACAGGAAAGGAAGATAATACCGATTATCGTCACCTGTCCCGGCATATCGAGCCACTGCAGGAAACTCGCTCCTTTTAAGGCGAGCAACGCTCCTAAATTGGACTGGCCGAACGCCGCGATAAAAAGCGATGCAAAAAAAGCGAGGACGATGTAATAGCCCATCGTGCTCATCGCGTGACTCATTCCTTTTATAATGTCCCGGTGGTTTTCGACCGTCTTAGCGACATACCCGTAGACAATACCTGGGATGATAAAGAGAAGGAAGATAAACGGCACAATGGCCTGCATGAGCGGAGATGCTGATGCCGTTAGCTGCGGCGGGACGGACTCGGTATTCTGCGTGATGACGGCTCCGTACTGCGTGTACTCGTCAGGAGTCAGACGGGCCTTGATAGCGTCGTCGAAAGGCTTGGTGCCAAAAAGCTCCTGATTGATCAGCGGGCCGATCTTTTTCATCACCTCGGGTGGAACGTTAGAGGCGCGCAGGTTCGTCGCGGACTGTTCTGACAGCTTGTAAGCGACCGGTGAACGCATCGGCGAGGTCTCTGGGATCGAAACCGCCGCGAGGATACCGAGACCGATCACGATCGACACCACGGCGGCAGCGAGACCGCGCTTCTCCATGGGCCCGAGTACTTCCATCTTGGGCATTTCGTCAGGATCGCCGTCGATCTCGACGCTTTTCAAACGCGGCTCGACGATCTTGTCGGTAATGAACCATCCCACGAGGACGATCAAAAAGCACGACGCCGCCATGAAATACCAGTTGCTGAGCGGATTGACCGTCCGCGAGGCGTCGAGTATCTGTACCGCAGACTGCGTCAGTCCCGAGAGCAGCGGATCGAGTGAAGACGGGATCAGATTGGCGCTAAAACCGCCCGACACCCCGGCGAATGTCGCGGATATGCCCGCCAATGGATGCCGGCCGGCCGAATAGAAGATCACTGCACCCAATGGAATCACCAGCACATAGCCCGCATCCGCCGCGGTGCTGCTAAGAACGCCTATGAAGACGAGCATCGGGGTTAGCAGCTTGGGCGATGTGAAGCTGAGCAATCCCTTCAGCGAAGCATTTATAAAACCGGTATGCTCCGCCACACCAACACCTAGCAGAGCAACCAACACTACGCCCAAGGGGTGGAAGCTGGTAAACGTAGTTACCATCGTGGAGAGAAAAGAGGCGATTGCCGTTCCCGTAAGCTGATTGTTGACCACCAACGGCTTGCCATTGCGCGGATCGATCTCGGCAAAGCTCACCGATGCGAGCACCGCCGAGAGTATCCATACGAGAAATAGCAGCAGGAGAAACAACGCCGCCGGGTCGGGCAGTTTGTTACCTACGCGCTCGATGATGTCTAGAGCCTTGTTGACGAATCCGGTTGGCTTTAAGTCAGCGTTTTGATCTGTTTGTGCCATGATTTTGTATTATAGGACAGTTTTTGCCTATCGCCCGCCTATTAAGTAGGTGGAGCGAATCTTACCGCGAATTCCTGAAAATAATCATCAACCGTCGTATGGCGGCCCATCGCGATCCAGTCCTCGTCTTTCATTCGGGCGCGGCCCGCGACGAAATCTCGGGCGCCGTCGCCGACGGGATAACGCAATTTTGGGTGTGGATCATTGAGTGCATCGTCGATCGTCTGTGCAACCTCTTCAGGAGTCGTTGAACCGGCTTGCAGAGAGCCTGAGAAAACCGCGTGGATATGCTGGGCGGCCTGCGTATACGCAGAATCAGGTGATCCGGCCAGTTGATCCGCGATACCGTCGGCCATATCGGTGTGGGTGATGCCGGGTTCGATTAGTACGACATGGATATTGTGGGGCACGAGTTCCTGGGCCAGCGACTCACTGGAGGCCTCGAGAGCCCATTTGGTTGCGGAGTAGGCCCCCATGCATTCCGCGGCTACTCGTGCTGCAACGGAGCTGATGTTCACGATGGTTCCGCTTCGGTTCGCCCGCATTGTCGGCAAACAGGCCCGCGTTACGCTAAGAACTCCAAAATAATTAGTTTCGAAAACCGCCCGGCATGCGGCGTCGTCCATTTCCTCAAGCGGGCTGACCGGGCCGATGCCGGCATTGTTTATCAGCACGTCGATCTGGCCTTCCTTGTCGAGCACCTTGGAGACGGCTGTTTTTACAGAGGCGTCGTCCGTGACATCAAGTTGGAGATATTCGAGCGAGAGGCCCTTTGCTTCAGCGGCGGCGCGAAGGTTTGCAGCTTTACCGGTGTCGCGCATCGATGCGTAGACGCGGTGGCCCTTTTCCGCCAAATGAAGCGCCGCCGCCTTGCCAATGCCCCTGTTGCTGCCGGTGATCAGAATAATTGACATAGATCTTGCTCCCTTTTATCTTCTCTCAATGATGAGGCGTGCGGCCAGTTTCGACTTGAGCCACTTCTGCTCCGGCAAAATGTGCGATCTCACCCGTCAAGTTCGCGTGAATCGCACGGGCGGCCAGCTTACCCATCTGGGCGGCATCGACGGCCTCAGCACCGCCGTTTACGCAATCGCCGCCAGCATAGATCTTTGGGTTTGAGGTTTGCATGCGGTCGTTGACCACCACACGTCCCTTGTCATCGATAGCGACGCCGGCGACGGTTTCAAAAAACGACCGCATCTTTTGCTGGCCGATGGCCTTGATGACCATATCGCAGCCGATAGAGAACTGGCCGTCTGACCCATCGGTGCGTTGGCAGCGAAGCCCGGCGACGTGCTTTCCTTTGTCGTCTGCAAGTATCTCGACCGGAGCTGCCTGCCAGACGAATTCGACCCCGTCCTTCTTGGCCAGTTCGAGTTCGTAATCGTACGCAGGCGCATCTTTTTCCGTCCTTCGATAGATCAGCAAGACGCGCTTAGCCCCCAGTCTCTTGGCCTGCGTGACCGCGTCGATCGCCGTATTGCCCGCGCCGATAACGGCAACGATCTCGCCGAGCGGCACCTCCTTCCAGTTTCTGGTTTTGACCCTCTCGATGAAATCGAGTGCGTCGAAAACGCCGGGAAGGTCTTCACCGGGAATGTCCATTCGGTGCGTGTCGCCCAAGCCGACGGCCAGGAAAACGGCGTCGTGTTTCTCGGCCAGGGTGCCAAAACTCACCTTTTCCAAACCGCTATCGTCCTTTCCTGGCACGGCCCCCTCGCCGACTATCTGCGTTCTGGTCTTGAAATCGACGCCCATCCGGCGAATGCTCGCGACCTCGTCGAACGACACCTTTTGCGACATTTTATATTCGGCGATGCCATAGGTGTCGAGGCCGCCTGCAAGTGGTTTCTGTTCATAGACGGTAACGTCATAACCGAGTCTGGCAAGGTATGCTGAGCAGGAGAGCCCGGCCGGTCCGGAACCGACGATCCCGACAGATTTCCCGTTAGGAGTTCCCTTCTCGTATATCTCCCGGCCCTTTTCGATGGCATAGTCGGTGGCATGACGCTGCAGCCGGCCGATCTCGATAGGCTTCTGCAGCAGAGTCTTTTCGACGCACGCGCCCTCGCAGAGCACCTCAACCGGACACACACGGGCGCATGTAGCCCCGATCGGATTAGCGTCGAATATCACACGTGCGGAACCCAGCAAGTTGCCGCTCGCGATCTTTTTTATAAAACCCGGAACATCGATGTGCGTCGGACAGGCGTGCATGCACGGGGCGTCAAAGCAGTAAAGACAGCGGTTTGCCTCATACAGCGCCTCAGCCGGCGTCAACGCGGGATTAATGTCGGCAAAATTCTGCTCGATCTGGGTAATGTCGAGCGGTGTGCAGTAGTTTTTGGCCATAAAGGAACTTAACCGCAGAGACCCAAAGTCGCAGAGTTTTGGCTGCTGTGTTGTTCTTTCTCCGCGACCCTGCGTCTCTGCGGTGAAAACCCTTAGTCAGCCACGATCTGTTCGTAGGCATCGGGCCGGCGGTCGCGGAAAAACTGCCAGGTGTTTCTCACCTCGCGGATCATGTCCATATCTAGATCGGCGACGACAAGCTCGTCCTTGTCGCGGGATGCCTCGGCAATGATCTGACCGCGGGGATCGCAGAAATAGCTCTGGCCGTAGAACTCGCCGATGTTCCACGGAGCCTCGGTGCCGACGCGGTTGATCGCACCGACAAAATAGCCGTTTGCGACGGCATGGGCCGGCTGCTCGAGTTTCCAGAGGTATTCGGACAGACCCGCTACTGTCGCCGAGGGATTAAATACGATCTCAGCACCGTTAAGGCCCAGGCAGCGTGCACCTTCCGGAAAGTGTCGGTCATAACATATATATACGCCGATCCGGGCGAATGCCGTGTCGAAGCACGGATAACCGAGATTGCCCGGCCGGAAATAGAATTTCTCCCAAAAGCCAGGATTGACGTGGGGAATATGGGTCTTGCGATATTTTCCGAGATACTTTCCGTCCGCGTCGATAACAGCCGCGGAATTGTAATATATTCCCGTTTGCTCTTCCTCATAGATCGGAACGATCAGCACCATTCCATGCTGTTTTGCTACGTCCATCATGAGCTTCATTGTGGGGCCGTCAGGTATCTTTTCAACCGCGTCGTACCAGCGGGTCTGCTGCTCGGCGCAGAAATAGGGTGTGGTAAAGATCTCCTGAAAACACAGCATCTGGACGCCCTGTTTAGCAGCATCCTCGACAAGCTTCATCTGATTGTCGATATTTGCTTTTTTTATCGCGTCGATCGAACCGTTGACGTGGCCAACGTTATGGGCCTGGATGAGCCCGCATTTAACTATTTTTGACATAGGAAAAAGTTTTGCCGCGGATCAAAAGCGATGACGCGGATTTCGCAAAATTAACTTAGCACTTCCTTTATATCCGTGATCAGCGTAGATCGCGGCCAAAATCATTTATTTGACAGCGATCGCCGCGCTGGCCGGTCCAGTCAGCGGCATCACCCGCGTTTCTTTGAATCCGGCTTCCTTTGTCATCGCATCGAAATCCGCCCCGGAAAAATCATATCCTTCGTCAGTCTCGATCAGCATATTCAAAGACATTAGCATCCCGAATGCATTCTGGCGCCTGTCATTATCGATAATATTCTCAATCACGACAAATGATCCGCCTTCGGGAAGCGCATCAAATGCTTTCCTTATCAGCATTTTTTTGTCCGCCGTTCCCCAATCGTGAAGAATGTTTCCCATCGTGATCACATCTGCATTTGGCAGCGGGTCCTTGAAAAAGTCGCCCTCCGCGAGCGTCACCCGATCAGCAACACCGGCGCTTTGGATCAGATCGGCGGCGATCGGCCGCACTGCAGGCAGGTCAAATGACGTGCACTTCAGATGCGGATTCTTCAACGCTACCTGCATCGAAAGGTGGCCGCCGGAACCGCCGACATCACAAAGCGTGTTATAGGACGAGAAATCAAAATCCGACGCAAACTTGGCAAAATTGCCAAGCTGGATGCCGCCCATTGCCATAACAAATTCGCGAAGCCGATCGGGGTCGGAGTAAAGCATTTCAAAAACCGCCTCCTGGCCCGTTTTGACTTCGTTCTGGGGTTTGCCGGTCTTTAGCCCCTCTTCGAGATCTGCCCAAAAACGGAATAGACGATTATTCGCCATTTTCAGGATCCCGCCGATATACGACGGTTTGTTCTCGTCGAGAAATAAGTCGGTCTCAGGTGTGTTTCGATAAACGGAAGTATCGCGAATTCCGGCCCGATCAAGGAAACCAAGTGCAACGAGCGTGTCAAGGAAATCGTAAAGACCACGCTCGTGCAGGCCGAGTTCGGACGCGATCTCCTTTCCCGGCTTTTCCCCTTTGGCCAGGAATGTGAAAAGCCCGAGGTTGGTCGCGGTCAGTAAGACCTTTGACTTCATAAAGCCGAGTCCGACCTCCATGATCTGCGAGGGGTTTATTTCAGCCTTCTGTTGTGTTGTATCCATGCGATCGCTCCTATCAGTAAGTTTCAACTCATCCAATTAACACCCGCTTCCGGATTCCACTTAGTCGTCGTCTTCTTCAGCTTTGTCCAGAATTCTATCGAGCTTTTGCCTGTAATGTCGTTCGCGCCGAAGCGGGACTCGTTCCATCCGCCGAACGAGAACGGTTCGCGGGGCACCGGTACGCCGATATTAACACCGATCATTCCGGCACTCGCATGTTCCATTACGTAACGTGCGAGGCCGCCGCTTTGGGTAAAGACCGAAGCAGCATTTCCGTACGGATTCTCATTCTCTATCTTAATCGCCTCGTCAAGCGTGGCTGTTCGCATGATAGAAATGACGGGTCCGAAAATCTCTTCTGTCGCGACCGACATACCTGGAGTTACATAGTCGATCACGGTCGGGCCAACGTACGTGCCATTCTCTCTGCCGTCAACCGACGCACCGCGGCCATCGACAAGGATCTTCGCGCCGTCGCGTTCAGCCTCGGCGATGTATCCCTCGATCCGCTCCTTGGCCTCTTTTGAGATGACCGCGCCGAGGTTCTTGCCTGGCACGATCTTCCTGGCCTCTTCGCAGATCGAATCTATGATCGGATCTACGTTTCCGACAGCCAGCATCGCCGACGCGGCCATACATCGCTGACCGGCGCAGCCGGACATCGAAGCGGTCACGTTGCTAGCCGTCATCGCCGGATTAGCATCAGGCAGCACAAAAAGATGGTTCTTGGCCCCGCCGAGGGCGATGCAGCGTTTGAGATTGTGCGTACTCTGCTGGTAAACGAGCTTTGCGACCTTTGTCGATCCGACAAAGCTCACGGCCTCGATATCCGGGTGGCTGCAGATGGCCTCGACCACCTCTTTTCCGCCGTTGACGATATTAAAAACACCATCGGGCAGTCCCGCTTCCTTGAGCAGCTCGGCCATCCGCTGGCAGGATAAGGGCACAAGCTCACTGGGCTTCATTATCATGGTGTTGCCGAGCACGAGGGCGTTCGGCATCGTCCAATTAGGCACCATCAGCGGAAAGTTGAATGGCACAATCGATGCCACGACGCCAATCGGAAAGTGTTCGGTCCGGCACTCGACACCGCGGCTGACCTCAAGGACCTCGCCGGAAACAAGCTGCGGCATCGAGCATGCAAATTCGGTTAGCTCAATGCTCTTATCGACTTCGGCCCGGGCCTCATCGATGGTCTTTCCATTCTCTTCGGAAACGAGAGCGGTCAGCTCATCGGAATTCTTTTCGAGAAGGCGCCGGTATCGGAAAAATACCTGGACGCGCTCTTTGATAGGCTGTTTACTCCAGCGGTCGAATGCGTCTTTGGCTGATCTGACGGCGAGGTCGAGTTCCTTGCGGCTCGACATTGGCACGGATGAAAGCAAATTACCGTCGAGAGGCGATACAACGTCGAGGCTCTCCCCTGCGGAGTTGTCGTGGAACCGGCCTTCATAATAATTCTTAACTTCAGCGTACTTCATAATTCTTTCTATCCGGAGCGATGGTTGTCAGCAAATAGTATAGCCCGAAGCCTATGCTAAAGGTCACGAACCATGAGTAAGTATAGAGCGTGTCGAGAACTCCGGGATCGGACACCTGACCGCCGGGGGTGGTCGCCGCCCGCAGAAAACCAGGCACGACCGGTGCTATCGCCAATACCAACGCAGCGATCGCCCGCCAATTAAAACCGCCGCCATACGAGTAAATGCCATCGGTCTTATAGAGCTCGGCAAGTTCGATACGACGCTTGCGGATGAGCCAATAGTCGCAGATAAGTATGCCGCCGATCGCCCCCATCAATCCCGAGTAACCTATCAGCCATGTAAAAATATACGCCCCCATCGTTGACATCAACTGCCACGGCATCATCACGATACCGATCACGGCAGTGATCAAGCCGCCGGTGACATATGAGATCCGCTTTGGGTTTAGATTTGAAAAATCATTCGATGGCGATACGACATTCGCCGCCATGTTGGTCGAAAGCTGAGCAACAAAAATGACGATCATCGCAAAAAGTATTACCGCCCAATTATCAAAACGCTGTATGAGTTGGACCGGATCGGCAATGGCCTCACCGTAAATGATGACCGTCGCACTCGTCACGGCAACGCCGATAAATGCAAAGGCCGTCATAGTCAGCGGCAGTCCAAATGCTTGACCGAGCATCTGCGAACGCTGGCTCTTTGCGTATCTTGTGAAATCGGGAATGTTCAAACTCAGCGTTGCCCAATAGCCGACAGATGCTGTCAAAGCCGCGGGAAAGATCGCCCAAAAATCAGCCTGTGACGTCTGCAACGCAGATGTTCCCGCCAGGACGTTGCCCAAACCACCCGCCGCCGATGATGCCCAGATCAACAGGACCAACCCGCCCAGGAGCAACAGCGGTGCGGCCCACGATTCAAGATGTTTGATGCCCTCGATGCCGCGAAGAATTATGACGACCTGAATTCCCCAAAACATAAAAAAGGAGATCCATGTGTGAAGCGGATTACCGGCGATCATCGCATCGATACCAGCCCACCCGCTCCAGACCGCCGTCAGCAGAGCATCGATCGCCGTGCCGCCGATCCACGTCTGAATACCGAACCAGCCGCACGCCACGATCGCCCTGAGTATTGCCGGAATGTTCGCCCCTTTCGTCCCGAACGACGCCCGCAGCAGAACCGGAAACGAAATGCCGTATTTCGTCCCGGCGTGAGCATTCAGCACCATCGGGATCAGCACAATGCAGTTGCCCAGCAGGATCGTCAGCATCGCCTGCCACCAAGTCATCCCCTGCGCGATAAACCCGCCGCCGAGCATATAGGTCGTGATAACGACGCTCATCCCGATCCAGAGCGCGGCGATATTCCACGTGGACCAGGTGCGCTGGTCAAGCATGGTCGGAGCGAGATCTTCGTTCCACAAGGGTGATGCCGAAAAGTCTTCGGTTAGCTCATCAAATCCAACGTTTTCATCCGCCATTTGTCTTTTAGATTTCAACGCTCCCTCGTGCATTCAGAGCATCGATTCATAACATTCTATTCCAGCAGATTCATCTTCTTAAGCAACGCCTTAAATCGCGAATCGTCGCAGAGTGGATCGTAGATCGGTTCGGCATTGTACCACTTAAGCCAGGATGCGCGGCTCTTTCCTCCAAGCCTCGGCGACCTATTTTTTCGGCAACTCAAGGGGCTGATCGTTCAAGATACTGTTTATTGAATCGGTGATCTTATTGTGATGACGTCCCATTTCGATATTATCGAGAATAATAACCAGGTTTTTCTGTTCAACAAATCGGGTCAAAAGGCTGTGAAAACCGTTGATCGCACCATTGTGAAGGACGGCTTTCGTTTTTTGTCCAGTTTTGCCGATTTCCCGTTCGGTAATCCCGAATCCGTAACCGTAGTTATTTAGTCCGGGCGTGAACATTCTGTTTTTGCTCTCATCGGAAAGCAGTTCGGTTCTGTAGAGCGCCTGATCCCATATGTACAGGTCTTCGACCGTCGAATAGATCGATCCGGCGGAAAACGGCAGCGACGTATCCACATAAGGAGCGTTGACAAATCCTTTCTCTGTTTTTCGATAACCTCTCGCCCGTTGTTTAATTATGTCCTGATGCCTGTCAAAACCGGAATTATTCATGCCGAGCGGAATGAAAATGCGTTCCTGCAAAACTTCGGCGTAAGGCTTTTTAGTAACTTCTTCAATGATTGCCCCGAGCAGAAAATAGCCCGAATTATTGTATTTGAATTTTGAACCCGGCTTGAATTCAAGATCGCCGCCGGCAAATTTTTTGACAACTTCTTTTGTAGTGTATGAATCGCGGCTGACCTTTTCAAAAAAGTTCCGATCATTGACCGGACTTAAAATTCCCGAGGTGTGATTGAGAAGTTGGTGAATGGTTACTTTTGTGCCCGTATCTTTTCGATAGTCGGTTAGGTAATCGCTCAATTTACCATCAAGTTTTATTTTCCCGTCCTGAATGAGTTGTAAGATCAAGGTGGCAGTAAATTGCTTAGTCAGGGAACCGATACGGAATCTTGTCTCCGGCGTGTTCGCTATCTTCCATTCCATATCAGCCAGCCCGAAACCTTTTTTGTAAATAACCTTGCCTTTTTCAGCCACCAGAATCGAACCGTTGAATTGTCCTTCTTCATGATAAGACCTCAGCAAATTATCTATTTTCTCAGTTTTATTCTGCGCAAAAGCGACCGTCGCCGTGAACAAAATGACAATTAATAATGACAAACATTTCTTGATTCTCATGTATAAATTCTCTTTTTGAATTCGTCCACCTTGTGTTAGTTATGCTGAAACTACTTTCTTGTAATGCGAAAGTGTCCTGGCCTTTTCAAGTTTCATACTTAATTTTTGTTTGCTTTCATTGCTTCGATCCCCTTTAAGAGATTGTCGTATCGCGGGTCGGATTTCAGATTGTCGAAGTCGTCAGAATTTTGGATCATGGATAGACGATAGACTTTCTCAGCCAGAAGTTTTTCCAAAACTTCAAACGCTTTATCTTTATCGCCCAATATCGCATAGATGGCTGCTTTATCCATCGGATAAGCAAATTTATCGCTTGTAGTTATTTCGTAAACCTTTTGTTTATTGCCTAATTTTGCGTAGGAATATCCAAGGCACTTTCGATATTCATATCGCTGGCCCGGATTTCGGATGTTTGTTTCTTTTGACTTTTCACATTCTATGATCGCTTCACGGTATTTTCCTTGTTCAAAATACACTCTTCCCATGCAAACCATTGCTATGACTGGGTCTTCTTTTTCTATCTTGCGACAATCGGCATCTGCCTCCTCATATCTTCCCAATTTGGTTGATGCTAATGCTGACTGTGTGTAAAGATAGTGTGAGAATAAACCGGAGGAAGATAATCTTTGCGCCTCGCGTAATACCCGTAGAGCTTCTTCATGTTTTTTCATATCAATAAGTATCGCTGCCAAACTGCCATTGATTACCATCGATAATGGATCAAGTTCGACGGCAAGTTTAGCTTCGTTTAAGGCTTCCTCACTTCTTCCAAGTTTGAAATGAAGAAATCGGCTATACCAGTGGCGAGCCGTCGGATACTTCGGATCAATCTCAATTGCTTTCAGATATTCCTTCTCCGCTTCCTGGAAATTTCTATCATAATTTTCCAGAACATTTGCGAGAGAAGCATGTGCTTCGGCAAGGTTGGGATCAAGTTCGATCGCTTTTTTGGCGGCAGCTTTTGCTTTTGGAAACGCCTCATCCACTGAGACTTCAGAAACATAAGCTACAGAAACCAAATGAGAATCCGCCAAACCGCTCCACGCCAGAGCATAATTCGGATCAAGTTCTATCGCCTTACTGAAAAACTCAATTCCTTCTTTAATTCCTTCTTCATTACGCATATTCCAGTAAAATCTGCCTTTCAGATAGGCTTGAAAGGCCTCCGGATTTGCCGTTTCCTGCTTCGCCAAATTCTTTTCCTGTTCGCCGCTTAGACCGAGTCGCAAACGCTCAGAGATTTCCCTTGAGATCTCTTTTTGAATCGCCAGCGAATCATTGACCTTGCGGGCGTACCTATTTCCCCAGATGACCTTGTTTTGCTGTGTGTCGATCAATTCCGTGCTGATCGTCAGATCATCGCCGTTTTGCGAAATACGGCTCACCAAAACAGCACGCACACCCTGTTCTTTTGCCACCGCTTCGGGACTCGTTTCTTTTCCCTTGTAACGAAAAACCGTGCTGGCGGGCAGAACTTTCAACTGCGGGATCTTCGACAGATCGTAAATGATACTCTCCGCCAAACCATCGGAAAGAAATTCTGAATCCTTGTTTCCATCGGTGCTTGTAAAAGGCATCACCGCGATCGAATCTATCTTCTCGTAACCACTTCCCGAAAGATACCAATACCCTAAACCGATAACGGAGATCAGCAACACGGCTAACCCGCCAACCAAAGCTTTGCTGAATTTAGCTTTGTTGAAAGTAATGCTGTCATTGGTATTTTCAGCCGTTATCGTTTGATTGGATTCGTCAAACGTTGTCGCTCGAAGCATTTGAGTCTTCGGTGCGTTTTCATTGGGTTGAACAGATTTCTCTAGTTTGTCCTGAAATTCCAGTTCCCGTTTTGCTTCCTTCAAATCTGCCGATAAGCCTCTGATCGTCTGATACCGTTCGTTTCTGTCCTTGCGTAAACTCTTGCTGATAATTCGCTCAATTTCCGCCGGAACATCATTCGTGTCGAGCGGTTTCGGTTCTTTGTGAATTATCGCTCCGATAATTTCCATCGGAGTATCACCGACAAACGGCAGATGTCCCGCAATCATTTCATAAAGCACGACTCCGAAACTGAAAATATCCGTCCGTGCGTCAACCTCTTTTCCTGTGGCGTGTTCGGGCGACAGATAATTTGCCGTGCCGATGATCATTCCGGGAGTAGTCGAAGGTTGTTGGATCGCTGTCGCATCTTGTTCTCCAAGGTTTAACCCGCCCGATGGTTCTGACAACTTCGCTATTCCAAAATCCAGGATCTTTACTAGACCATTATCGCGAACCATTATGTTGTCGGGCTTTATATCACGATGAACTATTCCGGCGGAATGGGCTTCATCCAATGCGGAACCGACTTGAATGGCGATCTCTAATGCTGTTTTAAAGTTTAACGGATTGCTTTTCGTATAATCTTTGAGCGTCTTGCCGTCAATAAATTCGGTCGCGATGTAATGTGTGTTTTCAAATTCGCCGATCTCGTGAATTGTAATGATATTCGGATGGTTTAGAGCGGAAGCGGACTTTGCTTCGCGGACAAAACGATTCATTCGGTCAGCATCTTCGGCAAATTCGGCGGGTAGAATCTTTAATGCAACTTTGCGGTCAAGTTTCGTGTCTTCCGCCAGATAAACCTCACCCATTCCGCCTTTGCCGATCTTGGACAGGATTTTGTATTGTGAAACTCTCCCGCCTTTTTCAAGTTTCATACTTAATTTTTGTTTGCTTTCATTGCTTCGATTCCCTTTAAGAGATTGTCGTATCGCGGGTCGGATTTCAGATTGTCGAATTCGTCAGAATTTTGGATTCTGAATAGGTTCCGGTCTTTCTCAGCCAGAAGTTGTTCTAAAACTTCAAACGCTCTATCTTTATCGCCCAATATCGCATAGAGGGCTGCTTTATCCAACGGAAAAGTAAATTTATCGCTTTCGATTATTTCGTAAACCTTTTGTTTGTTGCCTAATTTTGCGTAGTTATATGCAAAACAGATTTGATAGGCGGATTCGTTTTTCTTTCTTTCTAACTTCTCACATTCTGAAAGTGATTCGCCATATTTACCCTGTCTGTAAAATACCAGTGACATACAATTGTGAAAGTCATTCTTGTCTTCTTTCTCGATCTTACGGCAGACGGCAAACGCTTCCTCATATCTTTCCAATATGGACAATATTCCCGCTGTGGGACGGTAAAATCTTTGAACATCGGGAAACATTTCCTGTACCTTTCGCATTTGCCGTAGAGATTCTTCATATTTCTTTGTTTCTGCAAGAATCTCTGCATAACTGACATTGATTGCCATAGATAGCGGATCGAGTTCGACGGCAAGTTTAGCTTCCTTTAAGGCTTCCTCACTTCTACCCAAATTGAAATGAAGAAATCGGCTATACCAGTGGCGAGCTGTCGGATACTTCGGATCGAGTTCGATTGCTTTCAGATATTCTTTCTCGGCTTCGGCATAATTTTTATCATGCCTTTCCAGTATAAGTGCCAGTGATGTATGAGCTTCGGCGAGATCGGGATCAAGAGCAATTGCTTTTTCAGCGGCCGCTTTCGCTTTCGGGTATTCTTCATCTTTATTGCGTTTAAGATAATCCACTGAAAGGTGATAAGAATCCGCCAGACCGCTCCACGCCAGAGCATAATTCGGATCAAGTTCGATCGCTTTTTTGAAGAATTCGATTCCTTTTTCGATTCCTCCCTCTCGCTTGTTCCAGTAAAATCTGCCTTTCAGATAGGCCTGAAAGGCTTCCGGGTTTGCCGTTTCCTGTTTCGCCAAATTCTTTTCCTGTTCGCCGCTTAGACCGAGTCGCAAACGCTCAGAGATTTCCCTTGAGATCTCTTTTTGGATCGCCAGCGAATCATTGACCTTGCGGGCGTACCTATTTCCCCAGATGACCTTGTTTTGCTGTGTGTCTATCAATTCCGTGCTGATCGTTAGATCATCGCCGTTTTGCGAAATACGGCTTACCAAAACAGCACGCACGCCCAATTCACTTGCCACCGCTTCGGGACTCGTTTCTTTTCCCTTGTAACGAAAAACCGTGCTGGCGGGCAGGACTTTCAATTGCGGAATCTTCGACAGATCGTAAATAATACTCTCCGCCAAACCATCGGAAAGATATTCTGAATCGTTGTTTCCATCGGTGCTCGTGAAAGGCAACACGGCTATTGAGTTGATCTGGTCGGAATCGGGGGAATAGAAATACCGATATCCAAAAAACCCGCCGACAAGCACCGCCACCGCAGCCAGCGCAGCTATCAGCGGCTTCGCCGCCCTATTTGCGGAGAACCTATGCTTTTCCGTCGCTTCGTCTAAAGAATTTTGAGGCTCCGACTCCGCTCCCGTGCGTAGAATGGCGGTCTGGTCGGTTGTATTGATCTGTGCACGAGTCGGAGCGTCGCTGGAAGGAGCGGTCTCATGTAGGATCGCTGTTTGCGGCTCATCCCCGACCTGGCCGCCCGCTGACGCAGGCGGTTCTGACTTCCCGCTCGCCGGCCCCTCGAGCAGCGCATTTCCATCGTCTAGACAGTACAGCAGCGTGTCGTCGTAATAATCCCGTCTGCATTCAGGACATCGCTTCATAAGATCTTTGCCAGGCCGAAACCTGGCCTTCGACAATAATTTAAGCGGCTACTTTACCTTTAACACCTTTAGCCATTCCGGCATATCCTGAAGCTGATCGCCGTGGTCGGTGCCTGTGTTTCCGGCGTAACCGCGAAGATGAAATCCTTTCACATCGATTTCGCTAAGCTGCTGCATTCCGACCGGGCCGTTCCTCAATTTCGCCTTTCGCTTAAGCCCGAGTGTCGAGATCAGATAATCGACGCATTCCGTTGTACTGGCATACGTAGCGGGGAATATCTCAGAGTGTGATATCAGAAACTTCTTATTGCCGGCGACCGCCTCACTTGCAAACTTAATAAAAGAATCGAGATCGTCGGACTTTATAGTACCGCCATCAGCGAGCCGTCTACCCTCCGGGACATAGCTGGCATGTATGCCGTCGAGCAATAAGACACCGTTCACCAACCGAAAATTCTGGTCGTGCCTGAGAATCGCCCGCACAGCACCGTAGCCCGCCGAGAATCCGACCAACGTAATCGATGACCAGCCTTTCTTCGAGCCCACAGCCTTGCCTGCTTCGTCGATCAGATTTTGAAACAGATCGCCCTCACCAAAAGGGGTCCCGTAAACACGCGACCCGGAACCAAGATTGACCGTGATCAAGACAGCCCTGGGGAAATGCTTAGAGATATGGTGCTCAATCAGCCATGACGCTCCGTGGAAATGTATAATGAGCGGAACCGGCTTATCGGCCCTGACTTTTGGCCCGGCAAATAAAACGGCACCTTTTAGAGTCGTTAATTCAGCGCGTCGGCCGGGAGCCTCAACTTTCGCTATCCGCCGATGCGGACGCGTCGTATCGGTCATCGGTGAAGGGTTCTGCGCCGCTTGCTGGGCTAAGGCCATTGCCGCAGCAATCAACACGAGAAGCCACAATCCGAAAACCTCGAGCCCTATCCCGCCCGGCAAGAGACCCGCTGCTCGCCTGCCATCGCAATGATCCCACCTGAATTCAGGACATCGTTTCATTTTTCGCTCTTAGAAAATGCGCAAAATTATTCGAAATCATTAATTCCAACCCGCTGCTCCAGAAAAGCAAAGCGTGGATCAACTCCCGCCCATCTTCTCTAGCATTCGCTGGTCGCAGATCAGGTCCAGCTCCATAAAGGCCTGAGGTATCAGAACAAGCTGAAAGCCTCGCATTGTTCACCGAGCCCGCCACCTTTCGCAGAGAGTAGGACAGCGTAGTTGTCGTTACCGGGATTGAAAAGGTAATTGCCCATGAATGCGTCGATGTTGCAGACCTCCGACTCAGGGATGCAAAGATCGCCGCATTGTTTCATTCCGGCGCCACAACCTGCGGTCCTCTGCAAAGCATCGCCATCCGGGGGAACGTCTGCGAAATCATTAGGATTCACCATTTTTACGCAATCTGCATTCATGGCAAAATCGATAATGCGTCCTTTGTCACGGCGGGTCTTTGCCCAGCCTTGCAGTTTCGCTACCCTATTTAGTGACGTCACATTTATATGCCTTATCTGTGAAGCGAGATTCTTGTCCGCTTTGATCTTGCCGTAGATCGCGGCAACGATCGAAGCATCTGCGTCCTCACACTGCGCAAATGTGGGTCTCTCTGCCGCCCCGAGAGCGGCAAAGAAAATGACTGCCAATAAAGCTGCAGTGAATCGGCCGTTAGATCGTCTGTTCATAGTATCCTCCGTTAATCTATATCAGTGCTCATTGAGAGCAAGCTAAAACGATTTTGCTTTCCAAAAACGATGGCACTGCCATCGGGCAGCCAGGCAAGCCTGGAGAAATATAACCAGGAGTCGTTATTGTTAGTGATCTTTCGCGGTTCGCCTTTAATGGGCATTACCCAGATATCGTCCTTTTCATCATTCCGGCTTGCATAGGCCACCAACTTACGGTCGGCCGAAAGAAAGATATTGTAGTAATACACGTTCTTCAATACGCGAATATCGCTAACCGACCCGCCCGAAACTGCAGCCTGTTTCAATGTAGTTTCCGGCGGGAGACCATCGGCTCGTCTTTGGGTTTCTGCAAAGATAAGGCTGTTTTCCTCAGGTGTCCAGCCGATCAGGCGGATGGGTTTCTCGCTTTCGACAATAAAAGCGACCGAGGAGACCGACAGATCGATAACGCCCAATCCGGTCAATTGAGGTTTATCGGCTTGAGGATTCTTTTTTTGGAACTGGAATGCAAGCCGCCGTCCGTCTGAGGACCAGACCGGGCAATAAAATGAGACCGCGCTGTCAGTGTTCTTTGTTAGCGATCTTTCGCCCCGGTCTGTTATCGACACCAGCTTCATATCGCTGACGCCGCCCTTATTGGTCACCACCGCTATGCCGGCCCCATCCGGTGACCAGGCGAAAGGATTGGTTTGAACGATGTTATAGGGTGACACCGAGTATGCCACCACAGGAATCCCGTCAGCCAGTAAGCTGCGCTCGCCGCCGCCCGCGGCATCGACGGTAATGAGTCCGAGAGTGTCACCTGTCTTCCTAAGAAACGCGATCCTGTCGCCCTTGGGAGACCATGCCGGAAGGGAGGCTTGGTCGGCAATGACGGTGGGGGTACCCGCGGACCCCTTGGGCTGGACCGGAATGGCCATTAAACCGCCTTCGAATAGGTTGCTGCCGCGGTTGAGATTTCTTATGGACTGGAATATGACTTTCTGGTTATCGGGCGAGACCGCGGGCCATAATTTTGCGTTCAGGTCGCGTATGATGGGGGATTCGACGCCGTCAGCGACCGAGACCTTCCAAACATCGGAGCCCTCCTTAGCGGAGCTTATGATCACAGAACGCCCGTCATTCGAAGCCTCGACCACTACACTGTCAGAATCTGCGGCCGTGAGCTGCACCGGAGTGCCGGAAACATCGATCATCGAGGTTTGATATACGCCGTCTATCTGAGGGCTGATGAAGAACCGTACTTTTGCAGGAACCCATACAAAACCCCGGATAGGCCCGGTTCCATTTGCTATCTCAGATGGGTCCGTCATCGCCAAATTGTTGACATGCAGGCTCCAGTTGCCTTCAGATGAAAAAGCGTATGCCAATGACTTTTCATCGTCTGAGATGTCTACCCACAGTACCCGCCCCTGGTCCTTCAGTGAGCTGACTTGCTGCGTGGCTCCCGTCGCCACGTCGATCGAATGCAGTTCGCCTCCGGATTGGAAATAGATCTTTCCCGACTCGGTCCATCTCCTAAGTAGGGCGCTTCCATCCTTGACCGGCCCGACAGCCCGCGGAGCTCCGCCCCCTAAAGCCGAGACTCTCCAGATGCCCGTTGAGTAGCCGTCAGTCGCACCGGGGCGCTGGGAAAAAAAGGCGATTTCATCACCTTTTGGCGACCAAATAGGATCGGTATTCGCGAAAGCGTCATTTGTAACCTGGATACCTTCTTTCGAAGTGGTCTGGGTCACCCAGATGTTTTTGGTTCCGGATTTGGTCGAGGCAAAAGCGATCATCTTTGCATCCGGTGAAAAACGCGCGGTGGCAAATATCTCGCCCGGGGCACTGCTCCAACTCGCAATCTCCACGGTCTTGATCGCGGCCCCCGACGTCGACTGTATCCCGAGGCTCGATCTGAACGTCCACACTGCCGCCACGATCCCGGCGGAGATGAGTATGAAGATTATTGCGTGGAGCAGAGTGAAACGGCGAGTGGTAGAAAGGCTTTCGGTCAGTGTCGGACGGGTGCCGCGCTGTTCCGTAACCGCGGCAGGCACTGCCTGGTCGACTGTCTTATTGAGCTTCGCCTCGAATTTCAGCTCCTCCCTAATGTCCTCAAGGTCGATCTCCAGGTCCTTGATATGCTGGTACCTATGGTCCCGGTCCTTTCGCAGCGTCTTGTTAACGATGCGTTCAAGTTCGCGCGGCACCGAGGGCGACACCTGCCGGAGCGGCGTCGGATCGTCCTTCAATATCGAGCTGATCTGATCCAAATGCCCCTCGCCGGTGAACGGGCGTCGGCCGGCAAACAATTCATAAAGAACGATCCCGAAGCTGAATATATCTGTTCTGGTGTCCAGGGCGCGGCCGCGTGCCTGTTCGGGCGACATATACGAGACCGTGCCCATCACGATCCCGGGCTCAGTACGGGGCGTCGAACCTGAAGCCTGCTCGGGGCCCGCGAGCAGCGTATCCTTCTCATTCCCGCCGGGGACCTCGTCAAAAGAGAGCAGCTTGGCAAGCCCGAAATCCAGCACCTTGACCAAGCCGTCGTCCCGGATCATTATGTTTTCCGGTTTAACATCGCGATGGATGATCCCCGCCTCATGAGCCGCGCCCAAAGCTGAAGCCGCCTGAAGAGCGATATCGAGGGCCTCGATCAGCAACAGAGGCGGCTGCTGTCGCATACGTTCACCCAGGGTCACGCCGCGAATGTATTCGGTAGCGATGTATTTGGAACCCTCAAAATCACCGATGTCGAATACGGTAAGGATATTTTGATGGGTAAGGCCAGACGCCGCCTTTGCTTCCTGAACGAACCTGCGGACCCGATTGGCATCCTCCGCAATCTCGCGAGGCATTATTTTCAGTGCGACCTTACGGCTAAGACTGGCGTCCTCTGCAAGGTACACGACTCCCATGCCCCCGGCCCCTATTCGGGAACGGATCACATAACGACCTAATGTAGCACCTTCGCTAAGGCTCATCATTCAACAGCGCGATCAAGCGGTCTGCAAAACGGGATTGTTTTCGGCCGGAATACTATCTATAAAGATCACGTAGATGTTACACGACTTCAATACTTTTTGGAATAATAGTGATCTCGATCACGCCAAGCAGTCGAACGTTGAAATGTTAAAATAAGCTGCCTGCCGACCTTCGCGATGAGAAATGATCGAAGCGGGTTCCTGGGAAGATGCTGAACAAAAGGAGCGACCGCAAATTAGTGAGGTTATCGTTTTAGAGGATGTCCATCGCCCGACGATTTTCGGACGAAGTCGGTGAAATCGTCTATCTTTAATTCGACAGCCTAGATTTTCACGCATTCGCCGCGTTTGAGGAACTGCCCGTCGCCGGCTTTGCCCTTATGTTCGCCGTTCTCGATGACAACGCGTCCGCGTGAGAGGACAGTCTCGACCTTGCCTTTTACTCTCCAGCCTTCGTATGAGGAATAATCAACATTCATGTGCTCGTTTTCGACGCCGAAGGCATGTTCTTTTTCGGGATCGAAGATGACGATGTCCGCGTCAGAACCGACGGCGATCGTACCTTTCTTGGGGAACAGGCCGAACATTTTCGCCGCGGCGGTCGACGTTAATTCGACAAAGCGATTGAGCGAGATACGATTCTCTACGACTCCGCCGTTGTAGATGAGAGCGAGGCGGTTCTCGACGCCGGGAGCACCGTTCGGGATCTTTGAAAAGTCGTTCACACCAAGCTCTTTTTGCTCTTTCATGCAGAACGGGCAATGGTCGGTCGAGATCACCTGCAGATCATCCATCTTTAGGCCTTTCCACAGTTCGGCTTGATTGTGTTTTTCGCGCAGTGGCGGCGTCATGACATATTTCGCACCTTCCCAGCCGTCGCCGTAATCGTCTATCGAATGGAAAAGATACTGAGGACAAGTCTCGGCAAACGCCGGAATACCACGGTCGCGAGCCTGCCGCACCTGATTCAATGCATCGGTACAAGAAAGGTGCACGATGTAAACGGGCGATTCGGCCATTTCGGCAATTGCGATGGCACGATGGACGCCTTCGGCCTCGGCTATTGTGGGCCTTGTCAGTGCATGATATTTGGGAGCCGTCCGGCCATCTGCGAGAAACCGCTTTATGATCTCATTGATGACGATGCCGTTCTCGGCGTGCATGCAGATCAGCCCGCCTCGCTGCCCCGCCGCCGACATCGCCCGAAAGATCGTACCGTCGTCCGCCAAAAACACTCCCGGATACGCCATGAACAGCTTGAACGACGTAATCCCCTCGTCCATCAGCGAGTACATTTCCTTCTCATCGCCGTCTTCGAAATCCGTAGTGATGAGATGAAACCCGTAGTCGATCGCCGTCTTGCCCTCGGCTTTTTTGTGCCACGAATCGACGCCCGCGGTCATCGATTCGCCCTTGGTCTGTACCGCAAAATCAATGATCGTCGTCGTCCCCCCAAACGCCGCCGCCCGCGTTCCGGTAAAAAAATCGTCCGACGAATGCGTCCCGCCAAAAGGCAGTTCCATGTGCGTATGCGGATCGATCCCGCCGGGAATCACCAGCTTTCCCGAAGCATCAATAACAACATCCGCCTCCATATCCAGCGTCTTGCCTATAGTCGACACAGTCTCGCCGTCGATGAAAATATCTGCGCGATAGTCGTCAACAGCGGTGACCACACGGCCTGATTTAATGAGTGTTTTCATATCTACTGATCGCTTAGACAGTCGGGTACCTATGCATACCCGATTCCCATTGTTGAAATGCGGAACGCAGTTGTTCGAGCAATGCCGGCTCAGTCTCTGCGAAGTTTGCTTGCTCGCGTTGGTCCACGCTTAGGTCGAAGAGAAATTCATTTGGCCAATCGCGAAGATATTTCCACTTGCCGCGACGCACGGAGCCTTGTCGGCGAGTGCGCCAGAAGAATGTTCGATCGAATATCGGGCGCTTGCCGCTAAAAAAGCGAGTAATGTCTACACCATCCAACGGGTATTTCGCGTTCGGTTTTCCGCCTGCGGCGGCGATCATTGTTGCGGTCCAGTCCATGGTGATCACGGGCTGATCGCTCACCGTGCCTGTTGCGGTCACGCCAGGCCACCTCACGATGCCAGGGACACGAGTGCCGCCTTCCCGCAAGTCGCCTTTCTGGCCCGAGAAAGGCCAGTTATAAGAAAATCTCTCGCCGCCGTTATCGCTTGTAAAAATCACGAGGGTATTTTTCTCCAGCCCCGCCGCTTTCAACGCATTCGTCACCTTTCCCACGCCCGCGTCGAGGCTTTTAATCATCTCGGCGTATATCTTCAGTGAACCTCCGGCAGAGTAACCGACGGGTCCGTGTTTGAACTTTCCGGCCGTGGCTTTATCGTTAGGCCCCTGCCAGGGCCAGTGAGGAGAGGTGTAATGAAGACTTAGGTAGAATGGTTTTTTATGGGGCCGCTTTATATATTCAGCGGCGCGGTCTGTAAAGAGATCGGTGATATATCCCACCCGTTCAACGGGCACATCCCCTTCATATAGATCGGGCTCACCCGCGGGATCTGTATGCGAAAAGTGATCAGCGGCACCGCTCATGATGCCAAAAAACTCGTCGAAGCCGAATCTCTTCGGGCCAAAATCGGGCAGGTAGCCCAGATGCCATTTGCCGATCAGCGCGGTTTCGTAGCCGGCAGTTTTGATGAGTGAGGAAACCGTCGGATGTTCGTGTGGAATTCCGACAGTTTTTACGCGGTCGCCGAGCATCGTTCGCGTTTGGATCGGTTCTTCGATTCCGACCGCAAGCCGAGCAGGATATCGCCCCGTATGAAATCCGACACGTGTAGGCGTGCAGATCGCCGCGGCTGAATAAGCGTTCGTAAAACGCATACCCTGAGTCGCGAGCTTATCGATTATGGGCGTTTTGTAATCAGGCCGGCCATAACAGCTCAAGTCGCCCCATCCTAAGTCGTCGGCGAGAATGAAAACGATGTTTGGACGAGTGTCACCGCTGTCCCGCCCTTGCGCCAACATCGAATTGGCGGCCACGGCAGAGCCGACCGTACCAGCAATGAATTCTCTTCGAGATACTGCAGTCATTGTTTGAGTGCCGCTCATTACGGGTGTCATGAACTCTATGATTCGTGATATCACCCTTTTCTAGCGATTTCGAATTGCGCGTCATTTGACCCGTGCGAATAACATATCACGCATTCGCCCTGCACCTACATGGAGAGCGTCGATCTTGCCGGAATTGTCGCGGGTTACCCATACCACATAGCCCTGTGCCATGAAATGGTCCTTGTACAGCGGCTGAAGCGGTATCTTAGCTATCGGCCGCTGCACGATGAAGGCTTTGTCGCCCTCGACAGCAAAGGTGAATGTCGCCTGGGCCTCCTCGCTGTACCAGTCGCCGGCAAATTCCGCCAGGTCAGGCGCAGACGGTGACCAGGGTTCGTGAGCAGTGAACCGGGTGAGGTCACCGTTATTATTCCCATCGCCGGAGATCGGCTTTCCATCCTTATCAAATGTGAATTTGACGCGGGTACCGCCCAGCATAAACGTGTCTTCAGAAACCGGCCGCACCGGCTGGCCGTTAAAACGGAGTGTGCCGCTGTCAAAAGAAAAACGGCCGGGAAATCGCGTCTTTTCATTCTTCCAGACACCGACGAACTTCTTCAGGTGCTCTTCTGAAATGGTCGCACCGGGAGCGGGAGGAGACACTTGAGGATACGGCCCGAAGATCTCGTCAGTGACCGCCGCGGCAAGACTGCCGGCGCTCGGGCTGGTGCCGTTGCATAGCACGGCGACCGACACCTTTTGATCAGGATAGCGAGCCAGAAACGTTTGGTATCCGGCCGTCGAACCCCCGTGCGAGATATCTCTCATATCTCTGTATTTATCGACAACGAGGCCGAGCGCATAGCTGATCTTACGCCCGTCGTTTAGCACACCTTGCGTTTCAAGTGCATCAACCAACGACCCGCCCATCGAACGCGAATCGAGCATTGCGTTCCATTTCAGCCAGTCGCCAACCGTGGTAAGCATTCCGCCGTTGCCGTACACGCTCATGAAGGGCATGTTCGACTGCCACGGCGCATTTTGGCCCTGCCGCGAATACCCTTGGGCACGGCCCGACACCAGACGCTGGTAATCGTCCCGCCAGGAGCTCTTTGTCATACCAAGCGGCCTGAATAACCGCTCGCCAACGAAATCCGCAAACTTCTGTTTCCCAACACGTCCGATTATGACGGCGGCCAGCTGATACCCGCTGTTCGAATACGAGTACTCGGCCCCGGGCGTAAAGTCCAGAGCTTTCTGCCGAATGATTACGTCGAATGCGATGTCTTGCGTAATGGCCCTCGCACCCCGTCCCGCCCCCGTGAGTGCCATGACCGACCCCCAATCGCGCAATCCGGCGGTGTGATTCAGGAGATGGCGTATCGTAACGGGCTTGTCGTATTCCGGCAATTCGGGTATGTATTTCCGGACGGGATCGTCCAGCTTCAGCTTTCCGTCCTGCTGGAGCAGCACAAGTGCGGCGGCCGTAAACTGCTTGGCGACGGACCCCGATTCGAATATCGTCTGCGCCGTATTCGGAACGTTGTGCTCCATCTCGGCCAGACCGAATGCCTTCTCAAAAACAGACTCTCCATTGACCGAAACCCCCACGGCACAGCCCGGTGCGGGGATCGTCACACTTTTTGACGCTTTTTCGAATGCACGTTCAGCACCTGCGACGACCTTTTGTTTGTCCGGTACCTGAGCGAAAGAAGGAAATGACGCCGTAAGGGCAGCGAGCGTCAATGTCGCGAATCTCTTGGTAAGTTTCATAACGTCCTTAGAGCGAAATTAACTATCCCTGATAGGTATATCAGTTTTACGTACCTTTTCAGGTAAGGTTCGAAGAATTTTCCTCATCGTCGGACTCATCCGATGGCTTTATCACCCCGATGAGGCCGCTGATCGCGTTTTGCAGCATCAGAACGATCGACATCAGCAGTCCCGCAAGCGTTGCTAGGAAGATCATCAGGACATAATAGAGGACGACAAACCACCAGGATGGGGTATCCTTGGCCTCTTGGAACGGAATGCTGAGAAACAGGAGTAAAACTATGCCCCCTACCAGAGCAACGGTAGCCAACTGGCCGATCCTCCGGATCTTGGAATAAAACTCCCGGTCAAATTCTGAATCGGCCTGCGTCATCAAGCTCAATATTGTCAGCATCAGGGCGAGTATCGTTGCCGCAGCGGTCACACACGCGCTGCCAAAAAACAGTGCCGGGGAACTCATCGACTCGAGCATCTGCAGAGCCTCGTAACGGCCGTAAACTGATCCGAGAAGCCACTGCGCCCCGAGCGCAATGGCCGCGGCTACGATGCCGCCGTAAATGGCGTGGTTACTCCCGGGGAATAATCGGGCCCTGCCACTGTCATCGGCACTGTCGTTAGAACTGTCTTTCTTTCCTTTGATCAGATCCATGACCTGCTTATTCTCTGTTAGACCGGAGCATCACTGCTTTTGTTATCTTCAGCTCGCTGATCTTGTAGTACCTTGTCAGTTGCCTCTACGGCCTTTTCTTCCGGGGTTTTGTTATTCAATGCGATGGCCTGAGGGTCCCCGCGATGATAGAAATCAGACTTCTGATACAGCTCTCTCGCGAATTTGAGAAAGACCTTGCCGATCGCGATGGCCGGAATAGTCAGAATTATACCCAAGAGCCCGAATAGTTTTCCCCCCGCGAGCAGACCGATGAAAACGGCCATCGGATGCAGATTCAGACGCCCGCCAAGAATTTTCGGTGTCAAAATATATCCCTCGATCGTCTGGACCACGACGAAAACGCCGAGGACGCCGCCTATCTCCCATAACCCTCCACCCGTCGCGATCGTTAGCATACACGCCAGTAAGATCCCGATCGCACTGCCGACGTATGGGATGACATTCAGGAGACCGGCGATCAGGGCCACAGCGGCCCAGGCGGGAACCCCCATAAACCAGAAACCGAGCGCGTATAGGGCCGCCATCGTCAGTGCGATCAGCAGTTGGCCGCGAACGTATGATTCGAGGATCCGTCCTGATTCGTCAAACAGACGGCTGAAGGGGTCTCGATATCTGGGGGGTATCAGTTCTTCCAGCGAATCCCGCCATCTGGGAAAATCCAGCAAGATATAGAAAACAAAAAACGGAACCAGCAGTAGGTCGAGCGAGGCTACTATCGCGCCAAAAACTGCTGCCGATCCTGTCCGTCCCGGTGTGATCTTTCCTTCAGAATCGATCGTCGCCGGCTTCGGAGCGGCCACGTTCTCGTTATAAAACGTAACCGGGTCTGAAAGGAACTGCTCGATCTGGTCGCCGGCGACGCGTTCGAGAGCGGGCGAAAATCTTCTTAGCCAACGCCGCTGCACGGCGGCATTCTCGGGTGTAAAGCCCTCGATAGTACGTTGTACCGCGCGGGATGTCTGGGCCCAGATCTCAGGCACGACATAAGAGGCAAATGCCGTGATGGCCAACGTGAGGATCAGAATCGACAGGAAAGATGCGATCGCCCGCGAAAGCCCGATCGACTGCAGCCGAACAACCAGCGGATTAAGCAAGTAGGCAAGCGCGACCGAGGCCAGGACAGGCAAGATGACAACGGACCCGATCGTAAAGAGGAAATAAAGGATCAATACCGACAACACCACCGTCGGCACCCAGCGAAACCACCAGAACGGCGATCGCCAGCCGGCAGGCTTTGCATGTTGATCGGATGATTCCATAGATATGCTCAAGCGAGTGTGTCTAGTTCAACTTATCAAAGGGGGCCGCACCGCGGTTTTAATCTATCGGACAGAGAGCCAGGCCTGCATCCAGGGCTGTGATCAGCTCATCGACGGTATCGTTTGACGAATTCAACATAAGCCCCGTTCGGATGACGTTGCCATAGAGCCCGCCTTTGCCGATCAGTACACCCCGGCGTTTTGTTTCCTCGAATATCTTCAATACGGCCTGCGGGTGGGGTTCCTTGGTCTTAGGATCTTTGACCAGCTCGATGGCCTGCATGATGCCCATACCGCGGACCTCGCCGATTATCGGGTATTTCTGCTGAAGTTCCAGCAGCCGGTCATGGAAATAATCGCCCACGATGCGGCAATTGGTCCGTAGATCGTCTTCCTCTATGACCTTTATCACCGCGAGCCCAACGGCCATCGAGACCGGATTTCCTCCAAACGTCGAGAACGTCAGCCCTGGAAAAGCATCCGCTACTTCGGGTGTCGCTATGGTCCACCCTATCGGCACGCCGTTGCCCATTCCTTTCGCCGACGTAATAATGTCCGGCTCGACGCCATAATGCTCGATGCCGAACCACTTATCTCCCGTTCGTCCCCAGGCGGTCTGCACTTCGTCGGAAATGAACAATCCGCCATGATTTTTAGTGATCTCGTGGACCCGTTTGAAATAATCTTTGGGCGGCACGATAAATCCGCCCACGCCGAGGATCGTTTCCGACATAAATGCCGCGATCTCACCCGTTGTCGTTGTCTGGATCAGCTCCTCTACGTCATTCGCACATGCAAGGCCGCAGTTATCAGGCGTCGCGTTGAAGGGACAGCGGTAACAATACGGCGCGTGTGCGTGGACGAACCCCGCGACCTGAGATGCTACCGGCTTCCAGGTCGAATGGCCGATCGTCGACAGGGCCGTGGCCGAACGCCCTGCATAGCTGTGTCTAAGCACCACCACCTCGTTATTCCCGGTCGCCAGCTTTGCGGCAAGTATCGCCGTATCATCGGCCTCGGTACCGCTATTGGTAAAAAACGACTTCTTCAGCCGCCCCGGCGAGATCTCAGCCAGCTTCTCGGCCAGATCCCCTTGCGGCCCGTTAGCGTACAGCGTTGATGTATGAGCAATAGTGTTCACCTGGTCGATCCAGGCCTTGTTCACCCGCGGCTCCGCATGGCCGACGCTTACCGTCAATACCCCGCCGAAGCAATCAAGATATCTGTTCCCCTGATCATCCCAAACGTGCTCACCCTCGCCTTTAACGATTGCCAGGGGCTCCTGGTAATATGTCGCCACGGCCGGAAAAAGATACTCTTTGTGCTTCTCGATCGCGCTCTTGAGCGACGAGCTTTGTCCTGCTTCAGTCATAAGATTTGCCATGTAAATACAAAATGCCGCGAAAAATAGGTAACTTATTTTAACCTACTTTTCGCGGATGTTGCTTGTTGGGTTTCCTGTGATTCAAGTTTTCTACGGATTGGACCCGGCGATTGCATCCTCGACCTGTTTGGTCCTCGATCAAAAAATGAAATGTCCGGCATGTTAGCATCTCACCTTACACCAAACTTGAACTCAAGGAGCAGATCGCTTCGCTCGCAGGCACAAATACCCCGCCGGCCCATCATGTTATCCACTTTTCCGTCATATCGCACCAGATCGCAAGGCCCCGCCATTGGCCGTATTTAGAATAAAAACGCTCGATCTTTTTGTCGGGACAAGCTTTTTCGTCATTGTGGTTCTTGTAAAACTGCGACCGAAGCCATGAATCAAGGGCAAGACCATCATATCGGCCGACGAGCTTTAATAGGTTCTCGGCGGCATAGTCCCCGACCCCTTTTACCTTCTTCATTTCTTTCTTCAGTTCTGGCGTCGAAAGGTCCGATGTGAGCCATTTCTCCGGATCGAGCCCGCCCGAGGCGACTGACTCGGCAAGCTCCACGAAATACGGTGATCGATATCCGGCTCGGACTTCGTTTCGGAAGAAATCCGCGTCAACCGCAGCCATTGCCTCCCCGGTCGGAAAGGCGCGTTTGCCGTTCGCGGCCGATTCACCAAG
This sequence comes from Pyrinomonadaceae bacterium, assembly GCA_041745615.1. GTDB lineage: Bacteria > Acidobacteriota > Blastocatellia > Pyrinomonadales > Pyrinomonadaceae > OLB17. The sequence continues at coordinate 69,431 of JBGTIP010000017.1, read as the reverse complement.
CTTCTCCACAAGATTGGAGACCATGCTCTTCGTAAGCGACCATGAGCAGTTGGTTGTGCAGATCGTCTTTACGAGGTCCTCATAGACCGTCGGCGACCGCAGCAAACGCCCGGCCCGCCGCTCTCTCACCCAAAGTAGCCGCTCCGTGCCGTCGATCATCGCGTAAAATTCCGACAGATCGTCGTCGAGTCTGAGAATATGCCGCACCTGTTCGATGGTCTTTGCCGGATCCACCACACTCTCGAGATCGATCCGCAGCCGCCCCGGTTCCTCGCTGATCACGGCCGGCACCGGCCCGCCGTCCCTGTTGAAGACATAACTCAGCCGCCAGTCCTCCTCGTTCAGTTCGAATGGCGTCAGTTCGCACCACCCGTGACTATACACCGTTGCCCTGAAACTGAAATTCTCGGGGATATCGATGAACATTGCGTTTTCCATAGGCGTGAAACGAACAATCGGCGAATCCGATCACATTTTCCGACCGTAGGAGATTATCCTACGTCTAACATCAATAGTATAGCGGGATTAACCTTGGCAAACTTCGGAAAAAAAAGCTTGTTTTTATTTTCGGATTACTGTAATTTTGGGATGTACAACATTCTTAAAACCGGCCTCGCCTTCCTACCCGGTTTTCGTACTTCACAGAATAGTTTTCACCTTGTTGGAGTGTAGTTATGGAAAGAATTAAGTCGGCATCGGCTTTATGGGCATTGGTCGCAATAGTGTCGGTGGGAGCCCTGACTGTATCGGCACAGGACGATGGGGATCCGAATTCGCCGGCTCCGATCTTGCTCAGAGACGCCCGTTCCGCACGAGCACTGGCGACGTCTTCCGGGAGCATTGGACGAGCCGAGCTTCCGACCCGAACACCGGCCAGGCCCTTCGCCTATAACAGCTCTGTCGTCGTTTTTCTTACCAATATCTCATTGATGGACGGTGAGGGGGCGAATGCATTCAGGGTCTATGTGGAAGATGCCGCCGGGAAAAAGTTCCGTTTTCCGGTCACCGATCTGCGGCCTCTGGGAAAATCATCCGGGCCTGAAACGGTATATGCCCTCACGGTTCTCCTGAAGGACGAAGCGGGCTTCTTTACACCTCCAATAGACAGCGGGGACGTATTCATAGGTGTTACCTGGCGGGGCATGATCAGCAATCGCGTCATCCTCGGCATCGGCCGGACGGGTGTGGGTGTCAAGCCGGAAGCGGGAACGGCTCCATCGCCCGATAAGCCCAAATCTGGCGAGCTCGATAGTCTTGCACAGAGCAGCATGGGCTACCGATGGTCCGGGGATCGGCTTCGGTTGATGGAGCAGGCTACGTTCGGGCCGACTGCGACTCTGGATTCCAGATTGCGGCGGATCGGGGTTAGACGGTGGCTGTCGGAACAGTTTGATGCCCAGTACCCGTCACTTTCGAACCCCTATCCGAACCACCCATTGAAACCAGGCACGCCTCCTTCGGATTGCGACAATAACCAGACGATACCTGACGTTCCGATTACATGTGCCCGCGATACCTATTCGATGTATCAGCCTCAGTTGTGGTTCATGAAAGAAGCACTATATGGCGACGCACAGCTTCGCCACCGCGTAGCATGGGCGCTCGCCCAAGTGTGGGTAACGTCGGGCACCGACGTTCAGCAGGGCCGGCATATGGTCGAATACTACAAGGTGCTCGCGAATCACGCGTTCGGCAACTACCGAACGCTAATGAAGCAGATGACGCTCAACGCAACGATGGGCAGCTATCTCGACATGGCCCGCAGCACGAGAAATAATCCCAACGAAAACTATGCCCGAGAATTAAAACAGTTATTCACGATCGGCCTCTTCATGCTGAATCAGGACGGCACGTACCAATTGGACGAGAACGGCAGCCCGATCCCAACATATGACCAGAACGCGGTCAACGACCTGACGAAGGTGCTGACCGGATGGACGTTCTGCGAAGTCACGGCTCTTTGTCCGAACAGGGCTATAGGGTCCCAAAATTTTATTGACCCGCTGATCATCGTTAATAACAACAATCACGACATCACGGCGAAAACGCTGCTAAGTTATCCCGGTGTCACCAATCAGAACATCGCTGCGTGCACCGGATGCACAGGTACGGCCATCGCTAACTATGCGAACAACTCGATGGACCAGGCTCTGGATAATATCTTTCTTCATCCGAATGTCGGGCCTTTTGTCAGCAAGATCCTGATTCAGCATCTCGTCACAAGCGACCCGACGCCGGCTTATGTGCAGCGTGTTGCTACGGCCTTTAATGACAATGGCCTTGGCGAACGTGGAGATATGAAGGCAGTTGTAAGGGCGATACTTCTCGATCCAGAAGCCAGAGGTGATCGGAAAACCGATCCAAACTACGGAAAACTGCGCGAACCGGTCCTGTTCGCGACAAATATACTCCGCCATTTCAACGTCAGGTCGGCTAACGGCTCGTCCGAAAGCGACGGTTATATTACCGGTCGGGGCGAATTTACCGGTATGGGCCAGGTGCCTTTCCTTTCACCCACCGTGTTCAATTTTTATCCGCCGTCTTATGTAATTCCCGGAACGGCGATGCTCGGGCCCGAATTCGCCATCATGACGACCGGCACCGCGATCCAGCGGACGAATTTTGTTAACCGGTTCATTTTCACGGCTATACCTGTTGCCGTGGCTGTCAATTCGCCGAGCGGCACGTCGCTTAACCTGAGCGATCTACAGGCAATCTCGGCGTCGGACCCGACCGCAAACCAACTCGTCGACGAACTGGACCGGCGAATGCTCCATAGCACAATGTCACCGACGATGAAGTCGACTCTGCTTCCGGCCGTGACCAGCATTTCGAGTGCCGACACGCTCGGCCGGGTTAGGCAAGCCATTTATTTGATCGCAACGTCATCGCAATATCAGGTGCAGAGGTAAAGGATATGAATGAAACCAGACGTGATTTTTTGAAAAAGACCGGCGGCTGTGCACTTGGCATGGTATCCCTTGCAACGCAAATGCATCATTTTGGCACCATGAGCGCGATGGCTCAGAAGGTTGTCGACAACCCCCTAACGGCTGCGGGTGGGTATAAGGCGCTGGTCCTATTATTCTGGGCCGGCGGCAACGATGGCAACAACATGGTCATCCCGAACCATAACGACGCCACAGTCAGCAACTACTCGGTTTACAACTCTTCGCGCACCACCCAGGGGCTATCGATCGCACAAAATACACTTCTGCCGATCTCAGTACCGCGGCTCGGAGGGCTGACCTACGGACTCCACCCGAGCCTCGGCCCCGGAGCAACGGGAGCGATAAATAATGGCATTCACGAGCTTTACGGCCAGGGTAAACTCGCCGTCGTGGCCAATGTGGGAACCTTGGTCAGGCCGCTGACCAAAGCTCAGTTTCAAAGTTCGGCGTTCAAGAAACCCTCTCAACTCTTTTCACATTCAGACCAGGTCACGCAAAACCAAACAAGTATTTCTAACACCGAGTCCTTTACCGGATGGGGCGGCAGGATCTCCGATCGAATGACCGCGGCGCAGAATCCAACGGGCCTGATACCGATGATCACTTCGATCGCGGGTGCCCAGCTATTCACCGCAGGGCAGAACACTCTTCCGCTCGCCATCGCTGATTCGGCAACCTCATTGGCAAGTGTGCTTAACCCAGCCGGATTTGGTCTGACCCCGACCGGATCGACGCTCGCCCGGCTCAACGCATTTAATGCACTTCGGGCGCAGGATCTTTCTTCAAATTATGTGGCTGCCGCCAGCCATGTCACCGACCTGGCTATGCAGGCTAACAGCGCCCTGCAGACGTCGGACGATACTACCGTGGCATTCCCTAATACAAGCATCGGACGTCAGCTGCGCCAGGTAGCACGGTTGATCAAAAACAGGACTGATCTTGCCGTTACGCGTCAGGTTTTTTACGTCCAGATCGGCGGTTTTGATACCCACAGCAATCAGGTCGCTCAGCATATAAACATATTCAGCCAGTTCAGCCAGGCGATGCGGTCGTTTTATGACGAGATGATCGCGCAGGGAACAACCAACGATGTAACCACTTTCACACTGTCAGATTTCGGCCGGACGATGAATCCCGCTGGATCCGGCGCAGGCGTGGGTTCAGATCACGGCTGGGGCAATCATATGTTCGTGATGGGCGGCGCGGTAAACGGCGGCGATTTTTACGGCAGCCTGAGGCCTGACGGTACTGGCACTTATTTCCCATCGCTCACCCTCGGGGGACTGGATGACACCGACTCTAATTCCTCACCGCGAGGCCGATGGATACCGACAACCTCCGTCGATCAGTATGCCGTCACGCTTGCCCGTTGGTTTGGCTTGCCTCCGGAGGACGAATTGGCCGTCTTTCCCAATCTGGCGACGTTTCCCGGCACTTATTCGCAGCTTGGTTTTCTGTCTTGACCTGCCCGCCAAATCGGGGCGAGATCTGAAGACGTCTAATAAGTCGAAACCAATACGAGGCATCAGCAATCGGCAGTAGAACCTTCTCTGCGACCCCCGCGTAACCTCCGTGTTCTCTGTGTTTACAGACATTTAACACAGAGATCGCTGAGGGATTCGCAGAGTTCGCTGAGGCTGTATTCTGCCTTTTTAGACAATCTCGTTTTTTTTCGTCTCGTGATCGTCATCCTAACGTGTCTTGGCAGAATCTTGAACTTTGACCGGGTTGAACATACACTGTTCGGTAAGCAGTGAACTTGCCGAATTACATTACTATCGGGCGCATCGTGATAGTGCCGTTGCTCGTTGTCGTTTTGTTGACGCCCGTGGCCGAGCGTTGGTTTGGAATGAGCGGGTATGTTCTGGCGATCATTATTTTTCTGATCGCCGCCCTATCGGATATCGTTGACGGTCGTTTGGCACGCAGCAGAAATCAGGTATCTACTCTCGGAAAGTTCCTCGACCCAATTGCCGACAAATTGCTCATATCCGCAGCACTGATAGTCTTGGTCGAGAAAAATTTGGCCCCCTCATGGGCCGTCGTTGTGATCATCGGACGAGAATTTATCATCACCGGATTGCGTTCCGTTGCCGCCACGGAAGGGGTGATCATGCAGGCTCAGAGCCTCGGGAAGCTTAAGATGTTGGCCCAATGTGTCGCGGTCGTTTCATTGCTCATTGCCGCCGCCAATGGACTTCCGCCGGTTTCAAACTTCGGATTGGACTATCCTGCCGCGTTTTGGGTAGTTCCTGAGGTGCAGACAGCCTTCACTAATCTTTCGCAATTTTCGCTGACTTCGAATGACTGGAAGGTTTTCGGATATTTAGTCGGCCGCGGTGCCCTATGGATTGCCGTGATCACCGCCATCTGGTCCATGTATGGCTACTTTTCCTACTTCTTCTCTGAAAAAAAACGCATCTCCGTCGAATTTCTCGAGGAGAGGCGTTAAAATTACTTTTTTCTAGGGATTACTCCGTCTTCGGCTTTGCCGGTGACGTTCGTTTTGCACTCCATGCATCCTCGGCATTACCGCCAAAAGAAACGGTGCCGCCCATGTTATCACCGTCAACCTTACTCGAGAAAAATAGCGAGAGTTCATTGCCGTTATAGTTGATCGCGTAAGAAAAACTTATGTCATTGCCCTTTATCGCTCCCTGAAGCGGGACGTCACCACTGGCACGTTTGACCATACCCGTCAGCTTTTCTCCATCGACCTTGAAGATCAGCCCGAAGGGTCGTGCTCCACCCGGAGTATTCATCGACGCCGCCCATTCGCCCGCAACCGACGGCGTCTGAGCAGCAACGCTCCCCGTACCAAAAAACGCCAGCCCAATAGCCAGAAATGCGATCACAAAGATATATTTCATATTCCAAATATAATAACGTTTTGCCACGGTAACCGCTACACCTCTTGAGCCAGCAACGCGTCCCCATCACGAACTGGCAGACAACAAAGAAAGGCCGCCATTTTAAGACGACCTTGCTGGGCATTAATTGGGAACGGAAGCTACTGGATCTCGACCCAATCGCCAGTGTGGATCTCTTGTCCATTTCGCGTGATGACGATAGTCGCCGCTCTTTCCTTGACGTTGATTACGACCGCCTCGCCCACTACCTTTCGTAGGTTTGAGGGCCTGCCGACTTTGGCACGTGCAGTCGTGACCTCCTTGCCCTCGGCCTTTTCACCGGATTTCCGCGAGGCCTGATTCGAGAACTTACCTCCTTTATAAGCGTCACTTTCGAAACCGTAATCTCGTGCGCTGACCGATTCCCTTTCAGGCATTGTGAAAAGATTGCCTTTTCCCAGTTCCCTGAAAACCGTCAGCCGATCGCCGATCCGAAGATTGTCTTCAGCGCCCAGATCTACGTAGGCTACGTGGTTCTTTGCCAGGGTTTCGACACCGTCACGAGCCATGACTATTCGGCCAGTTGCCTTTCCTGACGGGTCGCCGAATCGGTCGAGTGGCGGACGAACCTCGAAGGGCGGGCTCATACGGTTAGGGACCAAATGTACCAGGTCACCGAGAAGGATCGAATCGCATGACGTCTTGACCCGTACGACCGAAACCTCGCCTTTTACATCGACCACCTCGAGGGCTCCAACTTCCTGAACATAGAAACCGAGGCTCCCTTTGTCTGACCATTTGCTCTTGAATTGGGCCCGGGGCCTGACAACGGAGAATGTATCGCCGACACTTACTCCCTTGTTATGGCCCATGTTGATGTATAGGAAATCGTTCTGGGCGTAATTGTACTTATCGGCCTCGTCCTGCGCACCTATGATCTTATTGGCAGTGCTGATGGCGTTATACTGAATAAAACCGGCACAATAAAGATTGTTGGGGCCGACAAGTTCTGACTGTTTTCGAGGTGTCTGAAAAATGGGGGCCGGCGTAGGCTGCGCCACCTGAGCAAAACAAATTCCAGCCGTTGATAGTAGCATGCAAGAAAGCAGTGCGATTCGCGTTGATCTTTGAAAACTCACGTTGATCTCCTTGGAGTCGGATTGTTCGCCCAATGGTCAGGGCTGAAGATGAAGGGCAGAAATTTAGCCCATATACAGGGCTCCTTATATTGTAAGGCCTGACAATGAAGCGGTCAACAAGTTTTTACATCCGAACTGCAGGCGGCAGTTTGCGGAGTAAACAGCCAATTTGGTAGTATTTTCGTTCGCGGCCAAACCCCCTAGGCCGATCAGCCGGTGTAGCTCAGCTGGTAGAGCAGTTGATTTGTAATCATCAGGTCGTAGGTTCAAGTCCTATCACCGGCTCCATTTATCTTCCATATAATCAATAGTTTACAATGATAAAGGGTCAGTTGAATAGCTTGCTTCGGGAAGATAGCTATTCGGAAACGGATGTGGAGAAACGGCACGGTAAACAATAAATCGACTTTCGCTACGGTAGAAGTGCCGGGACTTGCACGTTGGTGTGACACTTAATGGGCACCTCGGAGGCAATGCTTCGTCTTACTGTAAAAAAAGGGGGCCCTTATCTCGATAAGGGCCCCGTCCATATCGGCCTATTGCTGGCCTAAAATTCGAACCGAGCGGCAAACTGCACGACCCGCGAAGCAGAGGCAGAAGTGATCTGCCCGAAGGACGTCGACGTAATCGGCGCCAACTGGACATTGTTCTGGAAGTTCACATTGTTAAAGACATTAAAGGCTTCCATTCTCACCTGAAGTTTGGTGTTTTCGATGAAAAGGAAGTTCTTCATCAGTGCCATATTGACATTCCAATACCCGGGACCGTTGATAAAGGCACGAGGCAAGGTGCCGGTTTGTCCCGCGCCAACACTCGAGAAAACTTGGCCAGGACAAACTGTATTAGCATTAGACGGGTGTATGTAACCGCCTGATGCCGTACCGTTGGAGCAAAGGATAGAAGGATCGATCCAATAAATCTTGCCGTCCTTTTCAAACACGCCCATTAAACTGCGTATTTCTGCTGGGGAAAGCGAACTGTTCGGGGTTTGCCTCGTTGAAAAGTTCGCCCGGTTCAACGTTCCGCGAGCATCTGTGAAGGTGATAGGAACCCCCGATCGGATCTGAAGGATCCCCGATATGTCCCATCCTCCAAGCAAATAATTGCCCCAGGAATTGTTGTTCATCCATCTACGGCCCTTTCCAAATGGAAATTGATAAAGTCCGTTGAAGTTGAATATGTGAGCGATATCAAAGTCTGCCCTCTGATAATCTCGTTCCCTATCGTTTCGCTGCAAATAGGTTTCATTCAATGACTGTGCGGTTCCTTGACCGTTAGTCAGGTTCTTTGACCATGTATAGTTTGCCTCCAACGCTATGCCGTCGCTGAACCGTCGACGAAGCTCGAGCTGCAGCGAGTTGTAGTTGTACCTCGCTTCATTCAGCATTAGTGTGATCACCCCGCTGTTAGGATTCGGATAGAACTTCACGAACGGAGCCCTATTCGGGTCTGCGAAGGTCGGGTGATTGTTGAGATTGCTGGTCACGAACGCATGAGCCAGGTCGGCCACCGCTCCATTGCGAAGCTGGGTGTTGAAAGTCGCAGCCGTCAGAGTGGTTCCGACTACCAAGGGACCGGTTCCGATCGCTCCGCTTCGGAATAGCGTCAGAGCCTGGCAGCCGGTAACCGTGGCCGGGTTGCAAAAAGCGGTCGTGCCGGTTAACGCCAGGTTAGCCTGAGCCCGTTGAAAGTCAGCAAGGAACCCATTACTAACAACATCTATCTCGTTAAGATTTGAGCTTCTCAATAGATTGCTGCTGCTCGTTCCTACGTACCGTGCCTCCACAACCATCTTCCAGGGTAGCTCCCGCTGGATCCCAACACTATACTGTTTGATCATCGGGATCTGCAGGTTCGGATCGACCGCTCCAGCATTTCCGAAGAAACTCTGAGCGGCCCCGCTGTTCTGCAAGAAGGTTCGATTCGCCCCGGTGAACTGGGGCGTGGGAATGTCTTGGAGTTGTCCAATACGCAAATTCAGTTGGGTGTTGCCGGCCGGACCTATCGCCGACAAAGTTTGGCGCCCAAGTCCTAGATTTCCAGTACCTCCAGAGGTAATGGTATTACTTAAGGATGTTATGATCTGATCGTTGGCGTATACGTGGCTATACCCTCCACGAATAACCGTCCGGCCCTGGTCGCCAAACAAATAGTTTCCGATTCCGCTGCCAAAGTTCGGCATCCATGCAATGCTTACCGACGGAGCAAAGTTATTCCAATCCGTGTTGTAAAACCGATATTCTTGTCCGGCATTCGTGCCGACCACGTTGAAGTTACCGTTACCGGCTAAGAGCGAACTCGCTGGGTCGTTCGGATCGACGATCGCTTCGAGGGCCAGTCCATTGTCGAGTCGCAGGGCCGGGTAGATCTCCCAGCGAACACCTGCATTAAAAGTTAGACCCGGACGGATCTGCCATCGATCGGACACATAAAGCGCGTGGTTCCAATTGATGAATGGGGCAAGCTGCCGGACCCCGCGAGCGTAACCCGTTTGGATGTCAACCATATTAAACGCCTGCTGCGAACCGTTAACCAGGCCGCCAAGTATCGCAAGCAGACCGTTTACCTGTCCCAACTGGGTGTTGTTGATAATGCTGCCGGCACCGCCGACATTCGCGAAGTTATTGTTCGTCAACGTCGTACTTGTCGCCGTGTCCACACTGGTAGTTCCGATATGATAATGTGGAACGATCCCGAAATCATTGAAGGTATTTACCACATACTTTTGGTAAAGGCCACCGAACTTAAAGGCGTGATTGCCGATTATCCAGTTGGCGTTATCGGCGAATGTCGTGACTGTGCTGTTTCGCCCCTGATCCATGAACACATTGGTCGGATTCGTGATCAGTCCACCCAACAGTGGTACCCCGGCCTGACCGGTCGTCGTGCCCAGGGCTCCGCTACCGATGAAGTAGTCCGGATAAGGGCTGATCCTGTCGAAGGGCACCTCGACTGTGAAGCGGCCCCATCGAAAATCATTCACTAGGTTATTCGTGATGATCCGGCGATACCCGGCTGTTAGCTGAAGAGTCTCCGCGAACTGCGTCACATCCGGCGAGGCCGTGAAACCGGTATCGTCAACATCCGGGCGAAGTATGTCTTCCCTGTTCCAGCTGTAGATAAAGCTTATCGAGTCTTTCGAAGTTGCATCCAGATCGCCCCTGGCCGTGTAGGTGTTCCGCGTCGTATTGAATGCGCGGTTGAGGGAATAACCTGTGGTGTTTACGTTGTCACCTAATCCCGTGAAGTTTCCGCTTGCGGGCATCAGGTCGAGGATCCTGCTTTGGATGACAGGATTGATAGTTCCGGGAATTCCCTGCAGGCCTTGTGACTGCGCAAATGTAAGTACATTTGAGATCGTGCAGGAACTACCCGCGGCTCCCGACGGGCAGCTTATGCCGCCACTGTTGATCGGGTCACCCGCTGCGGCTCTAAGAAATGTGAATGCTCCGCCACGTGCCGCTGGGGTTAGGATGGTGCGATTGTACAGGCTGCTGAGCGGGTCTCTAATGCCCTCGTAGGAGAAAAAGAAGAATCCTTTGTCCTTGTGAAACATTGGACCGCCTTCTCCAAAATTGAACACGGGAAACTGGCCGCCTATCTTACCGCCGAACTGGTTTCGATTCCGGTAAGGGATCGGAGTGCCGGTGCGGTTATTGAAGAAATTGTTTGCCGCAAAGGCCGAATTGCGATTGTAGGCAAAGAGTGCACCGTGGAAATCGCTTGAACCCCGCGGTGTCAACACCTGAATCTGCGCTCCGCCGCCAGAGTCCGCTTCCTGGACACCCGTGATGATCGTGATCTCGCTGGTATCGTCAACCGAGGGTCGGCCAGGGGCGAAATCCGTCGCATTTGCTCGAATGTAAGGGTCGTTGATACTGATTCCGTCGCGAGTAATATTGGTGGTAGAGCTTCGCATTCCGTTGACCGTCGTATTTTGGTACGCGCTTGACTGCACGCCCGGTTGGGAAGCTGTCAGATCAAGAGGGTTGCGAGTGAGCAATGGGTACGACATGATCTGCTGCGTACTAACCGTAGAGCTGATCTGCCCAGTGGTCGATGTAACGATGTCAGCGCCGGAGGTCACTGTCACGGTCTCCTCAATGCCTCCGACCTCCAAAACCGGCGTAATGTTGAATTCGCGTCCGATGTCCACCTTTACCTCGTTAGCAACGAAGGTCTTGAAGCCTTTTGAGGTGATAGTGACGGTGTAGGTGCCTGGCTCAAGCTGGGCAAAACTGAATACACCACTGTTGTTTGTGGTAGCCGTTTGTGTTCTACCGGTTTGGTTGAATCTGATCTCAACAGTTGCTCCTGGCAACACCCCATCTGCCGACGAAACAGTGCCGACCAAACTCCCAGTAGGGGTCTGGGCAAAGATTGCGGCCTGTGCTAAAAGTATCGCAAGGCCGACAGTTAAGATTTTTATAAATTTCATAGTACCTCCTGATTGTTTTCTTTATTACCTAAGTCTCCCGAGCGATTGACGGTTGTTGTATAGTTCCCTCCGGATCGTTCCCGTACGGCAACCCTTGCACCGAGCACGATCACACCCAAAACATCAGTCACCGATCCGGATATTGAGCCGGTCGTGATCTGCGCCTGTATCGCCGAGAAAGAGCTGATCGAGATCAGTACGACGGCGATAATCCTAAGTCGTCTTTTCATTATTCCTCCAAAATTCAGCCGCGCTGGCGGCAGTTCTATGTCCATTCCGGACTAGGACCCATTTCTTCGAAAAAATGGAGAACTCGGCCCAGCCAATTCAGGACAAGGAGTAAAATTGCAATCGATATGCCAATGGCGATTTCGCGGGTATACTTTTTTCACTTCACGCGTCCCCCGCCTCTCTCGTATAGAATTCTGGATTTTTGGCCTGTATTGCAGATTTTGAGATCCGACTTTTACTGAGTTTTCTACAAACATATGGAGAAAAACACTGGCTCGAGTTGCGTGAGCCGCGAGACCGGGCTCTGCAGCAGTGAACCAAACTAGTGTCCGGACTCGGGGGCTTTCAATAACTCGTAATTCGGGCCTGCTATCGCGAGTCGAGATTTTGGCTGGCGACTACAGATTTGTACATTCTGGGGACGATCCCGTACCGTTTAAGCATTGCATTAAGCGTGGTCAGTCCCAGCGAGAGCCGCCGGGCTGCTCGTGTTTGATTTCCACGCTCCAAGGTCAGCGTGGCAACTAGAAGGTTCTTTTGAAACGACTCGACTGCCTCATAGAAATCAATGCTGAAGTCCCCGTCTAATCTGCGTTCACCACCGAAGACATCTAATTCCATCGACTGCAGCTCAGCCTCCAGGTCAGAGGTTATTGCGACGAGAGCCCTTAGTCTCAGTGCAGTGAGTTTCGCACGATCTAACTCAGACACCCGTAGATCCGGAGAAATGGTTCGAGCCTTTCGCTGAAGGCCAATATCATTGTGGTAAGTAATATCCATTATTCGTTGTCTAGACATCCTGACCCTAAACCGCTCGAAATTTGCGGATCACCTAGTATTTCCAGAGTCTCTCACTCCGCCTGGACAATGCGAGGATTTTGGCGCAGCACGTTACGAATCGTTCGTGACCCGTGGTACCCCGCGATACAACTCGAACCGGTCAGCGGTGCGCAAACTGAATATATGTAGGTGAAACAGTTAAGCTGTTGGTTACCTGGTCCATCACTCGGTGCGGTGCCGTGTGTTCGCGGGTTTCGAGATCGTTCGCATCCAACGCGGTTAGTTTTGCTAAGCCAAAATCCAGCACTTTAACGATCCCATCGCGGATCATAATATTGGCGGGTTGGATATCGCGAGGGATAGTGCCGACCGAATGTGCGGACCGCGACTCGCCGTATGACCGGCTTCGAGCCGCGTTTTACTCCAGGCCGCTCCTAACTTATTGCGGCGGGGCGCGGCCAGACTCTCCTGTCGGGAGGTGATCGACGGTTTCGCCGATGTTGCCGGCTAGGCCGCGGTATTCGTAGCGGGTGTATTTGCCGTTGGGACCGTGGCGGTCGGTTTGGGCGAGGTACCAAACGAGGCGGCGTCCGTGTGAATCTCGTTTCTCGACCCAGATCTCTCGGTCGTTATTGTCGAAGTCACGCTCCAGCAGCGGGGCCTTGGCTGCTTCGGCGGCGGGTGCCTCGCGGTCGTGTGCTTCCGGGTAAAGATCGTTTCCGGGACCGTTCTGAGCGGTAATATCTGTTGGGGAATCGGACTGCTCGATCTGGTCTTCCAGCCAACCGGTTCCGTCGTTAAAGGCTTCTTCAGCATCATCCGCCGGACCGCTGTCCTGATCCCAGTCCCCGGCGTCATCCTGCCAATCGGTTCGGTAACCAATCTCCTCAACGTCATCCTCCGGATCGCTGTCGTGATCCCATTCCCCGGCGTCTTCCGGCTCATCGCAGAACTCATCGGTCTCGGGCTCCGGCGGAGCCTCTTTGACATACGGAGTCACCACAGGCAGCGGCTCCGGGCACATGACCGCATACTTCTGCACGGTCGTTTTCGACATATCGAGCGCTCTTGCGATATCTCGCACGCTCATCTTCAGACGCTTCAGTTCGGCTATCCGGTCGATCATCTGCCATTCTCGTCGGTCGCCGTCCGAGAGCCGCAGTGCCCCCTCGCGTGCAAACCCCCGAAACTCGAAGTATGTAAAATTGGCCCGCTTCCTGATGCGAAACCACGGCACGTGGGCCGCTCCGAAAACATGTGCCGCCGCACCCGGCCGCAGATGCTTGATATACCGCTCCGACGCGGCCGCACCGACCCGTCCGATCGCAAAGACATTGTCGGCCAGTGCCGATATCACCTCGGCAAACGGCAGATCGCGTGCCTCTATCCCGCGGCGAAGTGTGGCCGGGGGCGAATGCACCAGCAGCAGTATGGAGATACCGTCGCGGCGGCACAGACGTCGGAGTTCGCGCATCAGCCGTGCCGCCTCGTTTGACGAATGCCCCTTCATCAAATGTGCCAGGTTATCGATGACCAGCACCTTTGCTCCCGTCGCCTCGATCACCGCCTCGATGTCCGAAACACCCGGATCCTCAACGTCCGTCAGCCGTGCATGGACGAAATTGTCCGAGAACTTATACGGCTTAAAACTGCTGTTCTCGTGCCTGTACCGGCTGCAGAATTGCTCATGGGTCGATTCCAGGTCGACGTATACCACCTTCTGCCGCCGCGGCTTCGCATCCAGCGGCTTAAATGCTGCCCCGCGTGCGATGCTGCCTGCGATCTGAACGGCCAGCAGGCTCTTCCCGCACCCCGCCTCGGCAAACATCACCGCCAGTTCCCCCGTAAGCCACATATCCCCAAACAGCGGCCGCGAAGGCTCCGACTTCCTCGCCAAAAGCTCGTTCACCGTACAGATCTCAAACCTGGGCGGGGTTTCGCCTCTTTCCTCTTTTATCTCATCCATACACAAAACCATTGACATCTGCCAACGGTTGTATATACTACTACATGTGTTGCGACCATTGCAAGATATTTCTTGCATGAAACACAGATCCGGATCTTTGAAAATCGAAAATCACCCGCCCCAGAAAAAACACTGGTACACTGCTCAGACTTGTAAACCTAAGATAGGTTTAGGGTTAGAGCGATTATCATGTCCCGAGGTGGTACAAAAACAAGGGGTGTGAGGGAGTGGAGAGTGGAAAGTGGAGAGTGGAGGCGAAAGACGGGAGACTGGAGACTGGAGACTAGTGAGTCCACTATTCACTATTCACTATTCACTATTCACTATTCACTATTCACTGCTCACTGTTCACTGTTCACTATTCACTATTCACTGCTCACTGTTCACTGTTCACTGTTCACCGTTCACTGCGTACCGCTTCCCGCTTACTTTAAGTATATATTTACAACTGACCGGCATTTTTGTAATATCCCGTTAGAATGGTGGTTCCCTGAACACGGCCACAACTTGCGGCTGTTCGGACTTTACCTCGCCGGTGGTACTACGCTTTTGCTTTCCATTTTCAAGGCAATCGACCGAAGCCATTCTTGGAGGTTTTATGGCGAAATTCACAAACATCTTTCGAAGCGTTGCCCTGGTATTCATCATTTTAGCTCTTTCGTTACAGATGTTTGCGGACACAATTCGGCTTAAGGACGGCAGCATTATAAAGGGAAAGATCGTGACCTATACCCACGGGACCTTCGTCATATCGATCGGGGACGGTTCCCGAAAGCGGGAGCTTAAATTCACAGCTGCTGAGGTTGATTCGATCCAATTCGATTCGGCGGACGAAACGGCCGCACGGGTAGTAACCTCCAGTCGACCCAATCAGCCGGTTACATATCGAGAGCGGATCCCCGACAAAACGACGGTTAACAAAGACGTTGCAAAAACTGAGCCGAGGGCGACGCCCCGAACGACTCAGAGCATCGATCCGATCGAATGGAGGATCAAGGTACAAGCGGATAACAGTTCGAATGGATGGACGAATTCCGGTTGGGTGGTTAAAAAAGGGCAGCGTATCCGCGTCAGTGCAGATGATGGAACTATCTCTCTGGGAAAAGGGCACAAGTCGACAGCATCTGGGCTCGGAACAATTGAAGACCCACAAAAATTGCTCAAAAATGTTCCGACAGGGGCCTTAATTGCGGTAATAGGCGACGACAACAATGATTTTATTTATATAGGTGCCGAGCGGGAATTTACGGCAAATCGTGACGGAGCACTATTTCTCGGCATCAATGAGGGAAATCTCAACGACAACTCTGGCTTCTTTAATGTCAAGATAGAGATTCTGCCTGAACGGAGCTAATATCGCATTAGCTCGAACTAAGGCTCCCCGACCGCAGTCCGGGAGCCTTAGTCTTATTCATAATATTATTGGGCAGTTTGTACAGACCGACCGTCAATTCTTCTCCGCTTCCTGGCGGCCCGCCAGGTACGGATACCTTCCCGGGTCAGGCTGAGGATCGGTTTACGGTTGTCATAGAGAAGTTTGATCCAGGCCGATCTGCTCATTTGCGGAAAATAAATTCCCCTGAAAAACAGACGGGCGACAAGGTGACCGATCCGGGTATCGATAGGCGCTTCTCGGATCTCATTGATAGCTTCAAGATTTCGTTCAGGGCTGTAAGACCTATACCATGCGTCGAAAGTCTCCTTCTTTGCGTCTTCGATCGACATCTTAAGGGGGTCGTGGGCCATCACAAAAGGGGCAAAATCGAGCCAATGCTTCGGCCGGGCAAGTCGCCCCGCCTTTTCGAGTCTGGTATAAAGAGGCGTTGATGGAAATGGCGTCAATTGTCCAAAGACCGGCAAGCCCGGCGCCCAGCTTTCGATCTCATCGACCGTACGATTGGCCACGCCGGGTGTGTCATTGTCCATCCCAAAGATAAATGACGTTATCGCGTAAATATTCCGCTTTCTGAGGCCATCAAGCACCGTCTGATAATTCTCAGGCTTCGAAAAATTCTTGTTAACATCAGCCATATTAGCTGGATCGATGGATTCCATTCCGATAAAGATCCATCGCCCGCCGGCCTCAGCAATGAGATCGACTAACTCTTCATCCGCAAGCAGATTCGCACTGATCTGCGCCACCCAGGGCAAAGTGGCTCCGGCTGCGATCATGTCTCGAAGCAGGCCCTTGAGGCGTTTTTTGTTGATCGCGAGATTATCGTCAATAAAGAAGACCGCCATCTGGCCCTTCTCTTTCCGGGCTCGAGCCTTAAGTCGAAGCAATTCTTCAACAACGCTCTCATTCGTGCGGAACCTTATCGAATCGCCAAAGAATCCAGTGACGGTGCAAAATTCACACCCGTAAGGGCAGCCTCGTCCGGTCTCGATCGGAACAACGAAGAACTTTCCCCAACCCTCGCCCATTCGTGACATCACGGGCCGCAGGAACTTGGGCACAAGAGAGAACTGGTCAAGATCGAGTGTTTCCCAAGGGATGTGCGGGTAGGGCTGAAGACTCGGCTTAAAGTCGTTGCCCTTATCATCGACTTTCGGCTGATAGGTTTCCTTAAGTTCCCCATTTGCCGCGTCCTCGACGATCTGTGCCCAATATTCGTCGGCCTCTCCCAATGCAACTGCATCTGCATGTCGGGGCCCTCCATCTTTGCCTAGCGCCTCGTCCGGGCATTCGGTAACGTGGGGGCCGCCCATTACGACCTTAAATCCCGCTTCGCGAAGAGCATCCGCTACAAGGTAAGCCCGGGCAACCATGCGGGTCATTGCCCCGATACCGATGAGGCCGATGTTCTGTTCTTTGCAAAATTGGACCAACTGCGGCCGGGTCATCGCTTTCGCATTGCCGTCAATGAGTATCACCTCATGTTCTTTCGGCGTCAGCGATTGCAGGAGAAACATCCAGAGATGCGGCATGAAATTCCGCGTAATGCCGTTGTCAGGGTTGTAGAGTAAAATTTTCATTGATCGTTAAAGGTGAGATGGCCGGAGCAAATTTCCGGTTTCGAAATTAAAGACCGGGACATCCCGGCGAACTGGACTTCTGCAGAAAACGTCCCAACATTCTCTCACCTTTATCTATATTTATCTATGTCAAAACCAGTATCACTCCAACTATACCCGATAATGTGACACCGCGCACATTTAAACCTCTTGTCCGCAATGTAGTCCATTGGGATGTCAAGACTAAGAATAACGCTATGATAAAATCGTTCCGTGAAGTTTCTCCATATCGCTGATGTTCATCTCGGATGTACCCGGTACCAATTGGCCGAGAGTCCGGGTGACTTTTTTAACGCATGGTTCGATGTACTGCGGCGGTACGGGATCGATGAAAAAGTCGATTTTGTCATAATTTGCGGCGACTTCTTTCATAAACGGGCTGTTCCGCCTGAAACGATGAACTACGCAGTAGAGGGACTGACGATCATGAGGGAGGCCGGGATCCCAGTTATCGCGATTGAGGGAAATCATGATCAAAAACACACCGATACGGAGTTTAGCTGGCTTCGTTCGTTGTCGCGGTGGGGACTTATCAAGCTGTTAGAGCCGACCCCAGTCGACGGAGAATTGGCATACTCGGCCTGGGATGAGACGGCGAAACACGGGGGATTTATTGATGTAGGACGGGCACGCATCTTTGGTTCTGACTGGTACGGGGCCTCGGCTAACTGGGCAATTCCTATGCTGACGAAAGCTATAATGAAAAATAGGCGAAACGGAGCATTCCATATCCTGATGCTCCACACCGATGTTGAGGGGCATCAGATGCATCCGCTGCCGGCCTTGTCAGTGTCAGCCTTAAAAGAATTAAAAAATGCAGTCGAGTATGTAGGTCTTGGCCATACGCATAAGCACTATGAGATCGATAACTGGGCGTTCAATCCGGGTTCGATAGAGATCACCAATATTACCGAGTTCCGCGAAACCCGAGGAGCGTTTGTCGTCGAGGTTGACGAAACCAATGCGGTGCACGCTCGGCACGTGGTAGATTATCATTTCCGCCCATTCCAGCAACTCCAGTTTGACGTCACCACCTGCACCACTACCGACGAAGTTACAGAGGGTGTGTTAGGAATGGTGCGAATGACGGCACGAGCCGCCCTTTCCGGCACCATCCAGCCGATCATTGAAATAGCATTGCGAGGACACCTCGGATTTCCGAATTCCCTGCTCGAAACGCAAAAGATCCGGGATGAAACAAGATCAGCCACCAACGCCTTGCACGTCCGGATCAAGAATCATACGGTCCCGGCGGATTACATTGAAACTCCGCAGGAGTTGGACGATCCGGGTCGAGAGCAACTGGAACGTCGCGTGATCGAAGACCTTATCGTCAGAGACACCCGCTTTGCGAACCGCCGAGAGGTCGTCTCTGATGCCGTGATCGGAGCCAAACGAATGGCATTAAGCGACGAACCGGCTGAGAAGATCGCGGAATTTATTGGCCTTAAAGCATGTCCGAAATCCTAGACAAAGTCAGCGGGATCAAACGTATTCCGCTATTCCCCCTTCCGCTGGTAATGCTCCCCAATGAGCTTTTGCCGCTGCACATCTTTGAAGACCGTTATCGCGAAATGCTCAAAGATGTCGAACGGGGAACCAAGTTTTTCGGTGTCCTGCTGTTTGAGGCAGATAGTCCTTTTGCGGAAACGCCTCCTGTTGGCAGGGTGGGCTGCCTTGCGGAGGTTCGCGAATCGGAACTATTGCCCGACGGCCGGTCGAATATTCTAACCCTCGGTGTTGTGCGTTTTCGACTGCTCGATTATATCAACGCCGGAACGCCTTATCTGGTCGGTGAGGTCGAGTACTTCCAGGACGAAGATGCTAAAGACGATCAGCTTGGGTCCCTCGCCGATGAAGTGTTCGGCCTGTTTGAAAGGATGGCAAGGGCCGCATTTTCTATCGGCGGCAACCGAGGCCAGTTTCCGCAGATCCAGAAAACAGATCCTGAATCGCTGTCATTCCTGATAACGGCGGCATTCAATTTCGATAACGAGAAAAAATACGCACTCCTGGAAATGACATCCACATCCGATCGACTCAACGAGCTGAAAACATTGCTCGGCACCGCAGTAACTCAAATGGAAGAAAGTGCAGAGATCCTGCTCGTATCACGTTCGAACGGCCACGGCAGGAAAAAGCTTGATCTTTAGGATCTATCCGCCTAAGGCCGTCCGGAAAAAATCAATTAAACGCTGGTCATACGCCTGCGATTGCTCAAGCGAGGCATTATTTATGCTGAACCCGGAAGGGCTCAGGTCTGTCCTGGTTTCAACCTGATTGTTTGAAGAAAAACACTTGTTCAAACTCGAGGTCGAATCCTGAAAATCTCTGGCGTCCACACCGGCAAGCAGTAAGACTCGATTACCTTCGATCCGTCTCGCAGTTTCACAAACTGGCTCACGCTTGTAGCAGCCATCAAAGAAATACAAGTGGGTTCCGAGTTTCGCAAGCCGTGTCGAAGCAAATGTGGCAAAGGGAAAACGCCGGTCGACCGATCCCGTAAGCACGTTGTCCGAACCCGATGGAACGGAATCCAGTGCAAGAGCCTTGATAGAAGGCTCACGAACGGCTGTTGATATGGCCGCAATGGCACCCATTTCTACCCCGTACATGCCGATATTCTGACCAACCAGGGGATTTTGATCACCGCCCTTTAGATCGCGAAGATATTGAACGGCCGCTGCCGCGTCTTCAGATTCACATCCGCCGAACGAGGCATTTTTCACCAGGGGGTCTTCGCCGTGTCCGCGCTGATCGGGCATGAGTACTGTAAAGTTGGTCGATTCGTTCAGCTTAACGCCCAGGTTGAGGACGTACGATCGATTTGCTCCGTACTTATGAAGCAAAATGACCGCCGGCGCATTTTCTGCACCACGAAGCAGCCACCCGCGGGCTGAACTGCCGTCCAGGTTGGTCCAGGATTCCTCCGTGACCTGAGCGGCACGCGTACTCAACTGACCGTACTTATCCGGCGTAACCAGGTACCCCAATGAGACCGGCCGAGCAGTGCTGTAAACGAGCCAAACAGAACCTGCACTTACCGCCACGACGACGAGCAGGATGACCGGTAAAAGCAGACGCGAAAAACTCTTAACAAGACGAGTGGATTTAGCCATGGCAGAAAACTTTTTGCAGAAAATTGCCGTTTTACGGCATCGTAAGGTGAGTTGAAAGCCCAAAAGAAAGGCTTCCGGATAGACATTTAAAATGTTACCATATGCGGCAGGCTTTAAGGAAGTAATATTTAGGATGACAAAAGCAAGATCGCTCATTCTCTGCATCGCAATTCTCACCGGCGGAAGCACCGTATTAGCTCAATTTCAACAAGTCTCGATGCCCGCCGCAGGGGCACGTTTCATGCAGGTCTCCGAAGTTCGCGAGGGCATGCGGGGAACTGCAAGAACGGTCTTTCGCGGCAACCAGTCCGAGGAGTTCAACGTCGAGATACTCGGCGTGGTTCCGAATTGGATCGGTCCGGGCCAGGACATGATAATCGGCCGGCTGAGCGGCGGCAGTGCCGAGCGGACGGCCGTTTTCGCGGGCATGTCCGGTTCGCCCGTGTATGTCGACGGCAAACTCCTTGGAGCGATCTCATACAGCTTTCCTTTTTCTAAAGAACCGATCTGCGGGATCACGCCTATCGGGCAGATGGTCTCCGTAATGGAGCAGGCTCCGGTTCGCCTGGCGGCCACGGGCCAGGCAAAGTCGATCGCATACGCCGATCTGATCTCCGACATCTGGAAACCAGGATTCACCTCATCGTCGAGGACCGCTCTCGCAACGGGGTTCTCGAGTGATTCGCGTCTGATGGCAGTTGCCGGGCAGACGTTCGTGCCTATCGCGACCCCTGTTACGTTTTCCGGTATCTCTCAGCAGACTCTGGACGCAATGGCTCCCGACCTGATGAAGGCCGGAATATTGCCGGTTGCGGCAGCCGGCGGGTCCGGGCCGATCAAGCCGATGAAGGAGTTTAACGATAAAACGCTCCTTGGCGGCGACTCGGTCGTGGTGCAGTTGGCCCGCGGCGATATCCAGATCGCGGCCGCCGGAACAGTAACGCTGAGGGACGGCAAAAAGATCTATGCTTTCGGACATCCCTTTTTCAGCCTCGGGTCGACCAATCTGCCGATGGCCGAATCGCACGTTGTCACCGTCGTGCCGAACGCCAACAACTCTTTCAAGCTTGCCGTGGCGGATGCTCCGGTCGGGGCGATGACGCAGGACCGCGCGACGGCTGTTTACGGCCAGCTCGGGGAAAATCCCCGAATGCTCCCGGTCAAGATCACGCTTACAACCAGCCGAGGCAAGACAGAAGAGATCAACTTCGAATCAGCCTTTGACGAGCTGCTGACCCCCTTAATTGTCCAGGCCGGCGTGTCGAATACCCTTTCGGCATATGAACGGTCGATCGGTGACTCAACCATCGAGATCAACGGCGAAATTCGCGTCAAAGGCAATGCCCCCATAAAGTTGAACAGGCGGTTTACCGGCCCACAGGCGGCCGCGTTTGCTGCGTCGGCACCTGCGTCGCCGCTCGCCGCACTGCTCAGGGCCAATTTCGACGGTGCCGACATCACTGGCATTACTCTGAACATGACCGCGATGGACGAGAGCAGGACCGCCGCGCTCGACCGTATATCGGTGGACCGTACAGAGGTGCGAGCCGGCGAAACCCTCGCAATAACGGCATTCGAACGGACCCAGTCGGGCCAAATGATCACCCGTCAGATCCCGATCACGATACCTGCAGACACGGTTCCCGGCAAGCTTTCGATCGTCATAGGTGACGGTACCACGGTCCAGCAAAACACCGCCATCACCCAGTTCGTGCCCAAAACCGCCGCCGAATTGATCTCGACCATCAACCGTTTGAAACGCTCGGACAGGCTGTACGCGGTCCTGTCGAGAACATCCACCGGAACGATCATCGGTGCAAGCGAACTGCCCAACCTGCCTCCGTCCGTCCTGGCGACCATCAACAACGACCGAACAGCCGGCGGCGCAAAGCCTTCGGTTACCACGATAGTTTCCGAATTCGAATTACCGTCAGGCGATCACATCGTCTCCGGCTCGCAAACCCTGACGGTCGAAGTCGTTAAGTAGTCGGTAATCGGTGGTCGGTTGTCAGTTGTCAGTGGTCGGTGGTCAGACGGGAAGCCACTAAAACTCACGAAACAGCACGAAACCTCGCTGGACGAATGGCAACCGGCACTCTACTTTCATTTTCCACTTTCCACTCTCCGTTTCCACTTTCCGTTTTCCACTTTCCGTTTTCCACTTTCCACTTTCCACTCTCAATTCTCCACTCTCCATTTTCCACTCTCAATTCTCCATTTTTCGTTCCAGACCCCCTGTTTTTGTCCCGCGGTGGGACACTAGCATCGCCGTAACCGCTTTTGACGGTTGTACTTACCGGTGTACGCGTGTACCACCATTTTTCCTGAAAGTGTAATACTTCGTAATACACAAGGATTCTTCGTTCCGGTGCCAGGCATTAACCTTTACAATAAATGCCGCACGCCCAGAGCGAAAGGCCGGGTCAATAACCGGGCCAAGAGCCCAAAACCAAACACCCAATTCCCAAAACCCACTTTTTTTCAAAGATCATCGGCGCGAGCCCGAGCGTTTCATTTATAGCACAGTATTGCACCTATGTTCAACGTTTTTCCGTCTGTTCAGTTCAAGTCTTGCGGAGATTAGGCCATGGATTCTCCGCAATTAAACGGAGAATACTCTTGCAAAGGCGGCGGGATCACCATTCACTTTTCCCTCTTTTACGGTGCGCGTTCCAGGCCCCAGAGATTGAACCCCAACACCCCAATAACTGGAGTAAATGATTGACAATGATGTAATTAGGGTCCATATTATTACAAGGTTGTAATAATATAATTGAGAACATCATGACCGGTCGAGAATTAAAGGAATATCGCGAGAACAGCCACCTTACGCAGCAGGAGGCGGCGAAGCTGCTGGGGGTTTCGCAGACCTATCTTTCGCTGCTGGAAATGAATAAACGGAGGGTTACGGAAACGCTAAAAAAGAAGCTCGTTCTAAAAATGCGTGTTCGGCCCACGGAACTGCCGGCCAAAGCGAAGGACTATGAGGTCACAACAGTGTCCGACGACGAATTGACTGCCGATCTTGCAGCTTTGGGCTACGCAGGGTTTTCTCATTGGAAGCCTTCAAAGCCGAAGAATCCTGCCGATGTCCTTCTTTCGGCGCTCAAAGCGGATAACCGTGATGCCCGGTTGGTTGAAGCACTCCCCTGGGTGGTTCTTCAATTTCCGGATATGCAATGGAATGATCTTATAAAGACAGCACGGGCCCACAATTTACAGAATCGCCTTGGCTTTGTCACCTATGTCGCGCGACGAGTTGCAGAGTTTAGGAATGAACGTGAGAGAGCAAGCGAATTGACACGCTGGGAATCAGAGCTTGAACAGTCTAAGCTCGAGCGCCAAGACACTCTTTGTAAATCGACTATGACCAACGCGGAAAGGGAATGGCTGGAAGCTGAGCGTCCCGATGCTGCGAAGAAGTGGAATTTGCTGACGAATCTCTTACCGCGCTATTTGCCCTATTATGACGGCTAATCCAATCTCCGAACCGTGGTTTTCATTCTTAAGAGAGATCGATGAATCGCTTGAGTCGGAGGTTTCCTTTCATTGCTTTGGCGGCTTCGCAATTGGTTGCAATTCGATCTGCCCCGGGAGACTTCGGACATCGACGTTGTGGCGGCTGTTGTGCGTGATAAATACTCCGAACTATTTGAGCTGGCCGGCAAGGGCTCGCCTCTTCACAAAAAGCATAAGATTTATCTGGATCTGGTCGGCGCGGTTGCGACATTGCCGGGTGATTATGAGGACCGGCTCATCGCCATAACGCCAAGTCCGTTCAAACACCTGCGGCTTTACGTAATGGAGCTTCACGACATCGTCCTGGCAAAGCTTAACCGCGATCAGCCCAAAGACGTCCAGGATGTAGAATATCTAGCCAGGGCGACGGACCTCGACCCGGATACTCTCCGCGAACGATACGAAACGGAATTGCGCCACAACGTGATCGGTCCCCCGGAACGTGCCGATGGCTCTCTTCGATATTGGATCAGGAGTATTAATGAGATCCAATCAAGTAAACCACTGTAAATCGAAACTCTATCGTTTGGCGGAGCCTCGACGATTTAGCAGCGGGCGCAGCTCGAACTTCTTCCAGTTTTGTTTGCCCGATACCTCGGATTTACGATTTCCATGTTATCTTTTGCCAGAAACATCTACGCTCCTATCTTTAATTATATATGCCGTCCAAGAGCCTCCACGACAAGCCATTTGATGAACCAACTTGCGTTAAGCTAACGCTTTTTGGGAGCTATGCTCAGGCTTGGTTGCCAAAGTGGATTATGAGTGGAACTTCCCAAATTCACATTTTCGACTTGTTCGCCGGGGTCGGATACGACAAAGCGGACGTGCCGGGAAGTTCGATCCGCCTTCTTAGAAAAATCGAGGAACAGCTGGACCACATTGAACAAAATGGCACACGCATCGTCCTTCATCTGAACGAGTACGAGCCGGGTTTGATAGTTCAGAAAAATGCGGAACAGCTTAAGTCCGCCGTAAGTGCATATGTTGACGCACGTCCTCGATTAGGCAAGGCAGTCCGAATTGAGTTTTATAACGAGGATTGTGCAGAACTTTTGCCTCGTCTTCTTTCTCTGATGCGAATGTATCCGTCGCTAGTGCTGCTCGACCAGAACGGAATTAAGTTCCTTTCTTACATGCCGGAGTTCGCAGATATGCGTCAAACGGATCTCTTGGTGTTTGCCGCCGCATCATTCATTCGTCGGTTTGGAAAGGAGGACGCGTTCCAAAAACACCTCGGCATTGACATAGGGCGACTTTCTGAGGTCGAATATAAGCTCATTCATCGTGAACTCGTCGTTGAACTTAATAGAGCGATTCCGGCAGACAGTGAGCTAAAATTGTTTCCCTTCTCATTGAAAAAGGAATCGAACATCTACGGTGTTATTTTCGGCGGGAGTCATCCAGCAGCATTCGACGCCTTTCTAGACATAGCATGGAAGCTTGACCCGCTAAGCGGAGATGCGAACTTCGATATTGAGAACGAGAGTGCGAAGGTTCAGGGCCATCTCTTTGAACCGACTCTAACGAAAAGAGAAGCGTTCGAGCTCCTCTTGGTCGATTTAGTTTTGTCGGAAAAGTTACATTCCAACAAAGAGGTACTCGACTTTTGTAATTCACAGGGTCATCCAGGGAATCATGCCCATGCCATTCTCTTATCGCTTAAGAAAGACGGTAGAATCTTTTTTGACGGCCTATCGCCAAAGGTGAACTATCGTCAGGTTTACCGGGATAAGAACATTGTGAGTTTTAATATAGTAACGAAATGAGCTATTCACGAATAGAATGGACAGAGTCAACGTGGAATCCGGTGACGGGATGTAAAAAAATCAGCCCGGGGTGTAAGAACTGCTACGCCGAACGAATGTCCAAACGCCTCAAGGCGATGGGTCAGGGGAACTATCGGAACGGTTTTAAACTGACGCTGCAGCCGCATATGCTCGAACTCCCTCTGCGGTGGAAGAAGCCGCAAACGATCTTCGTAAACTCCATGAGTGATCTGTTCCACGAGCAGGTTCCGCTTGAATATATTCAATCCGTCTTTAACGTAATGAAAAAGGCGTATTGGCACCGATTTCAAGTTCTTACAAAACGAGCGAATCGCCTCGAGCTAATTTCCCCAATGTTGGACTGGACTCCAAACATTTGGATGGGAGTGTCTGTTGAATCCGAGAAGTACGTTTCAAGAATTGAACACTTGAAACGTAGCGGAGCCCAGACGAAATTTCTTTCGTTGGAGCCTTTGCTGGGACCTCTGAAGCATCTCGATCTTTCAGGCATCGATTGGGCAATTGTCGGCGGGGAAAGCGGGGCGGGATCACGACCGATGCGGATCGACTGGGTTACAAGTATTCGCCAACAATGCCAGGATGCGAATGTCGCTTTTTTCTTCAAGCAATGGGGCGGCGTTCAGAAAAAACGAAATGGCCGCGAGCTTGAAGGCCGGACATGGGACGAAATGCCTGCTTCGATCGGAGCATAACCCACCGATCCGATCCGAACCGGATTGATGTTTCAGTCCCACTGCTTATCTCGCATCTCGTTTCCATTGATCGATCGCCTGCCGAAAGCCGTTCGGTAGAACAAAGGGTTCTGAAAAAATTGCTTCGCCGTACTCAGCATGAGATTCGCGGAGATAAAACCCAGCAGTCACGAGGTCGCGTTTGGCCGGCACTTTCTCGAATTCATAATGGCCTACACGAAACTCAGCTGATGCACCCGGGTCTATCACAAATGGCCTCATCCCGCTTCCACAACGGTAGCCTTCAAGCTCTGGCTGAAGACCGTTTACGCGCACGTCGGGAAACGGCCATTCAGGGGCCTGAGCTCCATACGTTAGCGGGCCGGATGTTCCGTTATAAACGACAAACTTGAGATAGGCGTTTTCATCTTGCCTCCGGGGTTCCATTCCTGTGTACGCAACTGTGATTCCTTGAGGTTTAGTTGCTTCCAGGGCCTTTCCGAAATCAAACGCAGGAGCCGCTTCGGGTAGATCGATAGACGGAAGGGGCAGATACGGCTGGGTGATCACAACCGGGCGATCTATTCTAGTGATGTTGTCGCCAACAAAAAACGAAGCCGCGAACGTTCCCAAAACCAACGCAGCCGTAAAGGCGACGATCCCTTTTATCCATCTCATAGTTCATTAGACGCCGAAAGTGTGAAAAAGTTGCGCCGAGGCAGTAAATAAGCAGGGATTGGACGCCGGCTTTTCCGGCAGACAAATAACTATCTACGGTCTAAATCCAAACGTGATGACGCCGGATACTTTGACAGGGCTACCCTTGAATATTGTCGGGGCAAACTTTGCGCCGCAAGCAGCGTCGCGGGCTGCGAACTGAAGCGCGGGGTGACCGCCAGTGGCTCCCGCGCTAATAACGGTTCCCTGCTCGTCTATTAGTACCGCGACCGGGACCGCGCCGCCTGCACGGGAAGCTCTGGCACCGCTCGGATACTGAGGAACGGGAATCCGCAGGGCCTTTCCGGTAAGCACACCTTTTTCGACCAGCGGAGCGGTTCCGGATCGCTGGGCTTCCGCGGCGAGGCGCACGGCCTCGGTCTGCCGGTAAGCATGGCCGATGGCGAATTCTAAAATTGCTTCGCCGTCGGTTGCCTTGCCGTTCTTGAGCCTGGGCGTGAATTTGGCGGTCTTGAGATTTTCTATAACAGCCTTTCGGACTGCTTCGATCTCCTTCCCCGGGTCGGTGCCGCATGGATATGCCGGGCCAGCGAGTATCTTTACATCTTTTACGCCACCGAGCTTGTCCACTTTTAGGATCGCGGTGAGGCTTCCGTCTATGCCCGCGGCTTCGGCGACATCTGACAGTACAAATTCTTCCGAGCTGTTGAAAACGGGCTCCGAATTCTGTGCATGGATATTATCGACCAGGCAAGTGAGGCAGAGAAGGACGATGGCAAAAACACCTGAGACTGGTGGAAGTGTGCAGGCTTTCATTCTTACGATGTTATCACAGCGGTCTTTTTGCGAAACGTCGGGGGTCATCTCGACATCATCCGCACGCCAGAGCTTCGGTGTCGGGCTCAGAAACTGCGGAACAATTGCGGCACGACGAGCGCCCGATCAATTGAACAAGCGCTGGAATTTTTGTTGATGGACATTTCTGTTGAGTTAAGATTCAAGTATGGAAAGCATTAGCGGACGGATCACAATTGAGGCAGACAAGCTCAAACGGGAAGACGGCTATGCGGAATCAGCGGATCGCTGTCGAGACCATCCTCGGGTATTTGAGTAAGGGTGACAGTATCGATGAGATACTCGGAAATTACCCGACACTCGAAAAAGAGAACATTTACGCCTGTCTTAATTTTCCATCGGAGCTGATGCACAATAACTACACCATCGAGCCGGTCGTCGCATGACGCGGTTATGGATCAACGCCCATTCGCCAACCACTGTGTGCTAGACTTTTTGTGATATGCGCATTTTCACTCTCACTGTGTTCTTTCTGATAGTCTCAACTGGTTCGATTTCTGGGCAACGAGATTCGGTTCCTGGTGAACAGTTTGCGCGGCCGGACTTCCCCGCCGCCGCGCTCAGTTCATTTCGAGGCATGGAACGGATCGATCTATTCCTTGAGTTCGATAAGAATGGACGGGTAAATAGTGTCACCGCTTGTGGACCATGGATCTCGTGTAGCGGTAGGGATGCGGTGGCTGATTCATTGAGGCAAGCCGCAGTCGAAGCCGCGAAAAAGATCGTGGTCCCGCCGGCGATGTCCGGCAACAAGCCCGTCGAAAGCACCGCGCTGATCCACTACACCGTCGAGGGAACTCAGCTGCCTCCCCCGCCGGTGGATGAGAAGAATCAACGGCGGGGCGGTGTCGTAAACGGCACGTCGCTCACAAGACCGACACCTAAGTATCCCTCGAAAGCACGCAAGTTTCACCTACAGGGGCAGGTGGTAATTCACTTACTTCTCGACGAAACTGGAAGGCCCATAACAGCTCGTGCAAAATCAGGCCACCCGCTTCTGCTCGAATCCGCTGCGAAAGCGGCCTGCGATGCTCGCTGGACCCCGACCCTTCTCGCCGGCGAACCGGTGAAGGTTTATGCCCCGATACAGTACAACTTTGTTCCGTAGCCATTGGTTCGCTTAGATATACATGTGCAGGATTTCGAAAGGCCCGTGGCGTATTCGGACGCGCGAGAACGTAAGACAATTGATTGTGGGAGATGATCTACGTGGACAAGGGTTCGTCGGTTATTTAATTGCGGACTTCCCTCGTCCTACTCGGCAATGACAGTCGAGGGCCGCGCAAATGATTGTACGGCCGACATTCTCATGTTACCTTTCACGTGTTTATGGATGAAGACTCGGCCGGCGTGCCAAAGGATGAGATCTCTTTATCGGCTGCAGATATTCGGCGGGCGGCGGCGGAGGGAGCGATCTCTGATGCCGACTCGCAGAACCTGATCGCGTGGGCGCGCGTCCAAGCCGATGAGAGTGGCCGGGACGCTCAGGCGTCGGCACCGGTCGAGGCGAACAAGGGCTTTAATCTGGTCACCGTCGCCTATTATTTTGGCGCGATGCTGATGATCTCGGCATGTGCGTGGTTTCTGGGCAGCAAGTGGGAGTCGCTGGGTTCGCCCGGCGTGCTCTTGACGGGCCTCGTATATTTTGCGATCGCCGGTATCGTGGGATGGTGGCTGCGCGGCCGCGGATACGTGGTGGGCGGCGGTTTGCTGATAACGGTGGCCGTTTGCCTTGTGCCGCTGATCACCTATTCGGTCCAGGATATTCTTGGATATTGGCCGGATGCCAGGCCGGGAGAGTACGGAGACTACTACCCTCGGATCCACGGCGGGTGGATCATCATGGAACTTGCGACTATGGCCGCGGCGCTGATCGCTTTGCTGTATGTGCGGTTTGGGTTTCTGACCGCTCCGCTCGCGTTTTCGCTCTGGTTCTTTTCTATGGACTTTCCAGCGTGGATCCTGGGACGCGAGAGTCCTGACTGGAACATAAATGCATGGATCACCGTCGGAGTCGGTGCCGTAACTATCCTTTTTGGCTACGCCCTCGAACGTACGCTGAACACCGCCAGCGAACAAAAGTCACAGGATTTTGCATTCTGGTGCTATCTCTTCGGACTAATGGCGTTTTGGGGCGGGTTGACGTCGATGAACAGCGATTCGGAGCTGAACAAGTTTATTTACCTGTTGATCAATATCGGTCTTGTCGCTGTTTCCCTATATCTTAAACGCACAGTCTTTCTTGTCTTCGGCGCCCTCGGTGTTCATGCCTATCTCGGGCACCTCGCGTATCGGGTTTTTCAGGATTCGTTTCTGTTCCCATTCGCTCTCGCCCTGCTCGGACTGAGCCTCATCCTCGTTACGGTGTTTGCCCAATCGCATGTACGCCGGATCGGGAATGCGAACCGGACGGGGTAATCGGCACCTGCGGCTCGCAAGTTTTTATTGTTGACGGACGTTTGGCTAGTGTTAACTTTTAAATATGGAAGGAATTGAGGGCCGAATTACAATTGAACCCGAAAAGCTCAATGGAAAACCGGCTATTCGGAATCAGCGGATCGCTGTCGAGACGATCCTGGGGTTCCTGAGCAAAGGTGACAGTATCGAGGAGATTCTCGAGAACTACCTCACTCTCGAAAAAGAGGACATTTACGCCTGTCTTGAATAGCCCGGGGTGAAGCTCGGGGTTGTTGATTCCAATAAAATCTCACTCTGGGGCTGAAACAAACCACCCGATTTGCGACCCCTTCAGGGTCGGGATCATTCGCGCACCGGCTATTATCTGTATCCCCTTTCGGGGAAAGGATAGATTTGGTAAGCCGCTTTCGAAAGGCTGGAAGTCCCCCCCCGCATCCGAGGCTATTGTCTTAATCTCCTTTGGGGAAAGGACAAACTTTGTAAAGTGGCGTTCCAAAGGACAAAATGAATATGGCTGATGCACGAGAGCGTAAAGACAATTCGTTTGTGGGAGATGATCCACCTGGGCAAGGGGGCGTCGTTTATTCGGCAGGTCATTCACGCGGTGATCGCACTGGCGCTTCGGTTATTTTTTCGGCGGATCGAGGTTGTGGGCGTCGAGCGTGTGCCGCGGTCGGGTCCGCTGTTATTTGTTCTTAATCATCCGAACGGTTTGGTTGATCCCGCGCTCGTATTTGTTTCGATGCCGCGGAGGGTTTCGTTTCTCGCCAAATCGACCCTTTTCGACAATCCGATCGGGGCGTTCGTGCTGCGGACATTCGAGATTCTGCCAGTTTACCGACGGATCGATGCGGGGGCGAAACTCACGAGCAATACGGTCACATTCGAAAATTGCTTTGAACTGCTCAGGCGTGGGCGGTGTATAGCGATCTTTCCCGAGGGCATCTCGCACGATGAGCCGCAGCTGCAAAAGATGAAAACCGGCGCGGCGCGTATTGCTCTCGGGGCGGTTTCGGATTCGTCGTTATCGGTGCCTTTGAAAATAGTCCCGGTCGGGCTCTATTACACGTCGAAGACCTCGTTCAGAAGCGAGGCGTTGATCCGTTATGGCGAGGTTTTTGATGTTGAACCGGTCGCGCTCGACGCGGGCGGCGAACCGCCGCGCGACGCGGTCGCGGAGCTGACGGCGGAGATGGAAAGACGCTTACGCGAAGTAACCGTGAATGTCGAGACCGAGAGGGACCTTGACGCGGTTCTAAAGGCCGAGGCGTTGTTTTCGTCGGTGTTCGAAAACCTGATCTTCAAACGAACCCTGACGCAAACCGTCGGCAGGCTGCAGGACCTGGCTGCGAAATACGCTTTGCTGGAAAGGGAGGACCCGCATCGGATGCGGGAGCTGAACGCGAAGGTTTCGGCGTACGAGAACAAGCTGAAAGCGAGCGGTGTCACAGGCGAAAGCCTCTCCGTCCTGCAGCATCCGACGTGGTATGTTTTCCGCTATCTGATATTACGCCTAGTGTTCTTGATCGCGTTTGCGCCGCTGGCGATCGTGGGCGCGATCATTCATTCGCCTGGGTATTTCTTTTCAAATCTGATGGGGCGGATCTTCAGAACCCACGACGCGGACGTTGCCGGTTCCAGCTCGACCATCATCGCTTCGCTCGGCCTGATGCCGCTGACGTGGGCGATCGTGGCGTCGATCGTGTGGTATTACTTCGGGTGGGAGATCGCGCTCATTGCGATCCCGGTAACGATCCTTTGCGGTTACATCGCTCTGCGATCATCGGAAACGCTCATCGATATGAGCGTCTGGGTGAGGTCGGTGTGGCTCCTGTTTCGACAGCGGGCGATATTTTTCCGCCTGCTCGTCCAGCGAGAGAGTCTGCAAAAAGAGATCGGGGATATCGTCGAAGAGTAATTGGGTCAGGCGAGGGTGTGATCTGTGGGCAAACTTGCCCTAATGTCTTTGATACTCAACATCAGGGTCAGTGGCTCGATCGGGGATTCCTGGAAACCAAATTTCTGATAGAACCGTTTCGCTTCTTCGTCTTTTGCGTGGGTAAGCATCGCCCTTAGCCCGGCAATATCGGCCGCCTGGATCGTCCTTAACAAAGCGTCCTTTAATAGCGTTTTCCCCAATCCCTTTCCCGCTTCGCCATTGTCGACGGCAAGACGTGCAAGCAAAATAATCGGGATCGGATATTTTCCCAGCCCGGACGCGATCTCGCGAGGGGTCTCTTCCACAGAGACGGAACCGAAAACCAGCGTGTAAAAGCCGACGACGACGTTTTCATCACGTGTAAGAACATATGTCCTCGCTGCGTCCTTCTTCTGAGTCTGCAGAGCGTACTTCTTCAGATACTCGTTTAACGGCCCGACTCCGCATTCGAACAAAGTTCGATCGTGCAAACTGTCTAAAGGGACGGGTTCCATTTGGGGAATTAAGACAAAAGCTTGCGTAAGTTTGGGATCGATCGAGGGGGTTCATCGAGTGCCGCGAGAAACTGCTCGTACCGGTCACGGCTAACCACGAAATTTGCGTTGTCCATCTCAAGGGTTTTGGCGGCTTCAACGGCATTCTCCAAAACAAATTCGCTTATAGTCTTATTGCTGCGGGCGGCCGCTCGCTCGATCAGATCTTTTTGCCCGGCCGTCGCTCGAATGCTAAATCGACTGGCACGGTTTTCCTTGGTTTTTATCATGGCTTCAACTTCCCATATAATATGGGTGTACATTGTACATCCACAATTGTGCGCTTAATTCCGAGCTTTGTCAATATCGTCCGGGCTCGTCTGAGCCGTGGCTGGTTGGCTGACGCGTAACTCGCGTCTTAGTCGAACTGTCGTCCGCTGAAGCTGGCAGTTCTGACTTTTCGCCCTCGACCCAGTGTTCACCGTCGGCGTAAACTTCTTTTTTCCAGATGGGGACCGTGCGTTTGAGTTCGCGGATGAGCCATTCGCAGGCGGCGAAGGCGGCGCGGCGGTGAGGGGCGGCCACGGAAATGACAACGCTGGTTTCGCCGATCTCGAGGCGGCCGAGACGGTGGACGATGCCTATCCACGAGATCTCGAACTGCTGTTTGGCCGCAGCAATGAGTTTTTCCATCTCTTTGATGGCCATCGGCTCGTAGGCTTCGTACACAAGATACTCGGTCTCGCGGGTCTGGCCGTCCGTTTGTTTTGTGAACCGCCGGGCGTATCCATCGAGAGTCACTGTCGCCCCGCACTCGGGCGGGACCACGCGGCGGGCGACGGAGGTGATGTCTATCACCGAGGTGGTAAGTTCAAAAAAGTCAGTCATACATTAACCGCCAGGACGATCGATCTGTGATTTGAGGTCGTCGGTCAACTGCTCCCAGAGTTGAGGGTGAGATTCGACGAGACGGGCGATATCCGCCAGGTCCTTGATACGTTTGCTCTGCCGGCGGGTCGGATCGCTCCAGGCGCGGATCTTGCCCTGCAAGGTGTCCTCGAGTGATGCTACTCGGAGAAGTATTCCGTGGACATCGGCAGCAACCCCGCGTCCGGCAAAATCACGATAGAAATCCTCGGTCGTAAGCTGAATGCTGATCTTGGAATTCCCCTTGAAATTGATCGAACAGTCGAAACTTTCGCGCTCAAATCCGGCATTGACTAGGGCCTCTTCTGCTCGTT
This sequence comes from Pyrinomonadaceae bacterium, assembly GCA_041745615.1. Lineage (GTDB taxonomy): Bacteria > Acidobacteriota > Blastocatellia > Pyrinomonadales > Pyrinomonadaceae > OLB17. The sequence goes on along the minus strand of JBGTIP010000017.1, from coordinate 35,359 downwards.
CGATGGAATCGGCAGCCACGACAAAATCAACATCCTGGGTGACCATCTGCTCCGATGCCCAGTGATTCACCGCGACTCCGCCGATAGCACACCATATGATATCGGCCTTTTCTAATGCATTCACAAAACGCATTACATCGTCGGTCCCGCCCATGGTCTGCCAATCGTAGAATTGCTTTTCGGTCATAATTAGCCTTTCTTTCGCCGCCGCCAGCCCGCGGGTTTTCCCTTGACCACCCATATTAGGCCTGATGCGGGAAGCACTTCAACCTCCCCCGTAAATGCCCTGTCCCTCTCGGCTATCTCGGTGGCGTGCTCGGCGTTGAAAACCAATGCCCAGCCGAGTTCCGCATCCTCATCAAAGATGCGAGCCTTCCGGCCCTGCCAATAGTACCAAAAACCGCTTCCAGCGGTCGCCAGCACCACCCACAGCTGAATGGCGGTTTCCGTTTGCAGGCCGGTGAGTTCTGCGATTATTCTGATCAATGAACCGACGAACCAGACGCCTAAGAGAATCTGCAGCCATCTCCATCTGCGAATCTGGCGGGCGTAATCGAGAAGTTCCGCTTTCTCGTCCGACATCAATCGGCGTCGCTCGAAACTGCCTTCGGCCGAGATCTCCCAATCCGACGGAACGTTAAATCTTGCAGCATGTTCTGGAAGTGCTGCCGCGGTTGTCAATTCGACCGCGATCCACTTTTGAAGTCGAGAACCATTCTTTGCAAATATGAAGTCATCGACGGCATGTAATTCCAATGTTATCGGCTCGGTTTGATCCGGCGCCAGAACGCCCTTTTCAACCAGTCGTTCGCGTTCGTCATCAGTAGGGTCCTCATTGTCGAAGTTACCCTGAAAAATTCGGAACCGGCCGTGGGCGAGAGTGCGATTGGCGATCCTTGACCGTCGAAATGCCTTGTCAGCAAGGATCAAAGCAATAGTAAAACCAAGCAGGCTCGCAGCGACGATCAGCACAATCACAACATTTTCTGCGGTCTGGGAAAACGTGAGAAATAAACTAAGTCCTACGACGATCGATAACGGAGCAACAATAGACAAACCGGCAAGTACCAGCCACACGACCGTGTAGGTAGAACCGCCTCGCGACTCCTGTTTCAGCATTTCTTTTTCGCCGGGCGACAGATTCCTCCAACCGACAAAGGGCAACCCCGCACAAAATACAGATCCTCGACCATTCGATTCCTGTGAAGGAGAAATTTTTGACAAAGTATCGACCAAGAAATTTGTTAGTTATTTGCCGCTTCGCTCGAGAGGAAAACATTTATCGAACCGGTGGCGAGCTTTATCCGGTCCATACATTTTCAACCGCCTGAGACGGGGGTGAATAGGGCCACCTTATCGCCGGCCGTCAGGAAGCGTTCGGGGTCTGCATATTCTTCGTTGACAGCGAAAAGAAGCTTTTGCTGTGCGAGCCGGGGATTTTCCGCGATGAGGCGCGGGACAAGGCTGCCAACGGTTTCGAGGTCGGCGATCTCCACGTCAAGCTGACGGGACCCGGCGGCATCCGCCGTAGCTCCAAAAAATAGGATGGTAACGTTAGCCATTATCAAGATTCTGACAAACTTTCGGCATTCTGTATAATCGGGGCAAAGCGGCCCGATGAGGAAATGGAAGTAAAAACGGCAAAGCGCCCGGCGGTCTATAACGACATTGCGCAGACCGGTCAGGATTTTGTGGACGACGCGATCTTTCGGCTGACAACCGCCGACCTGATCCACGGGAATGACGTCAGTTTGCTGGTTGACGCGACCGAGAATTACCCTGCCTGGCTGGAAGCGATCGAGAACGCAAAGCACCGTATTTTCTTCGAGACCTATATCATTCACGACGACGACCAAGGCCAACTATTTGCCGATGCGCTGATCGAAAGGGCCCGGCAGGGCGTCGAGGTCAAGATGATTTACGATTGGCTGGGAGGATGGGGCAATACTTCTCGCCGGTTTTGGCGACGGCTGCGCAGCCACGGGATCGAGGTCCGATGCTACAACCCGCCAACCTTACTCGATCCGCTCGGCATAATAAGCCGAGATCACCGCAAGACCATGGTGGTCGACGGGCGAATTGCATTTGTCAGCGGGCTCTGCGTCGGCCGCTACTGGGTAGGTGATGAAACCAAGGGCATCCCGCCGTGGCGTGACACGGGTGTCGGGATCGCCGGGCCCGCGGTCGCTGAGGTCGAGGCCGCCTTTGCCGATGTATGGTCCACGATGGGCCCGCCGCTCGATGAGAATCTGCTGAAAGCCGACCATATCGAGAAAGCATCCGGGGGAGCCACCGCCCTTCGTGTTGTACAGAGCGTTCCGGGCTCTGCACAGGTCTACCGGCTCGACCAAATGATGGCGATCATGGCCCGCGAACGGATGTGGATCTCGGACGCTTATTTTATCGGCGTGCCGTCATATCTGCAGACACTTAAAGACGCCTCGAACGATGGCGTCGATGTCCGCATTCTGGTACCCCAGTCTTCGGACATCGGGTTCATTCCGGATACAACTCGTTCGACATTTCGTCCGCTCCTCGAAGCAGGGATCCGGATCTTCGAATGGAACGGGCCGATGATGCACGCCGAAACCGCTGTTTTTGAAGGACGATTCTCCCGAGTCGGTTCGACAAATCTTAACGTCGCCAGTTGGTTTGGCAATTACGAGCTTGACGTACTCGTCGAAGATGAGCATTTCGGGCGGAAGATGGAGGAGATGTTCCTCGCGGATATGGCCAATTCGACCGAGATAGTCCTTAGCGAGACATACAAAAAACGCCGCACGCCGGATATAAAGAAGCGATTCAAGCGAAGAGGCGGCAGTGTTCGAAAAGCCACCGCCGGGGCGCTGAATGCCGCAACCTCGATCGGCTCTGCGATAGCCGGTAAGGCCCCTCTCGGAGCGGCCGAGGCCAAAGTGCTTTTTATCGCATCTGGTATTTTGATGGCCGTAGCCACGCTTTTTGTGCTCTTTCCGCGAGGCACGTCGATACCGGTCGTTATACTGCTGTTGTTGATGGCGATCCCGACCCTGATCAAGGCCATCCAAAGTTATCGCAGCAGCTGATGAATACTATCAAGGTCGCTACATACAACATTCACAAGTGCGTCGGGATCGACCGTCGATATTCCCCCGAGCGGATCGTGGACGTACTTCGCGAAATCGACGCCGACATCATCGCTATGCAGGAGGTCGTCTGCCATACGGACTTGCACCGGCGTGATAATCAGGCTGCGTTTATTGCAAAGGAACTGGGATTCGATTTCTGTCTCGGCGAGAACCGTAAACATCGCGGGGCCGATTACGGCAATGCAACACTTAGCCGCTTTCCCATTGAGCGGCATCGCAATTACGACATCACTGTTGCACGCCGCGAACCCCGCGGCCTGCTCTGGTCTGAGATGAAAGCCCCGGGCGGCCCCGTGCATCTTGCGAACGTGCATATGGGGACCTCGTTCTTCGAGCGTCGCAAGCAGGTGCATAAAATGCTCGCCGAGCACGTGCTGGATGATCCCGAACTACGAGGAAGGCGAATCCTGGCAGGTGACTTCAATGAGTGGGTGAGCGGGCTGGCGACGAAGCTCCTGCGTTCGAACTTTCAAAGCATCGACCCCAAGCTGCATCTCGGCCAGTCGCGGACGTTTCCCGGGGTTCTGCCGCTGGTCCATCTCGACCACGTCTATTACGACGACCATTTCCGGCTCCGAGACGCATTCCTGCACCGCAGCCGAAAGGCGTTGGTCGCCAGCGATCATTTGCCTATCGTGGCAGAATTCGAGTATTAGGGGGCTATCGGATAGCTTCTTCGATCGGGGCTGGATAGCCGAGTGTGGGCTCGCTAGAACTTGGATTTTCACGTTCGTGTTTCGGCCTTACTACGATCTTGTTTCGCCCTTACTTCGTGCGGGCTTTTGCATTATCTGATGGCACCTTCGATCGGGCTGGATGCTGAGGCGTAGAGGCGTTTGGGCATGCGTCCGGCAAGATGGCCGAGGCGTCCGGATTCGACGGCGAGCTTCATGGCGGTCGCCATCTGGGCGGGGTCTTGAGCTTCCGCGATCGCGGTATTCATCAATATGGCATCGGCGCCGAGTTCCATCGCTATGGCGGCGTCGCTGGGCACACCTACGCCGGCGTCCACGATAATGATCGCGTCCGGAAGCTGCTCACGCATTATTCTCAAATTCGAAGGGTTTTGCACTCCCATTCCTGACCCGATCGGTGCCGCGAGCGGCATTACGGCCGGACAGCCTGCGTCCAGAAGCTTTTTGGCCATGATCAGGTCGTCTGTGAAATATGGAAGGACTATAAAACCTTCGCTGACGAGCACCCGGGCGGCTTCGAGCGTTTGCTCGTTGTCAGGCAGCAGGGTGATGGGGTCGCCGATGACCTCGAGCTTTATCCAGTCGGTTTCGAGCGCTTCGCGTGCAAGCCTTGCGGTACGGACCGCGTGGTCGGCGTCGTAGCAACCGGCCGTATTCGGCAGGATCTGCATTTTGGGATCGAGATGGTCAAGGAAAGACTCGGTCTTGCCGTCGAGCGGGACGCGGTTAACGGCCACGGTGACCATCTCAGCAGCCGAAGCGGCATGGGCGGCTTTCATCTCGTCATATGAGCGATATTTGCCCGTTCCGATTATAAGTCGCGATCCGAAATTGATCCCGGCAAGTGAAAATTGATCTGACATATTCACGACAATTTTCACGCAAAGCAGCAAAGAACGCAAAGTTAGCCGCCGCCGACGAAATGGACAATTTCTAGTTCGTCTCCGTCTTTCACCGTAGTCTCGGTCCAATCCGCTCGGCGGACCACTGCTTGATTCACCTCGACCGCGACACGTTTCCTGGGCAAAGAAAAAAGATCGACCAGGCTTTCGAGATCGATCTCTTCGTTTAGCTGACGCTTTTCGCCGTTCAGAGTAATCGAGATCACACGTCTATTTTAGTAGGTCGAGCGGGCCCGCGTCTAATTACCCGGGGTGACGAGGCGTCTAAGCTCCACTTCTTCGCCCCCTGCGATGGCCCTTACCAGCAGTGCGGCACGCCCGGCCGAGAATTGCGGCAGCTGCAAATGGACCTTGGCCAAACCATTCATGTCGGACCTGGCGTGAAATATGACCGGTCTGAAAGCCGAGCCCAGCACCTTTATCATTATCTGGGCGTCGGAAACGACCTTACGATCAGTTCCACGACAGATCATTATGTTTACGGTCCGACGCTCGCCGCCCTTGAACTTCGAATCGCCGAGGAGCTCGAGCTTGAGTTTATCGTTAGCCCGCCGTTCCCTGCCGGACAGCTCCGAGACGACCTCGACAGCCTCGGCCGGAAGTATCTCTTCCTCGATGACGGTGACGACGTCTAATACTGGTTCGGAATCATGTTTGGCGGGTAAGACAATGTCGGAAAGCGATATATTAAATGGCTGCGGTATCGGCTGATCAACTTCCAAAACAGATATATTTGAAGAAGGTGAAGGGCCATTGACGACCAACGGCGCCGAAACCGCCCGCGGCTCGATAACTGGAGGGGGTGCCGAAACCTTCTTCCGTCCGGCGGCGCCTTTGGCCGTCATCTCCTTTAATTCGTCCATCCGGCCGGCTTTCACAGCGGCGCAGATCAACTTGTGCTGACGAGATACGCGATCCGCGAGTTTCTTTTCGTTAAGCCCCGCCTGGACAAGGTCCTCGTAGCTCACGCGCTTGCTCGCCAGTATCGTTCCGCGGTCGTAAACGAGGGACATAATAACCATCGACGGCGGACCTTTATCTTCGGTCTGCACGTGATACACAGTTCCCTGGAATTCGATATCTGTATTGAAACCTGAGATCACAAAAGTAAATTCACCAAGATGCGGGAAAAGCGCGGCGGAAACACAGGCAAAATCTGCCTTTTATCAAGTTATCACACGGTAAAAATAGGGTCAATGAATAAATCAGGCCGAGTGGTCTCACGGAGCGGGCGGAATAAATGACTGCCTTGACACTAATACAACGTTAAATTACGATTTACTTGGGTCATAATTCGCAATAATTTACGGGAATGCGAGGCATTTCACGGAATAATTGCGGACTGAGCATGACAGAGGAAAAATGACGGAATTTGACTTGTTCGATTACGCTCCGATCGGGATCATGTTTGTGGTCGCTATCGGCTTTGCGCTAAGCCAGTTGCTAGTAACGCAGTTGATCGGGCCGAGAAAGCGTACGGCGACGAAACTGATGCCGTATGAATCGGGGAAGGACCCGGTCGGGTCGGCTCGCGACCGTTTTTCGATCAAGTTCTATGTCGTCGCCGTTACATTCCTCCTGTTCGATCTTGAAATACTTTTCATGATCCCGTTCGCGGTTGCATTCAAGGACCTCCTGGCGACGGAGAATCAGACCGGGATACTATACGGGACTGTTGCGTTTATCGGAATTTTGGTCTTCCTGGTCACGGTGGTTGTCGGGTTGCTTTACGATTGGAAAAAGGGAGCATTTGACTGGAGCACTGATGCACGGGCCACCGCTCGAGCCAGGGCAGAACATATACGAAAGAAAAACGCTCGTGATCGGGCTGTGGCTGCCGAAACGGCGTAGCGAATGTGCGGGACGGACCGCTCCGGTTGCGGGGCAGATTGCCAAAGGCTAACCTATTAGTATGGGTTTAGAAAACACGTTATTCGAATCGTTACCCGATGTCGTGACCGTCAAGCTCGATGCCGTGGTCAATTGGGCGCGGAAATCGAGTCTCTGGCCCGCGACTTTCGGACTGGCATGTTGTGCCATCGAGATGATGAATACCGTTTCGGCCAGGAACGACTTGTCCAGATTTGGGGCCGAAACGTTTCGTGCTTCGCCGCGGCAGGCCGACGTAATGATAGTATCCGGCCGTGTTTCGCGAAAGATGGCACCTGTGCTGCGACGTATCTACGATCAGATGCCTGAACCGAAATGGGTCATATCGATGGGTGCCTGCGCCACGTCGGGCGGAGTTTTTGACAATTATGCGATCGTACAGGGCGTCGACAAGATCGTGCCGGTCGATGTATATGTTCCGGGATGCCCGCCGAGGCCGGAAATGCTGGTGCATGCAATAACGATGCTCCAGGAAAAGATAATGCGGGAATCGGTCAAGGACCGGCGCGACACTTTTGAGGCCGAGTCGCGAATCTCAAAGGTCCCGGGCACTCTGCCGGTGACTGAAGGCACAAAACTGGAACAGGAACTGGAATCCGAGGTCGCAAAGGGTGACGCGGCACGTCCGTATTCGATCCCCTCGCGACACGAAAAGCGTAGGTCGTCGTAAATTGCGGATCATGATCTGCCGTAGGAATGGGAAGACGCATATCTTGCCTGAAGTGCGAATTGCGGCCTTGCCTGTTTCTGCGGTGTAAGTTTATATGACTAAAAAGCTTTACGAATACGTTGATGCCATGAGGCTCGCAAACCCTGACTGGCTCGGCGAAGTCATCGATGCGTTCGGCGAGGTGACGGTGTTCATTCCTCGAGAGTTTATCGTTGACGCGTGCCGCTTTCTTAGGGATGACCACGGTTTTGACCTCTTGGCGGACCTGACAGGGGCAGACCGTGGACCAGAGGACGATCCGCGGTTTGAGGTCAATTATCATTTGTTTTCAACAAAACATTACAACCGGCTGCGGCTAAAGGTGCTGCTGAGCGAAGACGATGCCAAAGTGGAGACGGTCACTGGGCTCTGGAAAGCGGCCGATTGGCACGAGCGTGAAACCTTTGACATGTTTGGCGTGGTATTTGATGGCCACCCTGATCTTCGCCGGATCCTGATGCCGTCTGATTTTGACGGATTTGCTCTGAGAAAGGACTTTCCGCTTCGAGGCTACGAGCCTTACAGCCTTAATTAGCAGGTTATTTGTTATGAGTGTGGCCATTGAACCTAATCAATTCGATACAGTCGACCATTCGCTGGAGTCGGAAATGACCCTGTCGATGGGGCCGCAGCATCCGTCGACGCACGGCGTTCTCCGCCTCGAGCTGAAACTCGACGGCGAAATGGTCGTTAAGGCTACCCCCGACATCGGATATCTCCACACCGGCATGGAGAAGCTCTTCGAATACAAGAAGTATCAGCAAGGCATAGTCATCACCGACCGGATGGATTACTTGAATCCGCTCGGTAATAACCTCGCTTACGTGATGGCCGCTGAAAAACTGCTGGATCTTGAGATCCCCGAGCGTGCGCAGGTAATCCGGGTATTATTCTGCGAACTCCAGCGGATCGCATCCCATATGGTCTGGCTGGGAACCAGTGCTCTCGATCTCGGGGCGATGAGTATCTTCTTTTTCTGCTTTAAGGAACGCGAAAAGATCCTCAATTTGATCGAGGCTGCTTCGGGCGGCCGCATGACGCCGAGTTATTTCCGGATCGGCGGGCTTATGATGGATCTTCCGGCGGGTTTCGACAACCGCTGCCGACAGTTTCTCGAGGATTTCCCTGACGCTCTAGATACCTTTGAGACACTCGCGACCGGAAACCCGATCTGGCAGAGCCGCACAAAAGACGTCGGGGTGATCTCGGGCGAGGACGCCATCGATTGGGGACTGACCGGACCATGCCTGAGAGGCAGCGGCGTTGGGGTCGACCTCAGACGGCACAACCCCTATACTGGCTATGAAACGTACGATTTTGAGATCCCCGTAGAGACTGATGGCGATGTCTGGGCCCGATTCCGCGTGCGAATGCGCGAATTATACGAATCGCACAAGATCGTCCGGCAGGCCCTGGAAAGATTAAAGCCCGGCCCGATCAAGGCCGATGCTCCTAAGGTTGTGCTTCCCGATCGCGACGATATGCGTAAGCATATGGATTCGCTGATACACCATTTCTTAATAGTCGCGGAGGGCTTTAACATTCCCCCCGGTGAGGTTTATATGCCTATCGAGGCTTCAAAGGGCGAACTCGGGGTCTATATGAAATCGAACGGCGGTCCAAAACCCGAGCGTGTCCACTTTCGCGGCCCGAGCTTTGTCAATTTGGCAGCTTTGCCTGCGATGAGTGAAGGGGAGATGATCGCGGATGTTGTTGCGATCATCGGGAGTCTGGATATTGTGCTGGGGGAAATTGACAGGTGATTATATGGCGGACGATCTACTGATTGAAAAACTCATCAAGACTGTTGATGGCATTGGCTCGGACGTGCGCACCAATTCCTTCAAACTGGATCGGCTGGAAACGATGATAGGGAATCTGTCAACCGACTTGAAGACGCTATCTGGTCAATTCTCCGATGTGGCAGGGATGTCGATCCGGGACCATCAACGAATTGATGACATAGAGACGCGTCTCAACGTTGTCGAAGCTAAGGCTAATTAAATCGATGGCTGCAGCTACACCAACAAGTTATACCGATAAGATCGTTTATACGACCGAGGTAGCCGAGTTCTCGCCCGAGATCATCGACGAAATGCGATTGCACGTGGAGAAATATCCTGCGGATCGCAGCCGGTCGGCTTTGATACCTTTGCTTATGCTGGTACAGCGGGAACGTGGCTGGATCGATAACGCTGGTGTTAATTTTCTGGCCAGGTTCCTCGGGTTAGAGGTGACGGACATTTGGGAAACGGCGACGTTCTATTCGATGTTCAATCTCCGGCCCGTGGGGCGACACCATATACAGATCTGCAAAACGCTGTCGTGCATGATCATGGGCGAGCGTGGGATCACCGATCATATCTGTTCGAAACTCGGCATAAAGCCCGGCGAAACGACTGAGGACGGCAAGTTTACGGTCACAATGGTCGAATGCCTCGGCAGCTGCGGTACGGCGCCGATGATGCAGGTGAATTTTGATTACCACGAGGATCTGACGGTCGACAAAGTGGACAAGATCTTATCGGAGTGTGATTAGCCTCATATTTATAAGGAGCAGCAAAATACTATGACAGACGGCAAAATCATCCAGGGGCTATACGATGCGTTCGCGACCGGCGACGTACCCGGCGTGCTCGGTGCCTTCGATTCAAAGATATCCTGGACCGAGGCTGAAGGATTTATGTACGGCGGCACATTCGAAGGGCCGGATGCCGTCCTCAGCGGTGTGTTCATGAAACTGGGCACCGAGTGGGAAGGCTTTTCGGCTGTCCCATCGAAGATCGTTGACGGGGGCGATGGAAATGTCGCTGCTTTCGGAACCTATTCTGGGAAATATCTACAGACCGGAAAAAGCGTATCGGTGCCTTTTGCCCACGAATGGGAAGTTGAAGGCGGTAAGGTTGTGCGATTTCGCCAGCACACTGATACTGCTGTGATCGCGAGAGATCTGGGATTGTGAAACTAACGGACTAAATGTCCTTTTCCAATATGGAGATCAGAGCAATAGGCTGCGAGCCGCTTCAACTTAAGCGAATGCACATCGAGGATGGGCATACGCTGAAGGTGTATCAGGATACGGGCGGATATGCCTCGCTGAAAAAAGCCCTTGGGATGACGCCGGACGGCATTATTCAGGAGGTCAAGGATTCGGCGCTTCGCGGCCGTGGCGGTGCCGGATTCCCTACCGGGATGAAATGGTCTTTCGTGCCCAAGAGTACGGAAAAGCCGAAATATATCGTATCGAACGCCGACGAATCCGAACCTGGTTCTTTCAAGGACCGCTACCTGATGGAACGCGATCCGCATTCGATGATCGAGGGAATGATAATCGCCGGCTTTGCTCTTGGGGCGAATACTGGCTACATCTACACGCGCGGCGAATACAAGTATCTGATCGACATAATGGACGCCGCTCTCGCCGAAGCCCGGGAGGCCGGCTTTCTTGGGGAGAACATTCTCGGCTCCGATTTTTCGATGGATATCCACACCCACACGGGGGCCGGAGCATATATTTGCGGTGAAGAGACCGCCCTGCTCAGCTCACTAGAAGGGTATCGCGGCCATCCGCGGCTAAAGCCTCCCTTTCCCGCGGTTGAGGGGCTTTATGCATGCCCGACCGTTGTCAACAATGTCGAGACTTTTACGTCAGTATCGCAAATCATTGAAATGGGCGGGATCGCATGGCGTGACCTTGGCACCGAGAAGAGCGGCGGGACCAAATTGTGGTCGATCAGCGGTCACGTCAAGAAACCGGGCGTCTATGAACTTCCAATGGGCTATGCCGATATGGAGAAGTTCATAATGGAAGACTGCGGCGGCATGCTCCGTGATGACAAAAAGCTCAAGGCAGTCATCCCCGGCGGATCAAGCGTTTACATTATGAACGCCGGCCAGATCCTCGGCCAAAACGTACCTCTTGATTATGAGGGGCTGGTGGCGGCGGGTTCGATGCTTGGGACCGGCGGCATGATGGTGATGGATGAGACGGTCGACATAATGGAAACGACCAAGAACCTGTCGGAATTCTATAAGCATGAGTCGTGCGGATGGTGCACGCCGTGCCGCGAAGGAACTGATTGGATCGTCAAAATATTCAATCGTATTGCCAATGGCGGAGGTCGGCCCGAGGATGCAAAGCTGCTCCTTGATATATGTGACAATATCGAGAACAAATCGTTCTGTCCGCTTGGTGATGCGGCCGCATGGCCGGTGCAATCGGCGATAAAGCAGTTTCCTGAAGATTTCAGGATATGGCTGGCTGATAAGACGGGCGGAAACGGAGTAGTGCCAAACGTTTAACTGGGAATTACCAGGTTTTGAGTTCGAGAAATTTTAGTTTATTAAAAGGAAACGTGTTTTATGGGAAAAGGAGATAAACGTACACGCCGCGGAAAGATATTTGCAGGTAGTTTTGGCAAATCGCGGCCTAAGAGGAAGAAAGTTATCGTTCAGGCAGCGGCTCCGGTCGAGAAAAAGCCTGCTAAGCGGAAAGCCAAGGCTCCGGCAGCATGAGTTTCAAAGCATCCCGAGCCGATGGCGTACATGCCCAGCTCTTAAAGCTAGCCGGTGAATGGTCGGGGATGACCAGGACGTGGTTCGAGCCGGACGTTTTGGCGGATGAATCCCCTATGAACGGCAGCATCAGCCCGGTGCTAGGAGACCGATTCATGCTGTATGAATACGCGGGGAGTCTCCAGGAAAAGCAGTTCGAGGGGCTTGCCATAATTGGTTTTGATCTGGGTGCGAATAAATATCAGTTAGCCTGGATCGACAGTTTTCATATGTCGACGGCGATCATGTCTTCTGAGGGCGACGCCGGAGAAGCTTTCAAGGTAACGGGGTCGTACTTTACGGGACCCGACTCGCCCAGATGGTTTTGGCGTACCGAGTTCGAGATCGTCGACGACGACAATATAGTTATAACCGCATACAACATTTCGCCCGAGGGCGATGAGGCGAAAGCCACCGAGACGCGGTATTCAAGAAAGGTTTGATGTCAACAGAACAGATTAAAGTAACCATAAACGAGCAGGAATTCGAGGTCGACAAGGGCGCCCGTTTGATCGACGTGTGCCGTGAAAAGGGATTTGGCATTCCGTCGTTTTGCTATTACCAGGACCTCGCGATCCAGGCGTCGTGTCGGATGTGTTTAGTTCGCATCGACAAAATGCCAAAGCTGCAGACCTCGTGCACGATCATATGCACCGACGGTATGGTCGTGACCACTCAGAGCGAGGAAGTCGAAAAGGCCCAGCGGGCAATGGGCGAATTCCTTCTCGCCAATCACCCGCTCGATTGCCCTGTTTGCGACCGCGGCGGAGAGTGTGAGCTACAGGAAGTGATCTTTGACTGGGGCGATGTCGAGGAGAGGTTTACCGAAAAGAAAAACGCCCAGCCCGAAAAATATCTATCGCCGATCGTGGCCAATGATCCTCAGCGATGCATTCTCTGCAAACGCTGCACGCGTGTCTGTGACGAGTGGATGGGCGAGGACGCGATCGAAGCCGGCAATCGCGGCGTGAATTCCGTGATCGGCACTTACGGCGGCTGGCTCAATTGCTCACAGTGCGGCAACTGCATCGAGGTATGCCCGACGGGCACCCTTCTCGACGGTGTGTATCGACATGAAACTCGACCCTGGGAACTCGACCAGACTGTCACAACCGATGTTTACAGTTCCGATGGGATGCAGATGAGTATCGGCTCCCGCGGCGGATTGGTCCATCGTATAGTCGCCCGCGACCGTTATGTTAACGGACTGAATGGTGAATTTCTCGACGTTAAGGCTCGTTTCGCACACGAATTTATCAACCATTCGGACCGGATCAAGACGCCGATGATCCGCTATTCCAAGGGCGGTAAGCTCATTCCGGCAACGTGGGACGCGGCACTCGAATTTGGAGCCAACAAGCTGAAGGAATACGGATCTTCGGTTGGTGTGGTTGCGAGTCCGAGGCTGACAAACGAATCGATTTACGCGCTGAAACGCTTCGCTAGTGATGTTGTCGGAACGGAAAACTACGCTATTTCCGACAGAAGCTCGATGGCCTCGTTCTTTGCTAATCTAACTGTTCCACTCGCGACCCACAAGGATATTCGATACGCATCCACGATAGTCCTCATTGGCGGTGAACCTGAGGAAGAGCAGACATACACGGCAAAGCAGGTCCGACAGGCGGTGCGCAACGGCGGAGCCAAATTTGTTCTCGTCAACGAAACGCCAACTCGTCTCAGCGGCCGAGCGACGCAGTTCATTCACGTTAATACGGGAACTATCGATGTGCTTGCGCTGGCACTTGCAGGGAAAATGGACGCCGGCTCGGCGAAAAAGCTCGGCATTGAAACCGCTGAGTTCGATACCCTGCTGCAGACAATAGGAGAGACCAAGGGTGACCTTATTATCATGGTCGGCAACGACCTATCGTCTGAATCCCAAGCTTTGATCGCCGCATCCGCGGGTACTTTCGCTTCTGACAACAGGCGAGTACTGCTCCATCCGCTGCCCCTTTACAACAATTCCGTCGGAGCGATCGACATTTTGCCCGGTGCTAAGACAGTGGACGAAGTAGTCGCAAATTCCAAGGCGATGTTCATAGGGGGAATCCTGCAGGATCCCTCGGTCCTGGCCGGTAAGGATTTTGTTGTGGTCCAGGAACTGTTCCAGACCGAAACGACGGATCATGCCGATGTCATTTTCCCGGCGGCGAGCTTTGCAGAGGTCGACGGCACGTTCACTAACAATGCCGGCAATGTCCAACGTGTTCGCAGAGCCATTGATCCGATCCACCAATCAAAACCGGACTGGATGATCACCGCCCTCGTAGCGAAGGAAATGGGTACCGATCTTGCATTTGAAGCCGCTGCATCTGTCGTGTTCCGGATGCTTTGCGAGACTGTTCCCGCATACAGCGGTCTGCGATACCCGATGCTCAAGGACGAATCCATGCCGGTACAGGCAAGGCATGAGATATCGGCCCAACGCGACGTAACCAGCGAGATCGAGGAACTAAAAAAGCGGGTAGCTGCCCTGCCCGGGGCGGGGGTAAAGAACACCGAAACTCCGCGAATCGGGCATAAGCTTCATCGTTTAACGACCCTGACGAGTAAGACACAGCAGTTTCACCTGCTGGCCAATGGCAATCCGAAGCCCGGAAATCTTCTGGTTTCCCCGCTCGATCAGTTTACCCTTGACGGGCAGCCTATCGAAGATGCAATGGCTGAAGCTGCAGCCGTGGGAGTCGCCGACCGAGTAGCGCCGGGTAATAATTTCTAAGATGGAATCTGTCATACAAACTGCATTTCCATTCATCGTCATAAGCGTGGCTATTTTGCTCGCATTTCAGGGCGTGCTGATGATCGTCGCTTACACGGTGCTGGCAGAACGAAAGGTGCTCGGATGGATCCAGGGACGCATTGGCCCTAATCGCGTTGGTCCGTGGGGCGTCCTTCAGCCGTTTGCCGATCTCCTTAAATTCATCTTTAAAGAAGATCTAATTCCGGACAAATCGACAAAGTTTGTTTACATTCTTGCCCCGCTCGTTGCGCTGACATGTGCATTGCTGCCGATGGTCGTCTATCCTTTCGGCCCCGCGATCACTACTGTTGACTGGAGCTTTTTGCCCTTTGGGGTAGGCGACGGCATAACCGTCCTGCCTCTGACCATTGCAAGGATCGATGTCGGAGTTCTCTTTGTTCTTGCTATAACGTCGGTCGGTGTTTACGGCATTGCTTTAGCGGGGTGGTCGTCAAATAACAAATACAGCCTGATGGGAGGACTACGGTCTTCGGCACAATTGATCTCGTACGAGCTGGCGATGGGAGCCTCCGTGATCGGAGCCGTAATGTTGGCCGGGACTCTCGATCTGAACGGCATAATCCATGCTCAGATCAACTCCCCCTTTCGGTGGTTCATTATCCCGCAGTTTGTCGGATTCATAGTTTTCCTGATCGCGGCGTTTGCCGAGACCAATCGTATCCCGTTTGACCTTCCTGAGGCGGAAACCGAATTGGTGGCCGGGTTTCATACTGAATATTCGGCATTGAAATTCGCCCTGTTTTTTATGGCGGAGTACGTGAATATGTTCACCGTATCCGTTCTCGGCACTACCCTGTTTCTCGGAGGCTGGTATGTACCGGGCCTCAGCTACATTTTCGAACCCGGATCGATCCCGTACGCACTTGTCAGCCATATTGCGTTTATCGGCAAGATCTGCGGCTTCCTGTTCCTGTACATTTGGATACGAGGCACGCTGCCGCGCTTTCGTTTTGACCAGTTGATGAGCTTTGGCTGGAAGTTCTTATTGCCGGTCGCTCTCGGGAATGTTTTCCTGACGATCGTGATCGTTTACTTTCTGAATAGATAAAAGATGGTGTCCACGGCCTTATTTTTCTTATTTGCGGGATTTGCGATCGCCTGTGCGGTCTCGATGGTCTATCACAAAAACCCGATCTACAGCGCCATTTCACTGGTTGGCGTGTTTATCGCACTGTCATGCATTTATCTGACGCTGGCGGCACCCTTCATCGCTATCGTCCAAATTCTGATCTATGCCGGGGCAATAATGGTTTTGGTGGTCTTTGTCATCATGCTGCTCAATCTCGACGATGACAAACCCCTTAACCGGCTGCGATTCCTGTACGCTCTTGGAGGCGGCCTGGGCATTGTGCTTTTGACCCAAACGCTATTCATTTACTATGCCGTATTGCGAGCCCCGAATATTCCGGTCGACGAGGCCGCAACGGCGGGCAGTACGATGAGTATTGGGCGTGCGATGTACACGGAATACCTGCTCCCGGTCGAGATCGTCGGCGTAATGCTGCTGATGGCGATAATCGGTGCGGTAATGCTGGCACGGGGCGTCAAGCTGGAACCGGAAGTGACGGTCGTGTCTGTCGGCACCGGAAATCTTGGAGACACGGAGAAAGTCGAGAGCGATACGGTCCGCTCAGAAAATAGTAAGGATGACGACGCTCGCTTAGCGGAACATTGATTTCGCTGTAAATATGGAACCGAGTTTAGCCAGTTATCTGGCCCTATCAGGAATATTGTTCACGATCGGCTGTGTCGGCGTTATTTTCAAACGTAATGCGATCGGGATGTTCATGTGCATTGAACTGATGCTTAACGCTGTCAATCTTACGTTTGTCGCTTTTTCGCGATATTACGGGGACGTTACGGGCCAGTTGTTTGTTTTTATGGTCATGTCGGTCGCCGCCGCCGAAGCAGCGATCGGCCTTGGTATAATCATCGCCTTTTTCCGAAACAGCCGGTCGGTCGATGTGGATGATGCGAGTATCTTGAGGAATTAATGTTTAGCGCGGACGTCCTAAATGATTGAGAACAATCTTTTAAGTATCATTATTTTTGCACCGCTGGCCGGCGCCGTGATCAATTGGCTGATCGGCGGCCGGCTTAAGAACGAGCTTTTCAGCAGCGTGGTTGCGTGCGGGACGATAGCTATCTCGACGATCGTCGCTTTTATGATCGCGTTCGGAATCGGCACGCCGCATCCTGGCGCTTTGTTCATGGAACGGCCTGTGCTCGACCAGATCTGGACGTGGATCCAGGTCGGTGAGTTCAGGGCGGACTTCGCCCTGGGAATGGACCGGCTGTCGGGAATTTATGCCTGTTTCGTTACGTTCGTCGGACTGTTGATCCATATTTTTGCGACAGGGTACATGCACGGCGATAAAGGATTTTATCGGTTTTTCGCCTATCTGAATCTCTTCATGTTCGCCATGCTGACGCTTGTCCTGGCGGACAATTTCCTCTTGATGTTTGTCGGCTGGGAGGGTGTCGGGCTTTGCTCTTACCTGCTGATCGGCAATTACCTCAAGCGAGACGAGGCACGGGAAGCGGCGAAGAAAGCATTCGTGATGAACCGTATTGGGGACTGGGGAGTTCTGATCGGGATCTTCCTAATCTTCACGCTTACCGGGTCGATCTCCTTCTTCGACAAAGTGGTCCATGGCGAGCAGGTACAGAGCGTTTTCACAGTTGTGATCAACACGATGTCGGCCGATCCTTTCACCTGGGGTGCGATCTTTGCAGGCGGATTGACCTCTGTCGCGGTCCTCTTGTTCATCGGAGCGACCGGCAAATCAGCACAAATACCGCTGCTGACATGGCTGCCCGACGCGATGGCCGGTCCGACTCCCGTTTCAGCCCTTATCCACGCCGCGACAATGGTGACCGCCGGGGTTTACCTTGTCGTTCGATCCAATGCGATTTACCAGTTCGCCCCGACCGCGATGTGGATCGTTGCTGTTATTGGTGCCGCGACAGCAATATTTGCCGCGACGATCGCCATCGCTCAAAACGATATTAAGAAGGTCCTAGCATATTCCACCGTTTCGCAGCTCGGCTTTATGTTCCTCGCCGCGGGCGTGGGCGCGTTTGTCGTTGCTATATTTCACGTTATGACGCATGCGTTTTTTAAGGCCCTGCTTTTTCTAGGATCCGGATCCGTGATCCATGGAATGCACCACGAGCAGGATATGCGGCGGATGGGTAATCTGAAGAAATACATGCCCATAACGTTCGTCACCATGGTAATGGGTTGGCTGGCGATCTGCGGCATTCCGATCTGGGCCGGTTTCTTTTCCAAGGATGAGATCCTCTATCGGACGTTTGCAGCAGACAATTATTTCCCGGGCGGGCCCTTTCCCGGTAACGAGGTGCTTTGGGTTGTCGCGACTATCACTGCCGTCCTCACCGCTATCTACATGACGCGGATGATGGTAATGACCTTCTGGGGAACTGAACGGTGGGCAGCCGTAACACATGAAATCCCGATCGCAGACGACCCTGGCGAGCCTTCGCGTACCGAGGAGACGGCCTTCGCCCTGGGTGACGCTGCGGATGCCAAGGTCCCTCATGACGACCCGCACGCCTTGGCACACCACGACGAGTACCACGACGATGACGAAGGGGCGCATCACGCGTTGCCCGCCGACTTCAAGCCGCACGAATCGCCATGGACAATGACGTTCCCCCTGATAGTGCTGGCCGTTCTCTCGACTCTAGGCGGACTTGTCGGTATCCCTTATGCGATGAGTTCGCTCGTCGGAGCCGGTGAGGTCAACGTATTCAAGCAGACCCTCGATCCCGTTATCGCGAAGAAGGCCCCCTCCTTGGACAAGGGGGTTGCCGTCACTCTGCCTGGGGACGATGGGGCTGTAGCCGCCGCGAAACCCGAGGTTCCGGCGAAGGCATATGATTCGCATGCCCCCGAGGTGATCGCCAAGGAACGCTGGCTCGCTCTGCTCTCGACCGTCCTCGCAATTATCGGCATCGGTATCGGATTTGCATTGTTCCGCAATACGCCTTTGCGGAAAATGCCGAAGATCCTGGAAGAAAAATGGCGGCTGGATGAGTTTTACAACGGTTACATTGTCGACCCCATTACGAGCCTATCGAGAAACGGCCTCTGGAAAGGATTTGACCTCGGATTTATCGACGGCATCGTCAACGGGATAGCCCACTTTGTCATGGCATTCGGCGACGTGACGCGTCGGCTGCAGGTCGGCTTCGTTCGGAGTTATGCAGCGATCATTATGGTGGGTGCTCTTGCCGTCATCGGATATTTCATTTATTTCGGGTTGAAACTGGTTGCTTAAATGGACTTTATTAACCAAAACCTCTTAACCATTCTGATACTTCTGCCGGTCGTGGGTGCGGTGCTAATGCTGGCGCACCAAATGTTCTGGAAACAGGAAGGTCATTTAAAGTGGCTCACGCTGGGTTTTACCCTGCTTAATTTTTTGGTTTCGCTGGCTATGTTCTCGGGTTCGGCCACGGCTGGCGCGAGCGGATTCCAATTCGAACAGAATGTGCCCTGGATCCAGGCGATCAATACCAATTATCACGTAGGTGTTGACGGTCTTAGTTTCTGGCTGGTCATACTCACCACATTCATCATGCCGATAGCGGTCCTGTCGACTTGGCAAGCTGTAGAAAAAAGGCCCGCGGCGTTTTATGTCTTCCTGCTGCTCTTGGAAAGTGCGATGATCGGGGTCTTCGTATCGCTTGATCTGCTGGTCTTTTACCTCTTTTTCGAGGCTTCGCTGGTGCCGATGTTTTTCCTTATCGGCATCTGGGGCGGCCAGAACCGGATCTACGCTGCCGTGAAATTCTTTATCTTCACGGCTTTGGGCAGCCTGCTGATGCTGGTCGCGATCATCTGGCTGTACTATGCTTACGCGAACATTCCTGGCGGCACAGCCGCGGGAACGTTCGACTACGTTGTACTGCTGAACGCAATGCAGATGGGCACGCTGAACATTGCTCCATCGGCCGCGATGCTCCTTTTTCTTGCATTCGCGATCGCATTTGCGATCAAAGTCCCGGTGTTTCCTTTCCATACATGGCTGCCGGACGCTCATACAGAGGCACCGACTGCCGGGTCCGTTATCCTGGCGGCCGTTTTGTTGAAGATGGGAACCTACGGCCTGATGCGGTTTAATTTTGCTCTGTTTCCTGATCAAAGCCGGGAGATGGCTCCGCTATTTATTACATTGGCGATCATCGGGATCATTTACGGAGCCCTGGTCGCTATGGTGCAGCCGGACGTCAAACGCCTGGTCGCTTACTCATCGGTCGCCCATATGGGCTTTGTCATCCTGGGGATGTTCTCATTTACGGAAGCCGGAATGCAGGGAGCCCTGTTCACTATGCTCGCTCATGGCGTGACCACGGGTGCCTTATTCCTGCTCGTTGGGTTCATCTACGAACGGCGGCACACTCGTGAGATCACGCAGTTCGGCGGGCTCGCCAATATAATGCCGATCTACGCGACCATTTTTGTAATAACAACGATGGCCTCGGTCGGCCTGCCGTTTCTGAACGGTTTCGTGGGTGAGTTTCTGATCATGGTCGGGATGTTCCAGTCGCAGGCCCTCAGCATTACTGCCAGTATTAACTGGAATTACATCGCCGCGATGCTAGCCGGCACGGGTGTGATATTCGCGGCCGTTTATCTTCTTTGGATGGTACAGCGGGTATTCTTCGGCAAAGTCACAAAAGACGAAAATAAAGTGCTCGCCGACCTCAGCCCGCGAGAGATCGGTCTGATGGTTCCGCTGCTGATTCTGATGGTCTATATGGGAGTTTTTCCGAAGCCATTCCTGGCGAGGTCGGAGGGTGCCATTAAGGCCCTTCAGGAACGGGTAATGCAGCGAGCAGGCGGGACGGTGGATCAGGCCGAGGTTAAAACGGGACTTGAAGATAAGATCGCGGGCATTGATCCGAATAGAGAATAATGAACACGTTTTTCTTAGCAGAACTGGTACCAGCGGGAGTCAATATTCCGATAATATTGCCCGAATTGATCGTCGCTCTGGCAGGCGTGATAGTGATGGTATATGACAGCTTTTTTCCGAAACATAAAGCTGCCACCGGTGCTATTTCTCTCGTCGGGCTAATCGCAGCCGGGGTCGTACTGGCCTCGATGTGGGGCCCTGGCGGTCCCGCCTCCGGGTGGAACGGCATGATAGTCCACGATAATCTGCGAGTCGGTTTTTCGTTCGTATTCCTTTTCGTTTCCGCGATCACTATCCTCATTTCGTCGATCTGGGTGGACCGAGAAAATGTTCCGGCCGGCGAATATCATGCCCTGTTGTTGTTTGCGACTTTTGGGATGATGCTGATGTCCTCGGGCAATGACCTGGTGGTGATATTTCTCGGTCTGGAGACTTTATCGCTGGCCACTTACGTGATGGCCGGATTGCGTCGGGGTGATCTCAAATCTAACGAGTCGTCGATGAAGTATTTCATTCTCGGCTCATTCGCATCAGCATTTCTGCTTTACGGAATGGCCCTTATCTACGGGGCCACCGGATCTACCAATATCACGGAGATTGCCGCGAAGGTGGCCGACCCGAATTTTCCCGGCCTGCTGCTGATCGGTGCCGCAATGATGATCGTCGGATTCGGATTCAAGATCGCAATGGCGCCGTTTCACGTTTGGACACCGGATGTGTACGAGGGAGCTCCGACTCCCATTACCGGATTTATGGCGACGGGGGCGAAGGCCGCGGCCTTTGCGTCATTCATTCGAGTTTTCGTGATCGGAATGCCGCTTGTAGCCGGCGTTCAGGCATCCGTGTATCTTCACCAGTCGTGGATCGCTGCATTGACCGTACTGGCGATGGCCACCATTATCGTAGGTAACGTTGCAGCCATTATGCAGGATAACGTTAAGCGAATGCTGGCGTATTCTTCGATCGCACATGCGGGTTACGCGCTGGTCGGGTTTGTCGGGGCCGGACTCGCAGCAACGGTCGCCGCCCGCGACGAAGCTGTTGCTGCAGTTGCCTTTTACCTTCTGACCTACACGGTGACAAATCTCGGTGCTTTCGGCATTGTTACGTTCCTTTCGCAGAAGAACGACCGACGAGCCGATTTTGAAGATTATAATGGTATTGGATTTAAGTCGCCCGTACTCGCTTTCTCTCTGTCGCTGTTTATGCTCTCGCTGCTGGGCCTGCCACTGACGGCCGGGTTCATGGGAAAGATACTCGTCTTCCGGCCGGCGCTTGAGGCTGGCAACGACCTGGTAACGGTCCTGGTGGTGGTAGCGGTTATTGGCACTGCCATTTCAGCCTATTATTACTTGCGGCTGATAGTAGTAATGTTTTTCCGTGAGAGAACTACGCAGTGGGTTGTACCGACGATGCCGGCTGCCATGAGCGTTGTCCTCGTGATCACGGTCGTGGGCGTTTTATATCTTGGGGTCTTCGCCGGCGGATTGATCGAAAAATTTGCACAGCCGCATTCTCCGACCGTCGTCGCGGCCGAACGGTAGATCGTTTGCACCGCGATAATGGGTTTTATTGACAATATCCGCAATTCTCTGGGGGACGAATGGCTCCCACTCATCTATCGCGACCGGATCAGAACCCAGCGAACTCGTTCGATAACGCTGGAGATATTGCCTCGCGAGAATGCCGCGTTCATTCAATACACCTTGCTGGGGATCGAGCTTAAAGTCGGCAAAAAAAGGTTCGCCTGCCCCGACCTTTCTACCGCACGGTATTTACGGGTTTTTGCCCGTTTCGGTGCCAAGGAATTTGCGATCCCCTATGATATTACGAAGATCTCGACGGCCGCCGATGAACTGGAAACGTCATGGCACAGCGCGATCCTAAGACTTGAAGAAGGATTTGCCGGCCGCCCCGCGGCAAACCTGGCTCGCGGCCGTTCCAGACTGGTCAAAACGATTCGCGACGAAATTGCGAAGATCGGGAGCGGCGAAGCAATGCCGTTATTCGATCGCGAAACAAAAAGGCGGAAGTTCGGCCATTAGGAACATCTTAACCACGGTCGCCTATCGGGCCGCCGTAGGTAAGCTCGAAGACCTTTACCTCGGCAAAGTTGCTGTTATACTTTCGTTACGCGCCTTTGTGGGCACGAAGTTAAATTTTCGATAATTATGTTCGACGCGGTGCACACGACAGACGGGACCGAGACTCTTCCGTTCCCATACAACCAAAACACCTTTTGCCGATACGAGCCGATCGAGAAGAAGATCGAGCATGCGAAGGTGCTTATCGTCAATAACCTGCTCAGGTACGAAACGGACCTTTCCGATCTCGCCATTCAGGAATGGAAAGATACCGCATCCAGCAAGCTGGAGTTTGAACGAAAGATTTCGGCAATGGCTTGTAACAATATTGCCCAGAATGTTATTCGGCTGGTGCAGAATCCCAAAACGATGACCGTCCATCTTTCCGAAGTTTCGGACGCGGTGGAAAAGTTTCAACCCGATGCGATAGTCATGAGCGGCACATACGCCGATTTTGACTATTATAATCCGGCTTACATCGAGGGATTTACGCGATTTATCAAAGAGACACGAACTCCGGTCCTTGCAATTTGCGGGGCCCATCAACTCGTTGGGATGGCTTTTGGAGCACGGCTTAAGACTCTGGACGATCTCGAGCTGTCAGCAAAGCGTACCGACCGGGTCGTCGAATATCAATACCGGTTTGTGAAGATCGTGGACAGGTCGGATCCTATTTTTGCGGGTATCGAAGACGAGGGGTCAGGTATATGGCAGGACTATACGACGCAGGATAATATCCTTCGCGTATGGCAGAACCACGGCGTACAGGTAGAAGGCGTTCCCCAGGGCTTTAACCTGCTCGCTACATCATATCTCTGCAAAAATCAGATGATGGTCAAACGGTCGGACGGGCAACTTATTTACTGCGTGCAGTTTCACCTGGAAAAATCATTCGAAGACTGGTCATCCAATCCCACCCGGTGGGAACACCCGAACGAATCGAGGGACGGCCGCATACTTTTTGAGAATTTTCTGGGCCTTTCGCTCTTACACAAATAGTTGTCGCATTATTTCTCGACAACGCCAAGCATTATATTGCTTACCGCGCCGAGTCCGCTCATTTGATTGTTAGAGTTGTATGTAATAGTCGAGCTACCGCCGCCGCTGGTTTGATAGCTAGGAGCCAGGAAACCCGCTCCGTTTGGGGGATCCTGATTGCCCGCAATTGAACTATTTACATACGGAGCAATTACCAGGTTTCCCTGAATAGTGCCATTGCCACCGCCACTCCGAATTACACCGCCCTGGCCCGTCACAATGATAAGACCGTTGAAACCGAAATTGCCGTGAAGTGTTAAGGTTCCTGTGACTATCAGTATCCCTCCTCCGTCAGCCGGGCCGAGCGTGCAGTTGCCGTCGCAAAAAGTTATGCCCGTCGCATTTTCATAACTGCCCCAGTGAGAAGGGGACGTTCCGCTGGGAAAATAGCGTCCGGTTGGATTGGTCGCATCCGCCGAATTGAGCGCGACGTTATAAAGGGCTTTTATTGCAGCATCGGTTGCTGCCGCGCTCGATAGCCACGCCGGCAGTTCTCCGCTCACGTTCGACGGAATTCCCACCACATTGTCGCTGAGTTTTCCACCCAATTCATCTTCCACGGCCTCGAGGTTCAAATCGTCACCAGTAATCGGATCGGCCGGATGTGTTACGCCAATAGGAGGAATAATGTCTGTAGACCCGCCCGCAGCATCCTGGCCTGAGTACAACATTGCGTTCGAATTTCCGGGTTCGAATGTGAACGTTGTCGACGGATTAGTTGTGCTCGGCGGACCGACCATTGTGATTGTAGCTGGTGCACCCAGACCGCTGAAGTAGTTATTCTGAATGATCGCCTCAAGCTGCTTTCTGGCACCTCGCGATCCGTAGCCGGTCGATCTGATCAATAGTCTTCCGGGTTGAGGGGCCGAGATAGTGGCGCTGACCGGCGTGTTCGCATTATTTCCGGCGACCATTGTCAGTTCATAACCGTACGGCTGCTCACCCGTCTGCCTCATTACGCCGGACATTTCAAGCGATATATCGCTGCCCCGGAGGTCAAAGGTCTGTGAATCAAAAATTATCTTAGGCGGCGAAGTTCCGGCCGTTTTCGGTAGAATAAAGCCACGGATCAATCGCGTAGCGGTGAAAGGTGCGGTCATATTGACCGTGATCTCGAACCTATTCAAAGTGGGGATCGCCGCCCCGGTGCCGGTGTACTTGAAATTGAAAATTCCAAAATCAGTATTGATCAACGTACCACCAGTTATATTGAGACCAGTCGACGCTTTAGGAAAATATTCTATAGTTACAGTGTTTGACCCGGTTCCATATGTACGCCTTCGGGGAAAACCGGCGTCGTGGTCATAAAGAACTCCGGTAGCGTTCAATGCCATGTAAGTGCCAGTGTTATCCGGGTCCGATATCGAAAGCGAGAAGGCACGGCCGGTCATTTCTACATAGGCTGTGCCTGGCGGTCCGAGTTTTACCCGGTCGTTGGCAGTGGAGTCGTACGCGATCCATCTTGATAGACGCGGCACGGCTGTATCGCCTGACACGTTTGATGTCGCAACTTCTAAAGCCCTGGCGTATGTCATTGCGTTTGCCTTATTGAAGTCTGGCAGTGAGGAATTCAATAGAGGTGAAGGCTTTACCTTGCACGGTGAGACCGCGGCAGTGCACTTGTAGCGCAGTACGTTGATCGCCGACTGGATCCCACTTTCAGCCGCGTTGTATGCTTCCTGCTCGGCAGCGGCATCTGTAACATTTTGAGCGTTCATCGAAGATTCGAGCAGTACCCCTGTAACCGCAACGATCATCAGCGACGTCACCAAAAGAGCCATGACCAGCGCGGCTCCCTTTTCTCTGTTTCTATCTATAAGCATCGAGTGTACTTCGCTTCTCATACGCATCTCTTATATCGGGCGTCAGTATTGCTGCAGCATGTAGTTCGCATTTCTCAAAGTAACGTCGGTACTAAACGTAACGCTTCCTGGGTTAGGTTGTCCCGAAACAGGATCGAGCATAACGACCACCGTAATAATTACCCTTCCCGTTGATGTGGTTGGAGTTGACGTAGTCGTTGTGGCGGAGCTGCCGAAGGTGTAATTTACGTAGTCAAATTTAACGCTGCTGATACGGTTGACAACGATCGACGTTTTGGATTGAGGCGATGGTGTATTCGGGTCGTATCTAACGATCGAGCCGGTGGACGAATCAAGGAAATAAGTGACGTCTTCGCCTGGGCCGCTTATTGCACCCTGCGGAGACGCCTGATCCTGAACATTTGTTATATTTGCACGGACCCGGATTCTGTTGGCATTCGAATCAGCGAGAACGATCCCATTGCTGGGAGTTTTGTAACCGGAATCCGAGTATAGGCCGAAACCGGCATTAGCGATCTCACGTGAAAGCACATTGAGCCCGGCCTGAGCTGAAGTAAGGGCATCGGTCTTTCGGCTCTCGCGGCTTCGGACGCCCATAGCTCGATACAATATACCGGAAATAACACCCATCAGAATCAGCATGATCGTCATTGCGACCATAAGTTCGAGGAGCGAAAAACCTGACGTGGTGGTGGTCCCTTTTTCAGTCATCTAATTCTAATTGCCCCTCGTGCGTCGCATCACAACCCTAATGGGAATGGCAGTCTGCCAGCCCGGGCTCGGACTTGCCAGTTCTACCGTCACTGTTATCTCTTTGAGTGTTGAGGAATTATCGACCTGCACTCCATTGGTAAACGGATCGTCGTCGATCACATTGGTGATTTGGAATTTCTCGCCATTCGGTGCGAAAACGTATTTCGCTGGCTTGGTCCCTCCCGTCAACTCGGTGTCTGTCGTGAGCGGAGAGAATTTCTTGCTTCGCAGCAATTCTGTTTCCCGCTGAAGAATCGAAACGGCCTGATTTCTCGATGTATTTCCGGCGTTATAAATGATGGAAAAAGTAAATGCCTGAGCGATCGCCAGCATCGCTACCAGAATGACAACTAGTGCGATCGTCGTTTCGATCAAAGTAAATCCGGTTTCGGATCCATTAGATCTCGTTGGGCCCGAATCCGTTGTGATCGGATCTCTCGCTGGACGGATCGATTGGATGCAACTCGAAATCATAGGTTTTTAATACCCAGTACTATCTATTTCTAAGGACCGCATTTGCCATTCTTGCCGACAAACCATGGGGCGATACATTGGCAAGTCAGCGGATTACCCGGCCGTTGCCCCTTTGAACATGCAGGTAACGGCGTAGGCGAGGGCGAGGGAAGCGGCGTTGTCGTTGGGCTCGGAACAGGCGTGATAGTAGGGGAAGGTGTCGGTGACGGAGCAATAGTTGGTGTCGGTGATGGAATCGGTGTCGGTGTGGCTGTAGGTAAAGGGCTTACGGTCGGACTCACGGAAGGAATAGGGGTCGGTGTTCCCCCAATCGGCAAACTCCAAACGGAAACATCCGGGTTAATCCCGTATGTACTAGCTACTGTGGTGATGCTCGGGTCCGAAACCGTAGTTATAGAATCGCTGCCCCCCATCATAGCTACGGTTCCGGTCGGTGATACCGTGATGACATTAGAATTCGAGTTGGATGCACTAACAAAAGTGCAACCTGCATTGCAGAAAACAAAAGTACTTGTGGACTTCCCCGTCCCATCTACCACGGTAGCGTGGCCTTTCCGGTCAAAATAGATCGTAACAGGAAAGGTAATGCCGGAATCTACCAGCAGCTTGATACCATACCTGTTCGCGAACGATACCGTGCTGAATTCGTTGGTGCCTATTTGACCATCCTGATTCATATCCGTAGTCACTGTGAACGAAGTATTGCTCAAGATCTTCACATTGGCCATAGCCGTAGTACCGGTCGTACTTGTCGCTCGACGCTTGACCGAATCAAAACGGGCTCTCTCGAGCGAAACCTTAAAGTGACGTGCGAGATTTTGTCTCTCTAGATTATCGTTAGCTCGGCCAAGCGAGGTTAGCGCGAATGCCGCGATAACGCCGCCGATCACGATAACCAGAAGAACTTCGACCAATGAATAGCCGCTCTGCAACCTAGCCTGCTCTTTTCTCATTTTTCCGTACTCTGACTCGTTCTTGCTCAGAAATCGATGATGATGAAGCCGTCCAACCGGGACGGATGGGTAGACACGAGGAAGCCGCGTCATAGAAAAAATCTACCACGAACAATACAACAATGTCAATATTTGTTTAACATCGCTATACAATTGGCAGAGAAAAGAGCCTGTCTTCTATTGGGGATCGAACCCTCACCTGGGGGTGGAACGATGACGATCGAAAAGATGCCAGGTGGGGTTCGCTTTTATGGGGTTGACCACGAAGCGCAGCGGCTTCCTGATCTCACCTTTCGAATTTCTTAAAATTCCTTCTAACCTGGCCCAGAAAGATCAGTCGAAACAATGCTCAGGCACGTTCTCGAGTGTCCGGATCATGAGCATGTCGACAACAGCGTTGAAATCGCCGCCGCTTTCTTCGAATACTTTTAACTGCTCATCGGCGGAGGTTCCGCGTTCAAGTATGGTGTGAATATGTTCAACCTCTTTACGCGAATCGAGCGGGTCAAGTACATCGTCGACGAAATCAAGCAATTCCCTTATAAGGTCCTTTACCGGCACTTCTTTCTGCTTACCGAGATCCAGAAGCTTCCCATCGAGCCCGTACCGGATCGCTCGCCATTTGTTCTCCAGGATCAGCCGACGATGGTATAGGCGGAAGCCCAGATTACCTTCTGTAAGCAGATTAAGCTTTGCAACGATCGCCTGGAAAAGTGCGGCGATCGCGATCGTATCGTCGACCCTGGTCGGGATATCACAGATACGAAATTCCAATGTTGGGAACAAATGATGGGGGCGAACGTCCCACCAGATCTTGGAGCCGTCCTGCATGCAGTTCATTTTGATCAGGAGATCGACGTAAGTCTGATATTGCTGGTAAGACTCGAATACGTCGGGTATTTCAGTTCGGGGAAACTTCTTGAATACCTCTGACCTGTACGATTTAAGCCCGGTGTTAAATCCGAGCCAAAACGGTGACGACGTTGTCAGCGCCAGAACATGCGGCAAAAAGTATCGAGCTGCATTCATGACCTGGATCCGTCTGTCAGGATCCGGTATAGCGACATGGACGTGAACGCCGAAGATCAGCAGCGACCGGGCAACCATCTGCAGTTCATCGACAAGCAGCCTGTACCTGTCCCCGTCGAATATCTCTTGCTCAGACCATTTGGAGAAGGGATGGGTCGACGCGGCGACTATGGCCATTCCTTTCTTTTTCGCGAGTCCCGAAATTATACATCTGAGCTTTGTAATGTCTTCGCGGGCTTCCTGAATATTGGCACAGACCCCGGTCCCGACCTCGATCATCGACTGGATCATCTCGGGCTTGATCTTCTCACCAAGCAGCAGCTTTCCCTCGGCCAGTATCTCGGAAACGTGCGATTTCAGCTCACGTGTAACCGGATCCACGATTTGAAACTCTTCTTCGATCCCCAGCGTGAATTTGTCAAACATAATGGTTTATTCGAAGCTACGTTATCAGCTCATGGTTAAGAAATGCCTCGTCATCTTCGCTTAGGTCTCTGAATCTCACTCCCATGCCATGTCCGGGGTCCGAATAAACGACTATGCCCTTGATGTTCAGCGATTTATCCCCGACGTTCAGCGACATCACAATCGGCGTCCCTACTTCCAGGGCTGCGGTGGTTGTCATATAAAGCCCGCCAACACCTATGTCTCGGGTGTTTGCAATTCCAGTGCTGTCTCCTCCGTCGAAACGAACGTCGACGATGAGCTTCTTGCGGTCAGAACCTCGGCGTTCCGCTGGTGAACGAGCGTCGCCTAGATCGATTTCAGCCATGTATTCTCCATAAAAATTGTCAGAGTTGATCCGAGTACCCGACTGGGTTTCGCCTGTCTGCCATTTTAACTCATTAGGGGAGCATAAAGTAAAACTATTCTTCACTTAGGTCTCTGTTAATCGCCAACCTGCTATGACTCAGACAGTTCCGAGTACAAACCCTCTCCGCAAACTCAATTTGGTCGTTTGGCAGATGGTTTCCCGCTGCCCACCCGCACAGGTAAAACTATAAATGATTGGTAGTGTATTTGATTCAAAAGTTATAAAATATTGAAGTTCCTTTCACTTATTTTTTGGCTACATTATGGGTTTCTCGACAATTGCGATTCACGCCGGCAATGAGCCAGATACTGCAACCGGTGCGGTTAGCGTTCCGATCTACCAAACGTCGACTTATGCACAGGACGGGCTAGGGCGCCATAAGGGCTTTGAGTACGCTCGTACGCAAAATCCAACGCGATCCGCTCTTGAAAAGAATATCGCAGCTCTGGAAAATGCCAGATTCGGCTTTGCTTTCGCCTCGGGCATGTCGGCGATCGATGCCAGCTTGAAACTGGTAAAGTCAGGCGACCACGTCATTCTCGGCGATAATACTTACGGTGGGACCTTTAGGCTCTTTAACCGTATCCTCACCGATTACGGTGTCGAATTTGACCTTGCCGACACCGCCGATATCGCAAACCTCGAGAGTGCATTCCGGCCAAATACTAAACTGGTATTCGTCGAGACACCGACTAATCCGGTGATGACGGTAACCGATCTTAAAGCGGTATCCGATCTGGCACATGCAAACGGGGCCAAGGTCATATGCGACAACACATTCATGTCCCCATACTTTCAGCGTCCTATCGATCACGGGGTCGACATCGTAGTCCACTCGACTACGAAATATCTCAACGGCCACTCGGATAGTGTTGGAGGCTTCGTTGCTCTGAATGATGAGGCCGATGCGGAGTGGATAGGATTCGTTCAGAATAGCATCGGAGCAATTCTCTCACCGTTTGATTCATTTTTGGTACTTCGCGGCACTAAGACTCTGGCTGTAAGGATGGAGGCACATGACCGGAATGGCCGAGTCGTCGCCAATTTCTTAACGGAGCATCCCAGCGTCCAAAAGGTTTATTATCCGGGGCTTGCGTCCCACCCTCAGCACGAGTTGGCAAAACGACAACAGACCGGCTTTGGCGGAATGGTCTCCTTTGAAACAGGCTCACTCGACAATGCGCGGAAGGCACTCGAGTCAGTAAAGCTCTGCACCCTCGGCGAAAGTCTTGGCGGAGTGGAGACACTCATCTCGCATCCGGCATCGATGACACATGCTTCGGTACCGCTCGAAACCCGTGCCCGGCTCGGTATCACGGACGGCCTCGTTCGTATCTCGGTGGGTATCGAAGATGTCGAGGATATTCTCGAAGACCTTGACCAGGCTTTAAGTTAGACAACGTGTTAGAGTTTAGAGTTGAAAAATTAGCACAAAACGCTAAACTTTGAAGACCAAGACTGAATATGTTCACTGTTGAGATACATGCTGCCTCGCATATCGGACGGATCCGAAAGGGCAATGAAGACAATTACCTGCTGCTGAATATCGCTGACGCGAAGGCCTGGACCGGCTCTCAGGAAGATGGGGAATTTGTCATCGAGAGCCAAAGATTCGAGGTGAATGGTCACGGTGTGATCATGGCTGTATCCGACGGCATGGGCGGGGCAATGGCCGGTGAGGTCGCAAGCACAATGGCCGTGGAAACGGTCAGCGAAAAAATGCTCGATGACGATATTGACAAGACCCTCACGCCAGACGAACAGGACCACTACCTCATAAACAGGCTTTATGAGGCAACGGTATTTGCCAATCATCTAATTCACCAACAGGGACGCAGTGATCCACAGTATCAGGGTATGGGCGCGACCTTTACGGCAATTGGCGTGACCCCAGAAGCCACCGATATTATTCAGGTGGGGGATAGCCGAGCGTACCTGGTGCGGCGGGGCAATATTTACCAAGTCACAAAAGACCAGTCGCTAGTTCAGCAATTGATCGACGCCCAGCAAATTTCTGCAGAAGAGGCCGAGAAGCACACTCTAAAGAACGTCATTCTCCAGGCACTGGGAGCCCAAAACGAGATATATCCGGTCTCGGCCCGCGTTGCCCCGTTTAGAGATGATGTATTCGTCCTATGTACCGACGGATTGTCAAACAAAGTCAGTGCCGGCGAGATTCAGGAGATCGTTCAAGGAAATTTCGATCAGCTTCAAAACAGCTGCGCCGAGTTGATAAAATTAGCCAATGCGAACGGCGGTGAGGATAATATTACGGTAGTTATCGCCAAATTTACCGGTGAAGCACTCGACGAACCGGAAGAAGAAGGTGTCAAGCTTGAGCTTATCGATCTGGCAGGTATACACGACACGGCAGATCAGGAAGATACCGCGGAAACACTCTAGTTTTAGTTCGCATCGTCTCGCCAGCTAGGCAATTCATTTGTTATCCGCCTAACGTAAATAGACGAACCCCTTACCTCGATCACCTCAACTTTTTCACCTTCTTTAAGTTCCGACTCCCCGTCCGTAGGGAAAGCGGTCCAGGTTGACCCATAAACCCGAACCGCGGATTCTCGCAGCTCGCCGCTGCTCGGGGTCGTAACGGTACCGATCTGCCCGGGCAGCGAGTCCACATTTGATTTGATCGATTCCCCCTCGCCACTGGGAAGGTACCGGGCAAATATAGTGCGTGACATTGCCGTCAGAGCCGTCGAAACTAAAGCAAACGCCATGAACTGCCAGACGAAGCCAAGCCCCAAGAAGCCTACGAGAGCGGCGGCCAGAGCTCCGAGGCCGAACCAGAAGAGCACAAAGCCTAATGTAAAGATTTCGGCGACTATCAGAATGATGCCTAAAATGAGCCACAAGATCCAAGCTACCTGTTCCATTGGAGTTTCCTTTCAAGAACTACTTGTCCTAAATATACACGAATGGCTCCCTCGATAGTAAGACGCACGGTTCCCAGCGCGTAGCCCTACACCCGGGTACGGACTCCGTGCACCTCTCTCGATCGCAGAGCCGCGAGGCTCGGGGCAAATCCGTTGAAGTTGCAAATTAGAAGTGGTAATCTCTAGCATCGTGCTGGGGTGGCGGAATTGGTAGACGCCCAGGACTTAAAATCCTGTGACCTTAGGGTCGTACGGGTTCGATTCCCGTCCCCAGTACCACATTGACAATTTACGGTTAGAAGCTTAGTTTACAGAAAAAACTAGTCACCCATCACATGACCGGCGAAATCACCATCAAATGCCAATGGAGCCGCTGCCCAGCTGCGGCGAGTAAGCATGTTCGCTTTGGAAATCGGACTTTCGGTACCGACGACATCATGCCAAGCGCAGCCCAAAATTTTACCGTATTGCACCGCAATCTTTGCGATCAACATGTCGAAGAGGTCAGAACCCAATACCTTGAGGTATTAGTTTTCGATCTTGGCGATTGCCGGTCCTGCCGCCCCCGTTGAAAGCTCCTCATCCCTGGTATGGTAATTGCCCTGAATAGTGTTGGGGGAATTATTACCATGTTACGAACCATATTAAGTTTGCTGGTCATATCCGGGGCTGCGGCCTTTGCGACGCAGAGTGCATCTGCTCAAAACCAGCGAGTATTAGCCCAGGCGCAAAGTATAACCGGTGACCGGTTCACTATTTCCGTGCGCACTCCGAGAGGCGCGTCCGTAATGGCCGTAAAAAGGCCGTCGCCCGCGATGATGAGTGCCATAGATCGCGGCTTGACCGACCTTTTCGCGGCCGCTCGACGGAACGGTTATCGTAATCGCCTCAACTACGGCGACTACACGATCTATATCGCTCGTGCGGACCGGACAACCAATGCTGACGGGCAGTATTCGCCTGATATAGCGGTCAAGGCCGCGCAGTATGCCGGATCGGTATACGATCAGGGCGGATTTATATACGCGGCCGGGATGGTTATCTCTAACCAACCCCTTGCATTCGTAATAGCCGAACACACACGTGATCTTGATCGGGTAGCCAATGTTGTGAGATACGAAGGGGAACATCTCGTTCTCTACCACAATGACCGCAGGCGTTATGCGGCGACGGCTGACCACAGCCGCGGGGGCGATCATCCGATCCTGCAATAACGAGACCGTCGTACGCCCGATTTCGTGCAGGCCGTAACGGAAACCGTGATTTTTGGTTGAGCCATGAAAGATACTTTGAGCAAAATACCGGTAGTTTCCTTTTTCTTTGAGAATTACCGAACGTGGCACGGTCATTGCTTTATATAAAAAACAGAAGAGGGAATTTTTTCACTCTTATCTTTCTCAAGGTTTGGTCGAGGGCGAGATCCTAAGGCCATAACGAAAAAGTCCGATGCGAAGGGGAGAGCGCGTCGGGCTTTTTCACGTTAGCCGACCTTCACTTCGCGATTGCATCCTCTTTGCTGACTTCTTACCTTGCCCCCGATGCCCCTTTTGCCGTTTATAGCCATCTATGACAAAATACCCTTTTATTCACTAAGACATATTTCTAATAGGAAGGTTTTATAATGGCTGGAAGACATAAGGTTACGGTTGTCGGTGCGGGTAATGTGGGGGCGACCGCGGCCCACTGGATCGCGAGCAAAGAGCTGGCGGATGTTGTGCTCGTTGACATCGTTGAGGGCACACCGCAGGGCAAATCGCTTGATCTCGCACAGGCGGCCCCGATCGACGGATTTGACGTAAAGCTTGTCGGAGCAAATTCGTACGAAGAAACGAAAGATTCCGACGTAGTCATCATCACCGCCGGGCTGCCGCGTAAACCCGGCATGAGCCGTGACGACCTGCTCAAGACCAATTCCGACATCGTCGGGCAAGTCACCGAACAAGTCGCGAAATATTCGCCAAATTCATTTATTATCGTCGTATCTAATCCGCTTGATGCAATGACACAGGTCGCATTTCGCCGTTCGGGCTTCCCCAAGAACCGCGTAATGGGAATGGCCGGTGTGCTCGATAGTGCGCGAATGCGATGTTTCCTCGCCGAGGCACTTGATTGCTCGGTCGAGAATGTCACGGCATTCGTCCTTGGCGGCCACGGCGACACGATGGTGCCGCTTCCCCGCTACTCGACGTGCGCGGGAATACCGATCACCGAGCTGCTTTCCAAAGAGGTTATTGACGGCATCCTGACCCGCACAGCCAACGGCGGAGCCGAGATCGTCGGACTGCTCAAAACCGGTTCGGCCTACTACGCACCCTCGCTCGGAGCTGTCGAAATGGCCGAGGCTCTCCTCAAGGACAAGAAGAAGATCCTGCCATGCGCCGTCTTTCTCGAAGGCGAATACGGGATCAGCAACCTCTTTGTCGGCGTGCCGGTAAAGCTCGGCAAGAACGGTATCGAACAGATCATCGAGATAAGCCTGACCAATGACGAACGCACCGCTCTCCACAAGAGCGCCGCTGCCGTCCAGGAACTCGTCGACATCCTGAATATTTGATCTGAAAGTACCCCGACCCGAGGGTGAGCACCTCTTTTCGTCCAAGGCCGAAGGTCCATATCCTAAGGCCCCTGTCCGGTCGCCCGGCGTTAAAAAAAACCGCCCACACCCCCTGTTTTTGTACCACCTCGGGACAAAGAAATCGCCATAAACGGCTTTGTACTGTTACAGTTACCGGTTTGCAACGTGTACCAGCTATTTTCCTGAGGCTGTATTACGTTTGTGTCGTCCTGAAAACAGTTGACACTTTTTAGTGTGTATTCCTGGTGGAAGTTGTCACTCGTGTCTTAGTCCTGATTAAGGTTTACAATGCCTCCTTTTGTAGTTTTGTTTTCTCAATTGCTCAAGCCGCGGCTTGAGCA